>NZ_JFYC01000013.1:0-114170 GCF_000588535.1 Acinetobacter sp. 742879 | reverse complement strand
TACTTTTTTAGGCCCTTAGGCGGGGTCGTCATGGCCCATTTTGGTGACTTGGTCGGGCGTAAAAAACTATTTTCGCTTTCTATTTTACTGATGGCACTGCCTACCTTGTTTATCGGGATTTTGCCAACTTTTGAAAATATTGGGTATTTGGCACCGCTACTTTTATTACTCATGCGTGTAGTACAAGGTATTGCAATTGGGGGGGAAATTCCAGCCGCATGGACCTTTGTGTCTGAACATGTACCTGAAAGAAAAATCGGACTGGCAAATGGGTTACTCACCGCTGGGCTGTCTTTAGGAATTTTACTAGGCGCGCTCATGTCTTTATGGATTTCACT
This sequence comes from Acinetobacter sp. 742879, assembly GCF_000588535.1. Classification (NCBI taxonomy): domain Bacteria; kingdom Pseudomonadati; phylum Pseudomonadota; class Gammaproteobacteria; order Moraxellales; family Moraxellaceae; genus Acinetobacter; species Acinetobacter sp. 742879. Next base: position 113,832 of record NZ_JFYC01000013.1, on the reverse strand, counting down.
GAATTTTAGTGAAGGACAAATCCATGACTGGGCATGGCGTATTCCTTTCATTGCAGGTGGTATTTTTGGTTTGGTTGCACTTTATTTACGAACTTATTTAAAAGAAACGCCTGTGTTTAAAGCCATGCAGGCTCGTAAAGAAATCTCAAAAGAAATGCCCGTAAAACAAGTCTTAAAAACGCATAAAACAGCCGTTGCGATTGGTATGTTATTTACGTGGTTTTTAACGGGCTGCGTGGTGGTGGTGATTTTAGCCATGCCAAATTTATTAACTGGTACGTTTGGCTTTGAGCGCGCACAGACTTTTGAAATGCAAAGTGCAGCTATTGTCATGCAAATGGTCGGCTGTATTTTAGCAGGCTATTTTGCTGACCGTTTTGGCTGTGGCAAAGTCATGATGGTCGGTGCGCTTGCTGTGGCACTTACAGCGGCAGTTTTTTATAACAGTTTGGGGCACGCGGCACATTCAACCATTTTTGGTTTATATATGTTGTTGGGTTTATGCTCTGGTACTGTCGGCATGGTGTCGAGCAGTATGGTTAAAATGTTCCCCGCGCCTGTGCGTTTCTCGGGCATTTCATTTTCTTATAATTTGTCTTATGCAATTGTTGGCGGTATGACGCTGCCTTTAGTGCATTGGCTCAGTCAATATAGTGATATTGGTGCGATGTATTATATTTTCGCGCTCACCATTTTGGCTTTTGTGACTGCCTTTGTATTTTGGAATAAGTTTGAAAAAAACAGATATTAAAAATTTTCACTTATTAAATAAAAAACCACGCCGATTGCGTGGTTTTTTATTGCTGCTTACTTTAGAAAGTAAAGCCAATATTAAAGTTAATACGGTATAGCCATTTATCACTGTTTGGCGACGTAGCAGAGGTATATCCTGTTGAATTGGTCGAGCCACCAATAATGTTGGAGTTTTTACCCCACGTATAATCCGCCCAAACCATAAATGGTGAAGCAATAAACATCATCCCTGTAGTGTTCATTTGCGAATCTGACCAATCATCACGTTTTTTATCGAGATAACTATAGTCATTATAAAACTTAATGGCTTTTAGCTTGCCCATATTGGTCACAGGCAACGTATAGGCAAGGTTTAAACTGGCAATCGTACCTTCCGAAGCAATGAAATAGGCTGGCGTAAGACCATTTGCCCCCATTAAAGTCATATCACTATTTACACCATCCGGATTTTTAGCATCGTATTGATAGTGAATGACCGAACTTTGTAAATTAAAGCGTTTGTAGTTGTTTTCAGTGTGCAAACCGACTGCATAATATTTGCCGTCTTTATCGGTAATATCATTATGTAGCTGGGCAATTGCACCCGATACACCAAACTCTTGCTTACCGAAATCAGTTTCTAACTTGCGAACAATGCGGGTATTCACCTGATTGCGCTTTTCATTTTGATAGGCTTTTTGAGATGGAAATGCATTTCCTGCCAAGTCATCGTAAGTTGCACTTTCTGGTGAGTAGCGCAGGTTCGTCTCTAACATTTGCGGGTAATAACCGAGTTTTACATCCCAATCTTTGTCGTGATAATTCCAGTTAATCCCTGGCGCAATATTGTTGCCATAACCTAAAAAGAATGGGATGTGGTAGGTCCAGCCATTTTGCGGGTAAGGATAAATCGTAAAAGGCTTATAAACTAAACCTGCTTCAATGCTGTTATTGGCATCTAAGTTATAGCCAACATATGCTTTCTCAATGGACGTTTTCTGTTGGTCTTGAACCATATAACTGGCATTGATGTAAGCATCATCAAATTTACCTTTGAGATCAACCCTGAAAATATCAAAATGGAGCTTACCAAAACCACGGTTTGGCCCTTCCCAATCTTCATAGCGTTGATTTAACCGAACCACCCCACCTAACTTTAATGAGTCGGTGCCATCATCACTTTTCCATTCAAGCAATGAATCTTTTGCAAATGCATTGACGCTTACCCCCAGCGTAAGCGGTGCAATGAATGCCATGATCAATGAAGTCTTTTTCATCTCTACATCCTTGATTGAGTTCCAGCGTCCTGCTGGAACTTTATTTGTTTTACCTGTAAAACTTCGTTTTTATTGTTTTTTAGATAAAAAAATTTATCTAAAAAAAGGATGGCTTAGCAGCTCCCATCGCATATGTACTAAACCATCCAAACTGGTTAATACAGTTTCTTTTGCGGTGGACCCGCGAAGTTTAATGGTCCAATCGAGTTCATATCGAGCTCAATCACGGTTGGCCCTTCAAAAGCGACTGCCTCTTGAATAACCGTTTTAAACTCATCTGCACTACCGACTTTCCAGCTCTTCACACCCATAGATTCGCCAAGAAGTTTGTAGTCTGGTGTATGCAACTCATTGAAATACTGACGACCACCAAAGTAGTTATTTTGAATGCCACGCATTACGCCATAGCCACCATCGTTCATAATCATTAAGACCATGTTGGTGTTTTCTTGCACCATGGTTGCAATTTCGCCAATGCCAAGCATTAAGCCACCATCGCCGACCAAACCAATTACTTTTTTATCAGGGTTAGCAACTGAAGCACCGATTGCTGTTGCAAGGCCTAAACCAATTGCACCCGCGAGTGAGTGGATGTTTTGGTTTGGTGCTTGTACAGGGAATAAACGACTGCCCCATGTACTACCCGACATGGTGATGTCACGTACAAAAATGCCGTCTTGAGGTAAAGCTGCGCGCAAGTGATCACAAATTAATGCGTACTGATCGATTTGTTTACGCAGTGCATCAATTGCAGCCTGTTTAGCAGCCACTACAGCAGCATCGTAATCGGCATCAACTTTTGAAGTCCCCTGAAGCTGTTCCAACACACGTGTTAAGACATCTTTGGCATCGCCACAAATGAAGTTGCGGATTTTGTAATTACGTTGCTGAGCCACTGGGTTGGCATCCACCTGAATAATGTTTTCAGGGAATTCAACCGAATAAGTTTTAGTTTCATTACTACGTAAACGAGAACCCACCACAACCATCAAGTCGGCATCTTTTAATAACTGCTCAACACCCGCCGAGTTATGGAAAGCACCCAAACTACGTGGGTGGTCATCTGCCAACACCCCACGACCATGTGTAGATGACACAACAGGAATACCTAAATCTGCAATTGCTTTAACTTCGGCAACGCTATTTAAAGTTCCACCGCCAATCCAGAAAATCGGACGTTTTGCTTTTTTGATTTCACTGACAAGATGGTCAATTTCTGCTTGCTCTGCCTGTGGTAACTCAAGTGCTTTGACTGGCCCTAAGTTAAGTGGCAAATCAATTTCTGCTGCTTGTACATCAATTGGTAACTCAACACTAACCGGTCCCATTGGAACTGTAGTTGCTACACGGATTGCTTCACGTATTACACCAACAGCATTGTCTGGGCTGGTAATACGGAACGCCGCTTTGCTCGATGCACGCAAGAATGTAAGTTGGTCTTTGGTTTCATGGATGAAGCTTGCATCACGGTCGAGATATTCACGCTCAACTTGACCCGTTAAATGCAATACAGGGCTACCCGCATTCATTGCTTCAATCAGTGAACCTACGGCATTACCTGCCCCAGCACCTGTACTGGTCAACGCTACACCTAGGCCTTTAAAGCGTGAGTGTGCATCTGCCATGGTAACTGCGCCAGCCTCACCACGGGCTGCAACAAAGCGCATTCTTTCACGGCGCCCTACTGCATCGGCAATAGGTAAATTGTGGATGGAAATAACACCATAAATACTATCAACTTGGTGCGCTTCTAAAACTCTTGCGATTGCTTCGCCTACATTTACACGTTCAGTCATGTCTGTTCCTCAAAATTTATTTTCAGTCCTTGAATTTATTAATCGCACCAAGGGTTAGGCTGTTCATTCAGCCCCATATAAATACTCTTTTGTTGCATGTACGATAAAATGCCCAAACGGCCTTTTTCGCGCCCGATACCACTGTCTTTAAAGCCACCAAACGGCGCACTAATCGAGAATTTTTTGTAGGTATTAATCCATACCGTTCCCACTTCTAATGCACGTGCAATACGCCAAGCTTTGCGATAGCTTTCAGTCCAGATACCTGCGGCAAGACCAAAACAGCTGTCATTGGCTTGGGCAATTAAATCTTGCTCGTTGTCATATTTCATAACGACTAAAACAGGGCCAAAAATTTCTTCCTGACAGGTTTGAGCACTGTTATTTAAGCCTGTGATAATGGTTGGTAAGTAATAGCTTCCTTTGGCATAGTCACCAGTCGTAAGTGCCTCACCACCAATCAGAACCTGACCACCTTCGCTTTTAGCAAGTTGCACATAGCGATCAACTGACTGCAAATGTTTGTCATTGACCAGTGGTCCTAAATGCACCCCCGCCTGTTCTGGATGGCCCACACGTAAGCCTTTGGTGATTTCAACCAAACGCATTAAAAACTGATCGTAAAGACTGCTATGAATAAACAAGCGAGAACCTGCGATACACGCTTGGCCTGCCGAGCTAAAAATTCCGTACGCTACACCTTTAGCAGCCAGTTCGACATCTGCATCTGGTAAAACGATGGTTGGTGACTTACCACCTAACTCAAGCGAAGTGGTAATCAGTTTGTCTGCGGCAATATGTGCCAAATGACGTCCTGTGGTTGTTCCACCTGTAAAAGAAATTTTACGAACCAATGGGTGTTGAGCAATTGCATCACCAATCACAGAACCGCGCCCCACTAACACACTGAGTAAGCCTTTTGGTAAACCAGCCTCTTCAAAAATTTTGGCAAGCTCTAAAGCAATCAGTGAAGTTGCTTCTGCTGGTTTTAAAACCACGGCATTTCCTGCTGCCAAAGCTGGAGCAAGTTTTTGAACCTCACTCGCAATTGGAGAGTTCCAAGGAGTAATTGCTGCTACCACGCCGACAGGTTCATGCACGCTCATGGTCATAAAATCTGGAGCACGTTGAGTGGTGAGCTCGTCATTCATTGTTTCACATGCTGCTGCAACATAACGTGCAGTCGCCGCAGCGCTCATCACCAAACCGCGAGTTTCGGTTAAAGGCTTCCCATTATCGCGGGTTTGTAATTTCGCTAATTCGTCTACACGCGCTTCAATAATGTCTGCGACCTTGTAGAGAATACGTGCGCGCTCATGCGGCAAGCTGTTTCTCCAGCTCGGTTGACGCCAAGCCTGATCTGCTTTTTCAATTGCCTCATTTACGTCTTCAAGCGTTGCCGTTGAAAGCTCAGCGTTTACCGACTGATCTGCCGGAAAAAGGCTTTGAATGACTGCACCACTGCCTAATCGCCATTCACCCGCAATATAAATTTCCTTTGCCATGATCAAATCCTTCTTAAATTTGTATTGCTTCTACACTGTTGCGACAAGCACGAATCACGCTAAGCGCAGCCAAAGTTGATGTTTTTGGGTTACTTGGCAACGGCACGCCCACCAGTTCAATAGTCATTTGTCCAAAGCCACCTTCTGCCACAATGGTGTGTTTGTTTTTGTTGATGGTTGGATCAACAGTTAACTCAACCATGGTTTCATCCATACCAAGTCCTGCAAGTGCAATAGTTGCTGCAACATTGGCATTGGCTGGAAATTTGGTCGCAGCTTCACGGGCAGTTCCAGTGAAAAAGACTGTAGCTTCAACAACATGGTCTAAATCGACCAATTGCTCTGCATAACTGCCCTTCCAGCTTTTTGGACTTTTGCAGCCTTTGTAAGTGACTTTTTGCAAACCACCTTCTTTAGCAGCAGAAATACCGTCAATGCCTGCGATAGCCCCTGCAAGTAAATGCAGATGTGCATCATTTTTTTCGGCAGTTTGCTTAAGCTGAACCAGAAACTCGCTATCAGCCAAAGTACCCACCGAAATCAGACCAATGGTCCAGCCTTTCGCTAAAACTTTTTGAGCATGCTCTTTCACTGCTGCTTGACCTGCCACCTCAATGACATAGTCTGGCGTACCATCGCATTGCTCAATATCTGAAATCACCTGAATCTCGGAAGAGACTTGTGACTGCACTTTTTCAATACTGCGAGATGGCACTACAATCCATTTGAGTTGCAGATCTTGAGGCAAGTGGGCATACACTTCTGCTGCCATTGCGCCAAAACCAATCATCATCAACTTTTTCATGACAGCACCTGATATTTATAAATGTTTGTTAAAACCACCTGAGACATCTATTGCCGAACCTGTGGTGTAAGATGCCAATGGTGATGCCAAGAAAACTAAAGCACGTGCAGGCTCTTCTGGACGGCCTAAACGCTGCATAGGAATACCGCGATTTTTTGCGATATTGCCTGTCCACTCTTCCCATGACAGATTCAAATCTGAACGGGTTTCATAACGGCGTTTCCACTGCGCAGACTCGACCATTCCGAGTAAAATCGAGTTCACACGAACGCCATATTGAGTAAACTCATGCGCCAATGAATGGGTTAAATTCAACAGTGCAGCGCGTGCAGATGAAGTCGCAATCATGTGCGGTTCCGGTTGCAATGCCAGTAACGAGTTCACATTGGTAATTGAGGCATTTGCCGACTGTTTTAAGTCGTCAAGAAAAGCCCGTACCGGATGTAAAACACTGAAATATTTCAGCTCGATTTCTTTCATCCAGTCTTCATCTTGTGTGTTTTCAAAATTTGAAACACGGCCTTGCCCAGCATTGTTAATGAGCATGTCCACATTGCCCAAATTGAGTTTGACCTCTTTGGCAAATTGCTGAACTTCTTCTTTTTTCAATACATTGCATGCTTTGGTAAAAATATTGGCATGCGGATATTTTTCTAAAATATAGTGCTTAGAAGCATTTAAACGTTCTTCATCGCGACCACACCAAGCAACTTTTGCACCCTCTGCAACCAGTATTTCAACAGCAGCCAGCCCAATCCCAGATGAGCCACCGGTAACAACTGCAACTTTTCCTTCAACTTGGAAGCTCATAATCCTTAATCTCTCTTACGATTGTTCCTGAATCATCAACATAATTTGGTTAAATGCTTGCGGTTGGTCGACATAACTTAAATGTCCTGCATCTTCTATGACGAAGCGCTGTTCCAACTGCAATTCCTGAGCAAGCTCTTGTATACCTAACGCAGGAGTGATTTGATCTTGCTGCCCTACAATCACTGTGCATGGGACTTTTAAATCGGTTAAGTAATTACGTATTTCGTCATATGCAAGTAAGTACGATGCATGTGTGAAACCTTGTAAGGTCAACTGCTGCATCACCTCTGAAACTAAAGCTAAGGCTTGTGGCTCTTGTCTATAAATCAAATGAGGTCCACGGCTTTCGGCCATTCCTTTAGCACCGAGTTCTTTCAACATTTTTGGTCTTTTTTCAAAAATCTGAATTTGTGTTTGTTCATCGTGGCGTTGGTAGCCTTGCGCCAAATTAGCTACAACCAAGTGTTTCACTCGCTCTGGATAAAGTGCAGCAAATGCACTCGCCTGTAAGGCGCCTAATGAGTGTCCGACCACAATCGCTTTTTCAATTTTTAAAACATCAAACAACGCTGCCAAACGCTTTGCGTAGTCGGTAGCATTGGGCTGATCCGTTAAAAGTTCAGCTGATTTGCCATAGCCCGGTGCATCCCAGGCAATGACATGAAAATGATGAGACAACACTTCAAGTTGGTTTACCCATGAAGCAGAACCTGAACTAATGCCATGCAACAGCACAAGGTACTCGCCCTGACCGGCTTCCCGATAGGCTTGCTGCTGGCCTTGAACAGTAACGGTTTTCACCGGAAATTCTGCTAACTTTTCAATGAGTGTCATCATTTTCAATTCGTTCCTTTCATTCACTTCATCAAACAATTAACGTTTGATTTGAGACAACGGATGCTCTGGTGGATAGTTCGGAATGGTTGGTTTACCTGTTCCCAACATCACACACATCAAGGCATCTTCTTGACCTGGGTTAAACAAACCACGGTAAATACCCGGTGGAATTGAAATCAGGTCACGCTCTTTTAAACGGGTTTCAAATTTTTCGCCGTTATGCTCAATGAACAAATCAATTTCGCCGCGAAGCATAAAGAACACTTCTTCAACATCGTGGTGAATGTGCAAAGGACCTTCACACTGTGGTGGCAGAACCATGGTTGAAAACGTGAAGTTTTCTGCTGGTACAGTGTTACCGTCATTTGCAACACCTGTTGCACCCGTACCCATATAACGCATTTGTGCACGGCGATATTTCGGGTCGTAATCTGCTTGGAACTTCAAAGCATCGAAGTCATATTTACGTGTCTCAAAGCGAGCAATACGTGTGTTTAACCAATCTTCTAAAGAAGCACCCTCTGGTTGTGCCCACGATTCGAATTGTTGTGTAGTCATTTTTTAAACTCCTATACAGTGAATTAATAACGTTTTAAAAGAGGAACCAAGAACAACGACCCAATGACAGCGACAGCAGCCAAGAAGGTAATTCCTAAATTAAAACTGTGTGTTTGCATCACGATGTAACCGATAAGAACAGGCGCAATTGCACTTGCAAAATTACCTAAACCGTTAAATATTCCACCCGCAGTCGCCCCTACATTTGAGGTCGTTACTCTTGCAAGCAGAGCAAATACAGCTGCGACCCCAAAACCCCATGCCATAGCACTTAAAGACATGGCAGCAATAATCAATAGAGGCTCAGTCATAATGACCATCACATACATGAAGATGCCCGCGAGTAATAAACCGCTAAATACTTGAATTGCGCGGCGGCCTAACTTGTCAGATAAAAACGCACCGATAATTTCGCCAATTAACATGGCAATGAACGGAAAGCTTGAATACATCCCAAACTCTTTGAGATTGAATCCTTTGTCTTGCATTAAGTAAGAAGGAACCCAGCTGTTTAAGCCCCACAAATAAGTCATCAACGCAATGTTAAAGAGACAAACCAACCAGAATGCGCTGTTGCTGAGCAGCAATTTAGTATTAGTAATGTGACCTTTGAAATTAGTGCGTTTACTCTCGCCCTCAATTTCGACAGTTTTCTTGAGCTGTAAGTTACGCAGACCAAAAACAATGCTAAAAATCGCAATCAGGGTTAGCGCAGCCATCACAAAAAAAGTGGTGTGCCAGTCGTGGTGAGCTAAAACATTTGCCGTGATTGGGAACCCAAGGAATGCACCTATCGGTGTTCCAAGTAAGAACATAGTAGAAGCACGTGCCTGCTGACGGTCCGTATAAGTCTGCTTAACAATGGTATATGCCAAGGCAAATAACGGGCCTTCTGCTAAACCAAGCAGTACACGTAAAATCAACATGCCTGAATAACTGGTGGTGAACCCCATACAGAACATGAGTACGCCCCACGACGTTACGCTCCAGAACAGCATTTTCTTTGGGTTAAAGATGTCACCCAAAAAGCTGAGAAAGACTGATGAAAAACCATAAGCAAGTAAAAAACTTGTCATGAGCCATCCGAGCTTGGCCTTATCTTCAGCAATTCCCATTGCACTTTGAAAATGAGGATCTGAAAATAAAACCGCAATACTAATCTTGTCGAAAAACGCCAGTACCACACATACCATAAGGACAAAAGCAGGTACCCAATGCTTCAATCCACTTTTTTCTTCATTACTCATGTGTCATTCCTTCGATTTGGTAATGAGAACCAGATTTAATGTTTACGGTTTTAACTTCATGACATTAAATTCAGCATCTGCTAATAGTTTTGGATCTAAAACGGTGTTGGCTTGCATCCAACGTTTTGCCAGTTTGACCAGTTTAGAATCATTAATGGCAATCATGTTGAGCAAACGATTTTCATGGTCCAGATATAAATAGCTCACCTGATCTTCACCGCCTTGGCGAATGACTACTTCCTTCGTTTTTTCAGGTTGATACGTACCTAAAATCTGGATATTAAAGTGATATTGATCTGACCAAAGCCATGGAATATCGCTATATTCAGTTTCAATGCCGAGCATCGACTTTGCTGCTGCAATTGCCTGATTTTGTGCATTTGCCCAAGACTGAATGCAATAACCCAAACCAGGATGAATCGCGACATCACCTGCGGCATAAATGTTTTGATCTGAAGTTTGCCCAAAACAATTCACTACAATGCCATCTTTCACATCGAGACCAGCATGTACACCTAACTCTTTGGCAATCTCGGCGCCTGCACCTACCACGACACAGTCAAATAACTGACTATTTTGAGGATGGTTCACCACTTCAACTTTCTGATTAGGTGCTTCAACCAAATGAAGGCTCTTGCTGTCTAAATGAATTTTTGTGCCTTGGGTTTCATGCATATTTTTTAAAAATGCAGACACTTCCGGACTCACACTTCTTGCACATAAGCGGTCGCCATATTCAAATATATGAACATCTTTACCTTGCTTACGCGCAGTTGCAGCAATTTCTAAACCAATCCAGCCACCGCCAATCACAGCGACATTTTTTGCATTCTTTAAAATTTCAGCCAAACGTTCACAATCATGCACATTGCGTAAAGTCACAACATTTGGAATGAACTGCCATGTATTGACGGGTACACGCGCACGGCTTCCAGTTGCAATCAGCAATTTGTCATACGGCAAAATCTGACCGCTTTCTAAATGAACCTGTTTTTGCTCACGATCGACTTTTGTTGCAATTTCCGGTTTATGCCATTGAACGTTGAACTCTTGAACCTGTTCAGGTGAGAACAGATTCAAACTTTCATAAGTTGCTTCTTTTGAAAGTACTTGCTTAGACAGTGGCGGACGTTCATAAAACACTTGATCTTCATTTGAAACCACGTGAATTTCACCCACATACCCATTTTGACGCAAGGTACTTACTGCCCAACCCGCTGCCTGTCCGGCACCTACAATTACGATCTTTTCCATAGCCATCTTCCTTGTAAAGCAATACCTGTTAAACAGGCTTCACCTGACGGCGGGGTGTGTCATCAAGACCACCTTCAATCGCCCATTCAGTGAAAAGCTCTAGACGATGTTCTTCTACACGTGGTTGCCATTCTTCTGTCAAATAATCATCGTTGGTGTAATATTCAAATGCACCACCTAATGGTGAGTTGACGTACCAGAAATAAGCAGAAGAAATTGGGTGACGTCCTGGTCCAATAAAGGTTGACCACTCCGAACGATTCATATTTAGACCGCCCCCAATCACCTCATGGATATCACGTACTACAAACGCAACGTGATTTAAGCCAGCAGGTTTATTTGGAACACTGAGCAAGAATAAATCGTGGTGATAACCTTCTCCACGACAACGTAAGAATGCACCGCGATTTTTATAGGCATCCGATAAATGGAAACCTACTTTCTCGATATAGAAGTTTTCAGTTGTTGCCAAATCCGGTGTGAAAAACACCACGTGTCCAATTGCAACAGGCTGACCTTTTTCATAGACTGGACTTGCGGCATTCACACGTTGAATGTTGCCGTATTGGTTAATGCCTTCCGTTTTAAGTTCAGGTACTTCTTTAACAAAGCTTTGTTCAAAACGAATGGTCATGCCATTTGGGTCAAGACACTGAACTGTATTTTCAGAACGTTTAAAACCTTCTACATCGGCCAAACGAGCTGCCAATTCTTCAAGGTCTTGAGCATGATCAACACCCCAAGTCACTTCACGTAAAGTTGAACCTTGCTCAATTGCAGTCGGCAAACGCTCATCATCACAATTAAATAGATAAATCTTACTGCCATTTTGGGTTTGGTATAAATCTGTGCCTTCAATATCTGAAGTACTTTGGCTTAAACCAAAATCTGCCAAAAACTTGTTTGAAGCGGCTCTATCTTCAACTCCAAACTTTAAAATCTCGATCCCTGTAATCATTTGACTACTCCTTAGTTAAAGACAAAACCGCCATTGACCGGAATATTTTGACCTGTCACAAAAGAGGACAAATCCGACAGTAGATACAATGCTGTTCCATTTAAATCTTGTGGAAGTTGCTGACGTTGAATCGCTCTTCCGTTGACATATAAATCGTGACGTTCTTGGGGCACATACTCGGTTGCTTCAACCAGAGTTAAACCCGGTGACAATGTGTTGACACAAATATTAGATTGTCCCAACTCTCTTGCCATTGAACGCGTCATGGCAACAATTGCACCTTTACTTGCCACATAAGCCATTAGGTTCGGTGCGCCCCAAAGTGCCGTATCGGAAGCAACATTAATAATTTTGCCAGCAGCCGATTGCTTTAAATGGGGAACGCAGGCCTTACTGATCAGCCATGTGCCTTTCACATTAATATTCATGACCCGATCCCAAAGTTCAGGATCGTAATCAATCATATTTTTTCCACCGACATTGGTTGCCAGTGCCGCACAGTTCACAAGTCCGTCTAGTCCTTGTAATACTTCCACGCTTTTTGCAACCGCATTTTCAATAGAGTCTGCATTGGCAAGGTCAACGGTGACAGCATGAACGTTTAGCCCTTGTTTCTGTAAAGCTTGTGCTTCTTGTTGCACCAAGTCAGACAAAATATCTGCCATCACAACTTCAGCACCTGCCTCGGCAATGGCTTGAGCGAAATCTCGGCCTAAACCACGTGCAGCACCAGTCACTAAAACTTTTTTGCCTTGCAACAACGCTACATTAGCCATGAGCTTGTTCCTGCATCTCGATACGGTTTGATGCATTTAGTGCAGCAATTTTCTTTAATTGCTTTTCAGCTTCTTTTTTCATTAAACGGCGTAAACGTGCAAGACCAACATCGTGTTGATAGAGGAACTCTTTTTCACGCGCATTTGGTGCAAGGTTTTCTAAAATAATTCGGTCTTGTTCCAATACATCCCAGTGCAACTGTTCTAAATGATTGCGATATAAGAAACGCCATACATTACGTTGCCAGCCACTTACCTTACGACAGCGCCAGAAAAATACGCGAGTATTATTGGCATCAATTGGCGTTGCATAACCCACAATCCAGAATTCGCCACCTGGGCCAAATTGTTTGCGGTATGGAATTGAAAGACGTAACCAGCTTGCCCCTGTTGAACCATATTCAACCCAGTCAAAGTTCACACCTGTTTGACCTTCTTTTTCAAAAATAAAACCATTATCGGTCGTGCGGTGCTTCATCTCTGCAGTACGTTCACCATCTGCCATCGAGTGCGATGTCGCGTGTAAATAGGTCCCATGCATTGGGTCCATCACATTATCAATCGCGTATTGATGGTTTACTTTCCAGTCTGCTTGGCAAAGGAATGCACTCCACTCTTCACTTGCAAGTTGCTCTGGGAACTCAAGCGGTGCTGGTTGTTCATTTGCATCGATGCCAAACCAGATAAAGATTGCGCCATGTTGCTCAATTACAGGATAGTTCTTTAAACATTTAGTTCCGGTCATTGGACATTCATGAACTGCTGGCACATCGGCAACTACACCATCAGCACGAACTTCAACACCGTGATACCAGCAAGCAACTCGATCACCTAAATTCCAACCAAGGGAAAGACGAGCACCGCGGTGTGGACAGCGATCTTCAAGTGCATGGACCTGACCTTCGGCATCACGCCAAACCACAATATTTTCGCCTAAACGGGTAATTCCGACCGGATTAGCAGCGACTTCCCAACTTGCCAAAACCGGATGCCATTGGTCACGTAAACCAAGTTCTAAATATTCTTCAGCGCTTTGTGAAGTTGATACGATTGCGTTCATTTTATTCTTCCCTGAATCAATAACCTAAACGTTGCATTTCTTCTGTAAAGCTTGCAGAAGTCCATTCATCACCAGATTCACAGCGGAAACCCTGTTGATTAAGTGCAGAAACAACGTCATCTAACTCTGTTGCGCCCGCAGAAAATGCCTGAATCAAGTTTTTTACAAAATCCTGTTCATAGAGCGTTGGTTCTTTATAACGTGTCTGCCAAACCAACAATTCAGATTGACCTGGAATTTGAATATTGTTGATACCTGCTTCGGTTGCCGGCGTTGCATGAATCCAGCTTGCCAACTTTTCATTAAATGTCTTCATTGTTCTGCTTCCTTGTACATGTGAGGACTAGAGTTGAATTTGAATATCCTGTCCTTCAACACGAACTGGGTACGTACATAGGTTTCTACACCCTGGCCCACTTTTTAGCTCACCTGTTTGAATGTCAAAAATTGCTTCGTGCAATGGGCATTCAACAGTCTGATCTTCGATAAATCCTTCGGTTAATAAGGCATACGCATGAGGGCAAACATTTTCGATAGCAAAGTAATTTTCATCGACGAAAAATACGCCTATTTTTTTCCCTTCAATTTCGATGGCTTTCGGCTCATCTTCGCTAACGTCACCCTGCTGACAAACTGAGATCCAACTCATACCTTGCGTCCTCATTTTGTTTTATATACAAAACATAATTTGATTTTCAAAACACAAGCTAAGCATAATCCCCTTGATCATTTTTTGTCAAAGTAAAAATAAATATAAAATTCATTGTCTTATTAATTTTTAAATATTTTGTTACGTTTCAAGAAGGAAACAAAGTTTTAAATATAAAAATTGTTTTATGCATTTTTAACAATTACAATAGTTATAAAATAAAGCAGCATGCCCCAAATTGAATCATGTTTTATTTATAGGAAAATGACACGAATGAGCATAGCAATTGATGAAGATTCGCAAGAATCGGAAACAACAAAAAATGATGATCGATATTTAGTTCCCGGTCTTGTACGGGGTTTAGCTATCTTGCAAGCATTTAACCAACAAGCGCAAGAAATGACCATTACAGAAATTGCTGAAATTTTAGAAGTGAACCGTTCTAGTGCATTTCGTCTGATCTATACACTCGAATCTTGTGGCTATTTAAGAAAAGCATCTCAAAAAACTTACGCTCTCGATTCAAAAGTTATGGAACTTGGTTTTAACAGTTTATCTAAACTTTCATTACTCGATTTATCGACACCTTTAATGAAAGAACTACGTGACCAAACCAAACTCGCGGTACATCTTTCAATTTTAGAAGGCACTCATATTGTCTTTGTAAATAATATCCAGTCGATGGGAACCTTTACGAGCAACATTAGTTTAGGAACTCGCTGGCCTGCTCATGCAACCGTCATTGGTCAAATGCTTTTATCTGATTTACCTGAAACGGAAGTACGTCAGCGTTACCGCAATTTTAGCGATTGGGACAGTTTCTCTGAACTGACGCCAACCAATTTAAAAGCTTTATTGCAAAGACTCTCTTACGTAAAAACTCAAAAAACCATGGTGAGCTGGGGTCATTACAATCATGATATGGCAGCCTGTGCGGCACCTATTTTTAAACAGTCAAACGGGAAAATGGTCGCTGTTATCTCTGTGAGTTGTCCAATTACAACTTACGATGAAAGAACATTTAAAGAAGATATCGCAAGTTTAGTTGTTGAAACAGCGAATAAAATTTCCAAATTTATTTATTAAAAAAAGCGACGTTAAGTCGCTTTTTTTAGATTTTATTTCATAAATTAAAAATTACTTTTTAAAACGTTCTCATTCATATCTTTAAAGATAATTGTCGAATTATTTTCTTTAATATCAAATTTTAAATACTGCTCTTTAAACTGAATAATTGCATAAAACTCTTCGGCACCATCATCTAAACCTGTCGCAGAAATCTGGCTGCCTTGTGGAAATTTCTTAAGCCATGCAGCATTATAAAAATCTGATACAGAATTAAATTCACAATATTCTTTTGGCTCTGCCATTATTTTTGCAGCCATTTGATCAAACTGTTGTTGTTTATAAACCTCTAAGCTCAACAACATGATCGCTCTCCAAATTAAAGCTGGTTTGAGGCTAAAAGCTGTTTCTTTTTAACCTTTTCCCATTGATACCAACCATAAGCTGCCATCAAAACAAATGCTGCATACAAAGCGGCTGTTAAAAATAAATCTTTATAGATGAACATACCGACATAAATAATATCGACAAATACCCAAAGTATCCAAGTCGCAATATGTTTTCGGCTGGTCCAATACGTTGCAAGTAAACTAAATGCGGCAAGTTGTGAGTCGAGCATAGGAACTGCTGCATCAGTAAAGTTTTTAAGAATTAAGCCAAAAAGCAAGCCACCTACCGCGGCAATGATCATTTGGATGATAGCGGTTTGAACTGCAATCGGTTCAATTCGAATATCGTGATCTTGCTGCTTTCCTTTAAGCCAGTAGTAAAAGCCATAAAAATTTACCACCATAAAAAAGAACTGCAAAATCGTTTCGCCATATAGCTTAAATTCGTAAAACAAATACGCATATAAAACAAAGGCAAAGAAATTAAACAGCCAACACCACATATTACGGATTACCGTTAATCCGACTCCAATCAGGCTAATCAAGACCGCAAAGATTTCTAGAGGTGACATAAAACAGCTGCTTATTGAGATCAATTTGACGAAGTATTATGAGAAAAATATAAAGCGAAGCAAACTGCTAATTTAAATAAATTATGGAAATTAAGGTTGTCTGAGGTTTTACTCTTTTCTAATGTCATCGATTTATTTCAATGCACAGATAAAAGAAATACCGATCGAGTCGCGAACAAATTATATTTGCTAGTTTTTAAACGATTGTTTAAAACATGATTAAAGACAAATAAAGAGCGTGACAATATGTCAAATCAAGCAGGAAAAGTCAGCCGTGAAACTCGTGGACATATTTTTTTAATTGGTCTAGATCGGGCAGCAAAACGTAATGCTTTTGATAGTCACATGATCAAAGACTTATCACTAGCGCTCACCGGATATGAAAATAATGATGCCCTGCGCTGTGCGGTTATCTTTGCTCATGGGGATCATTTTACAGCTGGTTTAGACCTAGTTGAGTTACAACCTAAACTCGCTACAGGTGTTTTTGATTTTAGTGAAAATGAAATTAACCCTTGGGGCACAATAGGCCGGAAACTGAGTAAACCTTTGATAGTGGCAGTACAGGGTTATTGTTATACAGCTGGTATAGAACTATTCCTCAACGCAGATATTACGATTGCGAGTGAAAATACACAATTTGCTCAAATGGAAGTTCAACGTGGCATCTTACCTTTTGGTGGAGCTACAGCACGATTTACTCAAGCTGCCGGTTGGGCCAAAGCCATGCGTTATTTACTCACTGGTGACTCTTTCGATGCCCAAGCAGCATTTGACATGAACCTGATTACCGAAATATGCCCAGATGGTTCTCAGCTCAGCCGTGCCATAGAACTTGCTGAACATGTTTCGCAAGCTGCTCCTCTTGCTGTAAAAGCGACTCTCGCCTCTGCGCGTGAAGCTATTAACGAAGGTTACGGGGTTGCCTTTAAGCAACTGCAAACTCATCTTCAACCATTGCTCACCACAGAAGATGTTCAAGAAGGTGTGTTTGCCATGTTGCAAAAAAGACCGCCTGTTTTCAAAGGTAAATAATACCTGCACAAGCACTGCACTCTATAGTTTAAAGCTTATGGATATACTGAAATTAGCGTAAGAAAAAGCCCACATGATGCGGGCTTTTTTTATTAATCGGCTTTATTCAACTCTAACGATTTTACCTAGCTCATCATGGTGAACGACTGTAATTTTCTGACTACGTCCCTGTTCAATTTCATGTTCAGGTAAATCAAAATAGCGCGCATAATCCTCTGTCTGTTTTGCTTTAAGCGCATTACCGCCAACACGATGCTCAGGCAGCACATGACTCCACAATAATAAGCAAATTGCACAAGCAATTAACGCAGTAATACCATGTTCAATGCCTAAACCAAACGCACTAAACAAACGGTGAACCAAATGTGTTTTTTGGAGCTCAGCTAAAACCCAGATCAGTACAAATGGACGCCACAGCAACAACCAAACCGCCCACATCATGGCTGTGCTTGTTGTAGAAGCATAGCGTTTATGCCATGGTAATTGACGGCGTAAATCAATAATCAACGAATTTGTCTTCATTTCTCTCTTTACCTAACGAAGTGCTGTGGTTTTCCCCAGACATCAATACAGCACGATCTTTAAAATCTCATGACTCTTGCATTTCATCCACGAATGCCCCGATCCGGGCTCACCCAACGCGCACGTTTCTCATCTCCACGTTTCAAAACTTTTGGAAATGCCACAATAGTTGCCGAGATGGTGATTAGCCAAAAGACCAATGGATACCAGATCATCCAGAAATAGTTTTTTCCTAGATGCGGTTCATAACGACTATCCATCCATTTGCTTAAAGCAAACTGAATGAGACAGGTTGCCCCCAATAAAATACCGCTACCATACGGTAAAAATGGAGAGCTCACAACGGCTAAAGCAGGGACCGGTAAAATAAAATGTACCAACCATAATAAAGCCATCGCCAGCATTAAATATGACCAAACTAAGGTTAAGCAAAGCTCAAACATTAAAGGCCATAAAAAATTTAATTTTGGTTTGGTGAACACATCAATATTTTTAATTAATACCTGTGCCCCGCCCATAGCCCAACGTAAACGTTGTTTCCACAAACCATTTAAAGTTTCAGGCATTAAAATCCAGACTAAGGCATTCGGTTCAAAACGAATGTCCCAACCTGCACGCTGCAATTTCCAAGTAATATCGATATCTTCAGTCAACATATTTGGTGACCAATAATCGACTTGGTGAACAGCGCTCTTACGAAAAGCGGTAATCACACCAGAGACGGTAAATAAGCGCCCAAAAGTACGTTGTGCACGTTTAATCATGCCGACAATCGAAGAAAACTCACCGACCTGAATACGTCCTAATAAAGTTGAGCGAGTACGGATACGCGGGTTACCCGTCACAGCTGCAACTGTTGGATTTTCCTGAAAATGACGAATCATCCACTTTGCTGCATGAGGATCAAGTAAAGCATCGCCATCAATACCAATTAAAAACTCGGCGTCGGTCATTAAGCTTCCGGCTTGCAACCCCATGGCTTTACCTTGGTTTTGCGCCAAATGAACAACACGGAGTTTTTCATGTTGTGCTGCTAAACGGTCGAGTACCTCTCCTGTATTGTCCGAGCTACCATCATTAATCGCAATCACTTCAAAATGAGGATAGTCCAGTTTTAATGCATGGCTAATGGTTTCTTCTGCATTATCCCCTTCATTAAAACAAGGAATTAACACAGCGACTTTTGGATAACTCTCTAATGGAGCTGGTTGATCGTAAGGCGGGGCCTGACGTTCTTTCCAATAGAAAATGATCGCGCCAATCATCCATAAATACGACATGAATAATGGATAATAGAAAACGAATTTTAAGGCATGCGACCATATTGCAGCAAAGATTGTCATGTTTTAGCCTCAACTACGGCACAAGACGAGATGATTTTTCAGCAAATGCTTTACGCATCACATCAACATCCGGATGATCTTTAATTGGGTCATCTGGGTAATATCCGACATGCATTACACCTTGCTGATAAAGAGAATGAATTGTTGCGGCCATTTCAGTTGAAGGTACCTTTTCGTTTTTACGCCAGTCGGTTGCCTGTAATTCAAAAACGGTTTTCTTAATGCCATTTGGATATTGTTTCACGCGATCAATCATGTCTTTATAGAATTGATCAGAGTTATCGACCTGTTCCATATAAGGCATTGCCATAATAGCCGTAAAGTCATAGCGTTTTAATGACTCTTCAAGCGATTGTGAATACCAGTTTTCTGCATATGGTTTTAAAGCAACTTGCGCGTATAAGTTACGTGCGGTAAGTAAGAACGGTTCATATTGTCGCACGTCATCAACAAGTTGCATTGCAAAATCATCTAGATATTTTGTCTTATATGCCGTCCATTTTTGCAAATCTTGATCGTTATCACGAATTTTTGCCAAATCTGTCGGTAAACCTTGTTTTGCATAGGCTTTTAAGGCATCTGGGCTTGCGTCTTCATAGTCAGATAAGGTGACATCATCATGGAATAAAATTCCGTTAAATGAAGATGACTTAGCCAAATCTTGATAAATCTCACGAATAGTTTGACGTGCATCGGCTGAGAATGGACTTAAACGGATATACCCCATGTTGAGGTGTTCACCAGCTTTTGCTTGCTCTGTTACCACCAAATCCTTAGAAACAGGATCAGTTTTTGGTAGTTCCCATGCCAATAAAGGCATCCACGCGTAAATACGACTTACAGGCGTACGGGTTTGAATTTGCCATGCTACACGGTTAAATAAGTCGGCACGCATTGGAAGGTGACGGTTCGGGAAATACACCATATCAGCAGAGCCATTCGCATCTGGATCTGAAAAAGCTTGTAAATAAACGGTATTTACGCCCATCGCATTAATTCGGTCTAACAAGTGACCTAAATTACGCTCTTGCTGTTTCGGGTCTGGATCATAAATATAGTCCAGATCAATATGCATAATTTTTTGCGGACGATTGTTATCCGTTAAATTCAATTCACGATTTTTAATTTCTTGAGCCAAATCATCAGTCGTCATATCGCCTTCTACCAAAATACGACTCATATTTTGGAGAGATTGTTTTGCGTGGTCTGCCCCATCATCAAGTGTAATGGTAATTGGCATACCAAGCTTTTTAGCAATTTGAACAGTTTGCATATTATAGCGACCATAAGGCCATACCATAATACGTGGTGAACGTAAGCCATGTGCTTTGAGTAGTTCGTTATTTTTCTTTAAGTCGTTATAAATACGTGACTGATATTGTGCATCGTTCTCGTAAGTTTGAGTTTTTACATCATAAAAACGAGTAGTTGCAGCAGGTTCAGAGTTGCCTTGTGGGTTGCCTGTAATGCCACGGTGCAAATGATAGCTATGGTTTGCAATTTCTACAAAGCCACTATCTTGCATCTCTTTCAGCTCACCCCAGCTTAAGATTTTATCGCGTGGAATTTCTTCCCCTGAAAAATCGACTTTCTGCCCTGCTTTTGGCTCTAACCATGAACCTACTACTGCAAGTACTACAGGGATTTTTTTAGCTTTAATAACAGGATAAGCATTTTGATAAAAAGATTGATAACCATCGTCTACAGTTAATAGAACAGGTTTTGTAGGTAATTGAAATTTACCTTGATGAGCACGGATCAACTGATCAACCGTAATAAAATGGAATCCATTTTTTTGCAGCCATTCAACATGCTGTGTAAATTGTTGAGTCGTCACTGCATATTGAGGAATTAACGCATTTTTAGTATCGGTAATTTCATGATAACCAATCACCGTAAGTGTTGACGCGTCCAGTTTAGGTGGTTTGGCTAATGCCATGCCTGACAAGCCTGCCAAAGCTAAGCCAAGTGATATGTTCAACAAAGGAGATGCAAAGCGGATAATCATGAAATAGCGTCTCAATAACAATATAGATTATTTATGCGAAGTTTGATTTTAAGACGCAAACTTTTTGGAATTTGGTCTTAATGTCAGCCTGCCCATAAATGAACAGTTTCTCAGTCAGCATTTATAATCAAATAATCTGAAAATAATCTTAAATATTAAAAAAGCTAAAATATAAATTAATAATGTATTTATATTTAAAGCTCATATAAACAAGAAAGCCCCCTAAAGGGCTTTAAATTTTCACTAGTCACGAGTTTTGACATCGAATAATTCAATTTCAAAAATTAAATTAGAATTAGCAGGAATAATCTTACCCATTTTACGCTCACCATAAGCTAAATGAGCAGGTACGATTAATTTACGCTTACCGCCAACTTTCATTCCCATAATGCCTTGGTCCCAACCTTTAATTACACGGCCTGTTCCAATCACACATTCAAAATAATTACCGCGATCAATTGAAGAATCAAATTTTGTGCCGTCTTCTAACCAACCTGTATAGTGAGTTGTAATCAAAGCACCTTTAACCGCTTCTTTGCCTTCACCTACTTTTAAATCGATAATTTCTAATTCATTTGACATGGTTTACCCCTTAATCTGAATCTTTAAAATCGCAATTGGTACTTAGTGTACCAACTGAATCTGTAGAATTTGTTGCGCTTTTCTATGTTACTGTAACTGTGTCCACACAACACTTGCCTGACCCTTTTCATCTAAAAGCGTCCACTCGTTGTCCATGACATTTAATTGAAGCTGCATTGTACGTTCACAGAGTTGTTCAAGCTCTGCTGTACTTTGAGGGGCAATTTGCCACACTTGAACGTTACTTAACGTTTTAATCTTACTGTTTCGTTTCCACCAGTCTTCGACTTGTGTGCCATACACAACAAGCGCAACTGTTTTACAGCGAGCACTGGCTTTTTTGACTTTATCTTCAGACGGTAAACCAACTTCGATCCATGTCTCTAACTGACCCGTTAAATCTTTTTGCCATAATGCTGGCTCATCAGTTTCAAAAAGGTCTTTAGTAAACTCAAGCTCATCACTTGCGAAACGGGCAAAAGCCATCAAACGAACCATTAAGCGTTCTAAAGTTTCCGAAGGATGCAAGGCAAGCGTCAGTTGATAATCACCATAAATATGATCATCCATATTGGCAATATTCAAGTCTGCCTTATAAATTGTTGCTTTAAGCGCCATGATTAATATGTCCAAAAATTTGGCGCTAAGGATACTCGATTTTAGGTAAAAAATTATAAAAAAACTGAACAATACAAAGCATAGTCATGTGAAATTTGCATATTCTTCCAAAACGCTCAGCTTATTTTATAGTTGGCCGACTTTTTGCTTTAGAGAGATATATTTTCCTCTTGCTAAAATTGATGACTTATGTGGCTAAAGCTCAAGCGTAGTTTATTTTTACAGGTTCTTTGTGCGCTCTTTCTTGGGGTTGCAGTTGGAATCGGCTTTCATGATTTCTCCCTATCTCTAAAGCCATTAGGTGATGGTTTTATTTCTTTAATTAAGATGCTGATTGCACCGATTGTGTTTTGTGTGGTTGTACTGGGAATCTATGGTGCAAATGACATTAAAAAAATGGGCAAAGTCGGTGCAAAAACCATTCTCTATTTTGAAGTGGTCACCAGTATTGCCTTAATTTTAGGCATTATTGTGGCCTATGTATTTAAACCGGGCGTCGGTATGAATATCGATATTAGCCATTTAGATGCAAAAGATTTAAGTACCTATACCGAACGTGCCCACGAGATGCATACGGGTTCGGAATTTCTACTCAATATTATTCCGAAGACCTTTACTGCTGCTTTTGCAAACGGCGATATTTTACAGGTTTTATTGATCGCTATTTTATTTGGTGTTTCCCTACTTTTAATTCCTAAACATTTAGCAGAGTTAGTACGTCAAGCGCTTGAAGCTTTTTCGGAAGTCTTCTTTAAAATTATGGGACTTATTATTCGTTTAGCTCCAATTGGTGTATTCGGTTCAGTCGCCTATACCACTGCTAAATTTGGTTTAGATTCACTCTTACAATTGGGTTATTTAGTTTTACTGTTTTATGCAACCTGCATTTTATTTGTCGTTATTGTTTTAGGTTCGATTTTAAAACTTGCCGGTCTCAACATTTTCAAATTTGTGGGCTATTTTAAAGATGAACTCGCTATTGTTTTAGGTACCGCTTCTTCTGACTCTGTTCTTCCTCAAATTATGAAAAAACTCAAAAATTTGGGAATTAAAGATTCAACTGTCGGTTTGGTTATTCCAACTGGCTATTCATTTAATTTAGATGGCTTTTCAATTTACTTAACTTTAGGCGTGATCTTTATTGCACAGGCCTGCAATATTGATTTGTCTATGCATGACTTACTGGCTATTTTGCTGGTTTCGCTCATTACTTCTAAAGGTGCTCACGGTATTCCCGGGTCGGCTTTAGTTATTCTTGCAGCCACACTTTCAGTGATACCAAGTCTCCCTGCAATTGGCTTAGTGCTTCTACTTTCAGTCGACTGGTTTATTGGAATTATTCGTGCCTGTACCAACTTAATTGGTAACTGTGTCGCAACCGTAGTGATTGCTCACTGGGAAAAAGATATTGACCATGCGCAAGCTAAAGCTGTCTTAGATAGCAAACCTTAATCCCACTCTTCAGAGAACATTAAATCATCTTTGGTTTAATGTTCTCTATTCTTCAAGCTGACAGGCAAGTAATGCTGTTTCAAAAGCCAACCAATCATGATTATGTTCGCTAATGATTTCAATACGGTTATCAATGCCCTCTTCACCAGACTTATAATTAAACTGATCAGGATTAAAGTTAAAAACTTTCCACCCTTGATCTGTGTTAAAAATTCCCTTAATTCGAAGCCAGTCTTGCTGTGCACATAATAAATCTAGCAAAGCATAAAATTCGAATTTCCAGCGTTTAGGCAACTTCCAACCTGCCACAATATAACCTTGTGCCGACTCGACATAATGATAAGGTAATTGATTAATTTCCTTTACGACTTCGGTTTCAGTCATTTGCTTTTGAAGTTTAAGTAAAGGTTGTATAGATCGCTCAGTTAAACGAGCAGCTACATCAATTTTATTTAACGCTAACTGACCATTTTCAATTTTAATCCACTCTTGGTGATAAGGCTGGTATTCGTCTTTTAATAACTCAAGCGCCTGATCATCTTCAAAAGTCATCACATCAGTATGTGACACCACCACAATTTGGGCAGCTTTTAACTGATCTTCATAAAGGTTTTGTTTAACCCAATTAGTATCATGCAAACGACTACCATCGACCACCGTAATCAACGCTCGCATGGCTAAACTACTTTGCCAATGAGGTTCAGTCAGTTGGTCAAATAACTGAGAAGGATGCCCAAGTCCAGTCGGCTCAATAAAGAGTCGATCTGGCTTTTGTTCACTCAATAGCCGTGCTAAAGCAATATGCATAGGTAATTGACTGCTACAACATAAACAACCACCTAATAGTTCTTTGACTGCATATCCCTCATCTTGGGGTAAGAGTTGTTGGTCTACTCCAATTTGCCCAAATTCATTCATTAATACAGCCCACACCTCATCTTTAGGTTTCTGACTTAATAAATGCTGTAATAATGTGGTTTTTCCTGCCCCTAAAAAACCAGAAATAATATGGGTGGGAACAGTTTTTTGGGCAATCAGTTTCACAAGCGGCTCAAATCAACAAGGTTTAAAAAAACTAAGAAAGATATATCACTGTTTAAGTAGCATGAAAATGATTTTTCACTTTGAAGATATACTTTTCAATTATCAGGCCAAAATAGTTAATATGTGACATACATCTCATTTAAAATCTATATTAACTCTGGATAATTATAATTCAAACGGAATATTCTATTTAGGCGCATTCACAATTCATGCCAGAGTGTTAGGTTTACGTAACACAGTTGGCTTTTTTTTACTCGATAAGAAATATTTTTTCACATTTTAAGGTGTATTTAAGCCCTTTTATTTTACAGATTGCTCACATAAATGACCCGTATATTTCATATTGTTAAGATAGCCGTAATAGATTGTTAAGTTAATTGATGTAATACCAAGCTCGGCTTAGCATGT
Source organism: Acinetobacter sp. 742879 (assembly GCF_000588535.1). NCBI lineage: Bacteria > Pseudomonadati > Pseudomonadota > Gammaproteobacteria > Moraxellales > Moraxellaceae > Acinetobacter > Acinetobacter sp. 742879. The sequence continues at coordinate 88,527 of NZ_JFYC01000013.1, read as the reverse complement.
GTCCTAGCTTAGTCATTCAGCCATACAGGTTTCAGGTAGGTATGAACGATTAGGTTTAATTTATTTTTAAATGAAATTTAAGGATGCCATAAAATGAAATTAGCTAAAACTTTACTCGCTACTACACTTGCTTTAACTGCTGCTTCAACTTTTGCTGCTTCTAAGCACGACCAAGCACATAACACTGCTGGTGAAGAAAAAGTTGTTGTTTCAACTCAAGAACAAGCAAACACTGCAAATGCTGCATCTGATGCTGTAGGTTCTGCTTCTGAAGCTGCTCCTGCAACTCGTTAATTCTCTCAGCATTCTCCTCCAAGCTCAGAGATAATTTTACTGAAATGAAAAATGGACGCTGAATTTTGGTAAAGAAGAAAAAGGATCGAACCATGCTGCGGTTCGATCCTTTTTTAATTTGATCTATTTTTTTAAGAAGTTTTCTTATACATGCTACAAGATGGGTTGTGGTTTTCTTGAAGACGTAAAACCTTACGATGCTCAGCAGCTTCAAAGCGGCAACGCTTCCATTCTGTATTGAGATTTAATTGAGGTACTTCACATGGCTTGCCCTGTTCATCAACAGCAACCATCGTGAAATAACAGCTATTGGTATGGCGCACTGTCCGCTTCTGGATATTTTGCGCTTCAACACGGATACCGACTTCCATTGAAGTACGACCTACATGGTTCACACTTGCCAAGAAGGTTACCAACTCACCTACATAAATAGGTTCTTTAAAATTTACTTTATCTACAGATAAAGTCACCACGTAGCCACCCGAATAACGACTTGCGCAAGCATAAGCGACTTGGTCTAGTAGTTTTAGAATCGTACCACCATGAACATTACCTGAAAAATTTGCCATATCAGGCGTCATCAAAACTGACATCGTCAATTCAGACTGATCATCAGTTGCTGTGGTCATTTCATCTAATGTAGGCATAGCTCAACTCTGTCTTAAAACAAGCTCAGTCAACATTATGGTTGATAATTCACAAAAAAAACATGCTTAAATCCATAACATAGCATCGTATTTTTTAATATCTTTGATTGTTTTTAAAAATTTAATTTTTTAAGGCACTATTTTTAAAGTTATTTTTTAAAGCTGTTCTATTTATCTTAGAATTTTTTAGAAGATGCTATGCCATTTTATTCCATGTTCAATGGCATAGCAGGTTCTTATGAGTGACTTGCTAAACTTTATTAATGACGCCTGTTACACCATTAATGATCATATCAATGGCGATCGTACCAATTAATAAAGCGGATAAACGCCCGACAATGTCAAAATAGCGGTCAATGTGTTTGGCATGTTTATAGCGTAAATGATCATGTGAAAATTTCATCAAAATCAAAATACTGCAAGTTAAAAACAAGGTGAAGGCAATCACTAGGGCTGCCTCACCAATTGACATTTCAATCCCTGTGACTACCGCAGCGCTAATAGTCCCTGGGCCGATCATAAACGGCATGGCAATGGTGCCAGCCAGATGTTCTGGAGCACCACGCATTTCTCCAATGGTGTCGGCCCCCTGAAACACATAGCGGTAGCCAATCACCAAAAAGATAAGACCTCCAAAAATCTGAAAGGCTTCAAAACGTACATTCAGATATTTACTAAAAATTGTTTCGCCGCCCCATGCAAATAGCATGAACACGACAAAAGCAATCAAACTTCCCTGAATCAGTGCTTTATTAAACACCTTGGCTTCTGAATGGCGGATCAGGCCAATCATATAAATGCTCATTAAAAATGGATTGAGCAACGAGAAAAATAAAGCAAAAGAATGTAGATAAGGAGAAGCCATGCATTTTCCTCTTAAGCTTGTGGATCTGGGAACAATGGACGATTCCCGGGACTAATACGATTAATATGTAAGAACGTCATATGTCTTTCATATTTATCTAAAATATCGTTAATGACCTGTTCTTTACTGTAACCGACCAGATCGTTATCTTGCGAGCCGTCATAAAGATAGGTTTCAAGTCGGAAATAGAACTGCTTGCCTCGTTTTACACGCTGGCTAAAGTTAGGCGCGCTATAACGTACAGGCCAAATCTGATAAACAAAGTTTTGCTCTTCTTCCAAATGGATAGTCAGATCTAGATGGTAAAGCGTATCTTCATCTTCAAGCGGGGTTTGCTGCACGTCCACATTCATGCCCTGCTTAATCAACTCATCAGCAACAGCCTGAACAGCTGGCAAACACACCATATCTAGCATGCGCTGTGTTTCAGTAGTTCCTGGATGATGCATGACTCGAGTTAAACGCTGTTTCCAGTTCAGAATATCCACGTTCCCTACCACTGGCGCTGCATTCATACTGAGACTAGCATGCCTGTAATCTTCAAGTCTGAGCGACTTATAAAGCCCTGCCATCACAAGAAACATCACAAAACTAAACGGCAATCCCATAATGATAGTTGCGTTTTGCAAGGCAGTAATGCCGTTGGTCATGAGCATGGCTAATGTGAGTAAACCAATCGCTACAGCCCAAAACACGCTTAACCAACGTGGGGCATCATTATCGATATTAGTGAGTTTAGTCGTGAAGTTACCTAAAACCAGTGCTCCCGAATCGGCAGAAGTCACGTAAAACAAAAGCCCTGTTACGGTGGCAATTGAAGCAATAAAGGTAAAGCCCGGATATTGCGCTAACAGGTCGTAGAAACCATGAGCCGGATTAGCTAACACCGTCGCTGCTAAGGTTTGGTTGCCTTCAAAAATAACACTGTGCAGTGCGCTATTACCAAAAATAGATAACCACGTAAGTGTAAATAGAAGTGGAATAATTAAGGTACCGCATACAAACTCACGAATGGTACGCCCTCTTGAGATACGTGCCAAAAAGAGTCCTACAAATGGAGACCAAGCAATCCACCACGCCCAGAAGAAGAAAGTCCAACTACTCATCCATTCTTTAGGCTGTTCAAAAGCAAAACTTTGTAATGCTAAAGCAGGGAAACGAGTTAAATAGTCACCAATATTTTGGACAAGGGCATTAAGTAAAAACTCGGTATTTCCCAAGAATAAAATAAACAGCAATAACCCGACCGAAACATAAATATTGATTTCAGATAAAATCCGCAGGCCTTTATTGACCCCGGATGTCACTGAAATAATACTAATACCCACCGCAACAGCAATCAGTATAAATTGCATCCAGATATTTTCTGGTAATCCCAATAACACATGTAGGCCGTAATTCAGCTGTACTACTCCAATCCCGCAGGTCGTCGCAATACCAAAAATTGTCCCGATCACGGCAGCTGTATCAACACTATGCCCAATCGCACCATTAATTCTGTTCCCGAAAATTGGGTAAAGTGCAGAACGAATGGTAAGCGGCAAATTATAACGATAGCTGAAATATCCCAATGACATACCAATCAAGGCATACATACACCAACCAGTTAAGCCATAGTGGAATAAGGTCCAAACCATACTTTGGCGTGCTGCTTCATAGGTTTGACCTACTCCAACCGGAGGTTGCATGTAATGAGATAGTGGTTCAGCGACCGAGAAGAACATGAGGTCGATACCAATACCAGCAGAGAACAGCATGGCAGACCAACTGAGTAAACTAAACTCAGGCTTTGAATGCTTAGGGCCTAATTTGATACTGCCATATCTTGAGCAGGCAATAAAAATCACGAAGGCCATATATAGTGTTGCGGCAAGCAGATAATACCAACCAAAAGTTGAAGTTACCCACTGAAGCACAGCATTCATGACTCGATTTGCAAAATCGTTGAACAAAAACGTGACGAGAGAAAAAATTAAAATAAGTACAGCTGAAAAATAAAAAACCACACGGTTGAGCGGGTCTTTTTTAGATTTAGATAATGTTAAATCATCAACTGCTCTTGGATTATCTGTTGCCATACAATCCTCAAGGAATAAAATAAAAACAAAATATTTAATTTCGTCTTTTCACTCTTATTTAAAACAATGAAAAGACGACTTTAAACGCAAAAAAATAATATATAGATGTGATCGATTGAGGTTATAAAACCTCGGTCACTTTATTCTGGTCACAATTCGATGGGACTGAAATGTCTTTTGAAACAGCTAACTGTTTTTTCACTAATTGAGGGTCAAAATCATCTTGCTTTAATGCTTTAGCTAAACCAAACATATAGAGCAAAATAATGACTGAAAATGGTAAACCACATAACACCACAGCACTTTGCATGGAGTTAAAACTACCGGCTAAAAGCAAGCCAATACTTACAATGGTAATTACCACAGACCAAAAGACGCGTAACCAGATCGGTGAATCACTATCATTGGTGCCCCCTTTTGAGGACAAATTAGCAATCATTAGTGTACCAGAACCAACTGGTGTCAAAAATAAAACGAAACAAATTACAACAACAATACCCGCAACGTAAGGATTAAACGGCAGATATTCGAGTAATTTAAATAAAGATAATGCTGGATCAGTTAAGACCATATCACCTAATACTTTCTGTTTTTGCTGCAAGATAAAATAAATTGCAGTGTTTCCAAAAACCGAAATCCAAGCCAGTGTAAAGCCGAGTGGAATCAGGCATACACCCAATACTACTTCACGAATGGTGCGTCCTTTTGAAATGCGGGCAATAAACATACCGACAAAAGGCGCCCATGCAATCCCCCAAGCCCAATAAAATACAGTCCACGAACCCAACCAGCCACTGGCTTTTTGATTGTACAAATACATATCAAAACTTTTACCAATAAAATTATTGAGGTAATCGCCAGTATTTTGTACCAGACCATTTAATAAATGGTTGGTCGGACCTGTTAAAAATACAAATAAAAGTAATGCATACAGCAAACGTAAATTAATACGCGACAACCACGCCAAACCTTTTTCAATACCCACCACTGTCGTAATCGTCGCAACGAACATCATGATGAGCACGGCAGTAATTAAGGTCGCAGAGTTATCCGGAATTTGCGGAAGTAAATAACAAATGCCCGATACAAGCACTAACGCTCCGATTCCCAAGTTGGTAACCAAGGAAATAACAGTCGCTAAAATCCCAAAGCCATCGACAAAATCGCCCACCAAGCCATGCACTCGCTCTCCAAAAATTGGGTAAAGCGCTGAACGCAGTGCTAATGGTAAGTTTTGTCTAAAAGCAAAGTAGCCTAAAGTAACTCCAAGCAATGCATAAAGTACCCAGCCATGAATCCCCCAATGCAAAAAGCTATAAGTCATCGCATTACGGGCTGCCTGAATCGTTCCTGCCTCACCTTCTGGCGGTCTTAAAAAATGGTCAACCGGTTCGGCCACACCATAATAAAGTAGCGCAATACCAATCCCTGCCGAAAACAGCATTGAAGTCCAAGCCAAATAACTAAACTCTGGTTTGTCGTCATCTTTTCCCAAAGGAATCTGCCCTACTTTTGAAAAAGCGAGCCAACCAACAAAACCCAGACACAGCACAATAACCAGCATGTAATACCACCCAAAAAAGTGATTTACTTGCTCTTGTACATAGGTCAGCCAAAACTGACTTTTTTCTGGAAACAGCACAAAAAGTAGGCCAAAAATACCGATACTGATTGCTGAACTCCAAAATACGAAACGATTTAACCGAATATGGTCTGAAGAATATCCATCACTTTTCAACACCATCTTATTGCTCCTTGCAATCGGTGTATTTTTCTCAAAATAACGTGATAAGTAATGTACTTATGCGCATCATCCTATCCTTAAGAACCTTTGATTTCACCTCTTTATTTTTAGAAGCTTGTTCAAAAATTCATTGATTTTTACATATCATACTTGTTATTGATTGAACGTTCAATCAATAACAAGTATGATAAAAAAGTGCTATCATGCTCTGCAAGTTAACATGTTGAATTTTAAGCACCACTAAAAGTGCTGATGTGGACAACCATGACAAAACGCAGAGTAAAACCAGAACATGTGCGACGTGAAGAAATCATGAACGCTGCACTCGACGTAATTTATGAAGTGGGGTTATCCAATACCACCATTGCACAAATTGCAAAAAAAGCCGAGCTGTCGACCGGCATTGTCAGCCATTATTTTGGCGACAAACAAGGGTTGATAAATACCTGTATGCAAGAAATGTTAAATGTTCTGCGTCGTAAAACCGAACAGTACAGAGCAGAAGCAGATTCGCATCCAGAGAGCCAAATTAAGGCCATTATCGACTCTAACTTTGACATTAGTCAGGTCAATGAAAAAGCAATGCGGGTCTGGTTGGACTTTTGGTCAGCAAGTATGCATGTACCAGACTTAAGCCGCTTACAAAAGATTAATGATCAACGCCTGTACTCCAACTTGAAATTTTATTTTCTTAAGTTAATGGATGAACAACAGGCCAGTGTTGCCGCTAGAGGTTTGGCAGCATTGATTGATGGATTATGGTTACGAGGCAGTTTAAGCCGTCATAACGAATTTGACAGCAACCTTGCTCGTTCCATTGCTTACGATTATGTACAAACGCAATTGCAATTTGCGAACAAGCCTTTGCAGGAGAGACAAAATGAGTGATGTACAAGTTCATCAATTGTATATCCATGGACGCTATGTTAAAGCAACCAGTGGTAAAACATTTAATAGTATTAACCCTGCCAACGGCGAGACAATCGCGACTCTTCAGCAAGCTTCTGAACAAGATATTGAAGCTGCTGTACAAAGTGCCCAACAAGGACAAAAAATCTGGGCTGCCATGACTGCCATGGAGCGTTCACGTATTTTACGTCGTGCTGTCGACATTCTTCGTGAACGTAATGATGAGCTTGCCCGTCTTGAAACACTCGACACAGGTAAAGCTTTTAGCGAAACATCTACAGTCGATATTGTGACTGGCGCAGATGTACTTGAATACTACGCAGGACTTGCAACAGCCATTCAAGGTGAACAAGTTCCACTTCGCGAATCAAGTTTCTTTTATACACGCCGTGAACCGTTAGGTGTAGTTGCTGGTATTGGTGCTTGGAACTATCCAATTCAAATTGCTTTATGGAAATCTGCCCCTGCCCTTGCTGCGGGTAATGCCATGATTTTCAAACCAAGTGAAACCACTCCCCTCACTGCATTTAAACTTGCAGAAATCTATACAGAAGCAGGCGTTCCAGACGGCGTATTTAACGTGGTGCAAGGTGCTGGCCGTGAAATTGGTCAGTGGCTCACTGAACATCCTGTGATTGAAAAAATCTCATTTACTGGTGGTGTGGAAACTGGCAAAAAAGTCATGGCAAGTGCTGCTGGCTCTACGCTAAAAGAAGTGACCATGGAACTCGGTGGTAAATCTCCACTGATTATTTGTGAAGATGCCGACCTCAACCGTGCCGCAGATATTGCCGTTATGGCAAACTTCTTTAGCTCAGGTCAGGTATGTACTAACGGTACACGCGTATTTGTTCCAAAATCACTTTTAGCTGACTTTGAAAAAGCGGTTGTAGAGCGTGTAAAACGTATTCGCATTGGCGATCCAATGGCTGAAGACACAAACTTCGGTCCACTCACTAGCTTCCCTCATATGGAAAAAGTGTTGTCTTTCATTGAGTCAGGCAAACAACAAGGCGCTAAAGTGTTAATTGGCGGTGACCGCGCAACAGAAGGCGAACTTGCAAAAGGCGCTTATGTACTACCTACAGTATTTAGCGACTGCACTGACCAGATGGCTATTGTTCAAGAAGAGATTTTTGGACCTGTCATGAGCATCTTAAGCTATGAAACTGAAGAAGAAGTCATCCGTCGTGCTAACGACACCACCTTTGGTTTAGCTGCTGGCGTTGTTACTAAAGACATCAGCCGTGCTCATCGCATTATTCACCAGATTGAAGCAGGTATTTGCTGGATTAACACGTGGGGTGAATCGCCTGCCGAGATGCCAGTCGGTGGCTATAAACAATCTGGTGTAGGCCGCGAAAATGGCTTAACTACGCTTGGGCACTATACCCGTATCAAATCTATTCAAGTTGAACTTGGCGATTATCAAAGCATTTTTTAATGCCTCCATCGCTTTAAACACTTCAACCTAAATCACATATGCCGAGCAGTCTTTATAGATTGCTCAGGCAAACTGTTAGTAAAAAAAGGATAGTTATGAATATTAAAGAATATGATTACATTATTATTGGCGCAGGATCTGCCGGAAATGTACTCGCTGCGCGTCTTACTGAAGACAAAGATACCACCGTTTTATTATTAGAAGCGGGTGGACCAGATTATCGCTTGGATTTCCGTACACAAATGCCGGCAGCTTTGGCCTACCCTCTTCAAGGTCGTCGCTATAACTGGGCTTATTTAACCGACCCTGAACCACACATGAACAACCGTCGTATGGAATGTGGTCGTGGTAAAGGTTTAGGTGGTTCATCTTTAATTAACGGCATGTGCTATATCCGCGGTAATGCAATGGATTTAGAACAATGGGCAACACATAAAGGCCTTGAAAACTGGTCTTATGCCGACTGTTTGCCATACTACAAAAAAGCCGAAACCCGTGACATTGGTGAAAATGACTACCATGGCGGCAATGGTCCTGTGTCCGTTGCTACTCCTAAAAATGGCAACAATGTGTTGTTCCATGCCATGGTTGAAGCTGGTGTACAAGCCGGTTACCCGCGTACTGATGACTTAAACGGTTACCAGCAAGAAGGCTTTGGTCCAATGGACCGTACAGTTACCCCAAAAGGTCGCCGTTCAAGCACTGCACGTGGTTATTTGGATATGGCAAAAGGTCGTCCAAACCTGACCATTCTGACTCACGCTACAACCAATAAAATCTTGTTTAATCAAAAGCAAGCCATTGGTGTTGAATACATTATTGGTGCTGACCAAAACAACTTGCAACGCGCATTGGTTAAACGCGAAGTCTTACTGTGTGCAGGCGCAATTGCGTCACCACAAATTTTACAGCGTTCAGGTGTGGGTCAAAGTACCTTCTTAAAATCAATGGACATTGATGTGGTTCATGATTTGCCGGGAGTAGGTGAAAACCTGCAAGACCATTTAGAAATGTACTTACAGTATAAATGTAAACAACCCGTTTCTTTATACCCTGCCTTGAAATGGTATAATCAACCTGCGATTGGTGCCGAGTGGTTATTTAACGGTACAGGTATTGGTGCAAGTAACCAGTTTGAAGCAGGCGGATTTATCCGTAGTTCGGATGAGTTTACATGGCCAAATATCCAGTACCATTTCTTGCCAGTTGCCATTAACTACAACGGTAGTAATGCAGTGAAAGAACATGGTTTCCAAGCTCACGTCGGTTCAATGCGTTCGCCTTCACGTGGCCGTATCAAACTTAAATCGAAGGATCCGTTTGAGCATCCAAGTATCTTGTTTAACTACATGTCGACTGAACAAGACTGGCGCGAGTTCCGCGATGCAATTCGTATTACTCGTGAAATCATGCAGCAACCTGCACTTGACCCATATCGTGGTGAAGAAATTAGTCCGGGCAAACATTTGCAAACCGATGCAGAGCTTGATGACTTTGTTCGTAACCATGCAGAAACAGCTTACCATCCATCTTGTAGCTGCAAGATGGGTGAAGATGAAATGGCTGTTGTAGATGGTCAAGGTCGTGTACACGGTATGCGTGGTTTACGTGTTGTCGATGCCTCTATCATGCCGCTCATTATTACCGGTAACTTAAATGCAACCACCATCATGATTGCCGAGAAAATTGCAGACCAAATTCGTGGACGTGAAGCGTTACCACGTTCAACTGCACCATTCTATGTAGCATCATAAAATCTGAAAGGGCATATTTCTTATGCAGAGATATGCCCTTAATTTAATCTTTATATAACCAATATTAATAAGAACAATGTATGACAGAAAATGAGCGCTTACGAGCAGCTTATTTACATAAATATGATATGAAATAAAAATTAATCGATTTTTATAGGCAAATATTCTTCAAATGATTTAACTTTAATCAAATTAAAATTATTAATTTGATTTCAAATATTTAAATAAAAATATTTGGCTTAAATTATCTTTTCAAAGCTCAATTTGATTAAATATAAATCATATTTATGATTTTGATGAACCCCATTTATTATAAAAATTGTCTTGTCAATGCAAAATTAGTCTAAAATATAGAGTGTTTGCGATAATCCCAAGTAATTTTTATTTTTTTCGAAGTTCTCTAATTTTGAGAATTTACTTTCGCATTTATATCCGTTTTGTCTGGATACGCTGTCTAGGTTTCCTCACACCTTAAGTGACTCAAATAACTTATTTTAAGGTCCCCCTTACATGAAAAAGTTTTTGAAATACCTTCTGGTATTAATCATTCTTATTCTAATTGCAGGTATTGCATTCTTGTTTAGACCAACAACGTCAAAACAAGTTGAAACTGCAAAAGATGAGCCAGTTGTTGATGCTGTTCTTGTTGGCGGCGGCATCATGAGTGCCACTCTCGGTACTTATTTCACTGAGCTTGAACCAAACTGGCAAATTCGTATGTTTGAGCGTCTTGACCAAGTTGCTCAAGAAAGTTCAAACGGCTTTAACAATGCCGGAACAGGCCACTCTGGCTTTATGGAAATGAACTATACCGAAGAGAAAAACGGTAAGATGGAAATTGCCAAAGCTGAAAAAGTTGCTTCTCAATTTGAAGTTGCTAAACAGTTCTGGTCATATCAGGTAAAACAAGGCGTTTTAGCTGAACCAAAATCATTCATTAATCCAGTTCCACACATTGCTTTCGTTTGGGGCGATAACGTTCAATTCTTAGAAAAACGTTATGCTGCCATGATCCAAAGCCCGTTGTTCAAAGGTATGAAATTTACTGAAGACCCAGCTGTGATTAAACAATGGGCACCTTTAGTGATGAATGACCGAGACCCTAGTCAAAAAGTTGCAGCAACCCGTATGGATGTTGGCTCTGACGTGAACTATGGTTCAATCACTAAACAATTAGTAGGTCATTTAAATCAAAACCCGAATTTCAAATTACAGACATCAACTGAAGTGACTGGCATCAGCCAAAATGATGACAAAACTTGGACTGTGTCTTTCAAAAATTTGAAAACTGGTAAAGTAGATCACGTTAAAACACGTTTTGTATTTATCGGTGCAGGTGGTGCAGCAGTTAAATTATTGCAACTTACTGGTTTACCAGAGGCGAAACAATATGCTGGCTTCCCTGTTGGTGGTGAGTTCTTAATTACTGACAATCCAAAAATTACTGCTGAACACACAGCAAAAGTGTATGGCCGTGCTGAACTTGGTGCGCCTCCAATGTCTGTACCACATATTGATACACGTTATATCGACGGTAAAAAATATGTATTGTTTGGGCCATTTGCAACGTATTCAAACAAGTTCCTGAAAAATGGTTCTCAGCTTGATTTACTGGCATCAACCAACAAAAACAACGTTTTACCAATGACGACTGTTGGCTTGGAAAACCTTGATCTTGTTAAATACTTGGTGAGCCAAGTCATGATGTCAGATGAAGATCGTCTCAATGAACTTCGTAAGTACTACCCAGATGCGAAAGCTGAAGACTGGCGTTTAAGCCAAGGTGGTCAACGTGTTCAGATCATCAAAAAAGAACCGGGTAAACCTGCAACACTTCAATTCGGTACAGAAATCTTTGCGTCTAAAGATGGTGCTGTAACTGCATTGTTAGGTGCATCTCCGGGTGCTTCGACTTCTCCATACATCATGCTTAACTTGCTTGAAAAAGCTTTCCCTCAGCAAACTGAAGGTAAGTGGAACCAGAAGCTTCATGAAATTGTGGTTTCTTATAAACAAGACTTAAGCAAAGACCCTGTGTTACTTGACAAAGTTCGTCAGTACACAAGCTCTACACTTGGCTTGAACTATACATCTCCGTTCAAAGCTGCAAACGATGAAACTGCTACTGCCCCAGTTGCAAAAGCAAACTAAGTTTGACGATATATAAGTAAAATACCAAAAGGATGAATTTCGATTCGTCCTTTTGTTTTTTAAGCCCTCATTTGAGATATTTAGATTCGCTATGACCCATTTAAACTCATCTTCTCACCTCTTGTCATTATGCTTTAAGCTCGTGCTTGTTTTGCTACTTGCTTATCTTTTGGTGAGCGGGTTTTATATGTGGATGATTGGTGGTACAGCGATTTATGTTAGCTCAGCCCTGCTATTTGTCATTACTGCCTACTCTTTTAAGCTCGGCAAATATCAAAAACTATGCTCTGTTTTAAATGTGCTGATGAGTGCAGTGGCGTTATATTTTAGTACTGCTCATTTATTTTTCTCCCCTGTTCAATTCTTTATATTTTTACCTGCCTTATTTTTTGTACTGTTAGCTTTTGCTCGCCTAGAAAAAGTTCGTCGCTTATCTAAAGTTTTAATATTCATCAGTTTATTAATTTGGTCAGGCATACACTTTATGCAGCTTGAACAGCTTAAAGCGTATTATAGAACGCAGCACACTGGCGAAAGTTGGCAACAATATGGCGCGTTATAAGATTATTTTTTAGTCTATATTTTCAAATAAATACGTAATCTTTTTCACATGAAGTTCATCAGTAAAACTGAACATCGTCTACAGAAATCCTCTTAAGAAAAAATATTCATAACAATCTAATTTATTTAGAAATATATCGAGCATATTCGCGATTGAACACAATTCATCTACACGCTAGATTAGCTGAATTATTTTTCTCCCTTTATGTTGTAATTTATGAAGATTTTAGATGGCGGTTTAGGCCGTGAATTGGCCCGTCGTGGCGCTCCATTTCGTCAACCAGAATGGTCTGCGCTTGCACTCATTGAAGCTCCTGAAACAGTAAAAGAAGTACATCTCGATTTTATTAACGCTGGTTCAGAAGTCATTACGACTAACAACTATGCTGTTGTGCCATTTCATATTGGACAAGAACGCTTTGAAACTGACGGCGTGCGTTTAATTAAAGTTGCTATTGAACAAGCAAAAAATGCAGTTCAAGAAAGCGGCAAAAATGTCAAAATCGCAGGCTGCTTACCACCATTATTTGGTTCTTACCGTGCCGACCTGTTCCAACCTGAACAGGCTAAAAGCCTTGCAGAGCCCATCATTAAAACATTGGCACCGGAAGTAGATTTTTGGCTAGCAGAAACCCAATCATGCTTAAAAGAAGTCGAAACAGTCCATGCGTTATTACCACAAGATGGTAAAGACTATTGGGTGTCATTTACGCTGCAAGATGAAATTAAACAAGAACAAGCCCTACTGCGTTCAGGCGAAAATATGCAGCAAGTGGCTGATTTCATCAAACAATCAAATGCCAAAGCAGTGTTGTTTAACTGCTGCCAACCTGAAGTGATCTTGCAAGCCATTAATGAAATTAAAGGTCTTATTCCTGCGTCTGTACAGATTGGTGCTTACGCCAACGCGTTCCCACCGCAAGATGAAAGCGCTACTGCCAACGATGGTCTAGATGAAATTCGTAAAGACTTAGACGCTCCAGCTTATCTTGGGTTTGCCAAGCAATGGCAGCAAGCAGGTGCAAGTTTAGTAGGCGGGTGTTGTGGTATCGGGCCAGAACACATTGCTGAACTTTCACAATTTTTTAAAGAATAAATACCATGTCTGCTGCCAAAATCGGATTATTGTCTCTTACAGCGCTGGTCTTTAGTTCTATGGTGGGGTCAGGCGTCTTTAGCCTCCCCCAAAATATGGCTCAAGTTGCCAATGGTTCTGCCCTTCTAGTCGCATGGCTCATTACTGGGGTCGGTATTATTTTCTTGGCCCTCTCATTGTTGCATTTAACGCGTCAACGACCAGACCTTGACGGCGGTATTTATAACTATGCGCGAGAAGGCTTTGGGGACCTGATCGGGTTTTGCTCAGCGTGGGGCTATTGGTTGTGTACTACCATTGGTATTGTTGGTTATGTGGTGATTGCCTTTTCAGGCGTCGGCATGTTTACCGACAGCAAAGACCATATTATTTTTGGTGAAGGTAATACGCTCTACTCACTGATTGGCTCAAGCATTTTTGTGTGGATGGTGCATTGGTTAGTGAGTCGAGGCATTAAAGAAGCTGCGATTGTGAATTTACTGGCGACCATTGCCAAAATTATTCCAATGGTGGTTTTTATCTTCTTTACCTTTATTGCCTTTAAGTTTGATTTGTTCAAACTCAACTTAAATGACTTTTCTTTGCAAGTTCCACTTTGGCAGCAAGTGAAAGACCTGATGCTGATTACTCTTTGGGTATTTACCGGTATTGAAGGTGCTGTAGTTTTATCATCGCGTGCAAAAAAACGTCATGATATTGGTAAAGCAACTATTTTAGGTGTTTTGCTGGCATTAAGTTTTTACGTGATGGTGACAGTATTAGCTTATGGTGTGGCGAGTCGTGAAGCGCTTTCAGGCATGCATAACCCATCAATGGCGACCATTTTACAGCAACTGATCGGCTTGCCGGGTACCATCATTATTACCATCGGGTTGATTATTTCAGTTGCATCCTCTTATTTAAGTTGGACTTTATTTGCCACTGAAATTCCATTTTTAGCTGCAAAAAATGGTGCTTTCCCGAAATTATTTTTAAAGAATAATCAAAATAATGTACCAATCTCATCCCTTTGGCTGACGACGCTTGTGGTACAAGGTTCTTTAATTGCCGTGTATTTTTTCAATAAAAACTACACTCAGCTTTTATTGATTTCATCGGTCATGATTTTGCTGCCTTATTTTCTGGTGTCAGCTTTTTACCTTAAAGAATCCATTCGCCATAAACGCATGCCGCATATTACGATTGCAAGTGTCGCTTCAATCTATGCGCTTTGGTTACTCTATGCAGCAGGTTTAGACTTACTGCTGTTGTCTGGTGTGTTGTATTTAGTCGGCTTGGTTATTTTTTCAATCAGCTACTTTGAGCATAAAAAATCGCTCAAACAAAATCAGCTAAATTAATTATTTCAACCACTGTTGGCCCAGTTCAGCAGTGGTTTTCTAAGAATAAAACTCTCTACTTTGAAGGCTGCGACTGCTTTAAATGCAATCGTAAAATACGGCGTAATTCTAAAATTGCCTCAGGGCTAGTTTGAATCGAATGTCCACCTTTAATGATCAACTCCGACTGCTCCCCACCTAAATGCGAACTTTGATAAGGCACAATTCCATCACTGCTTTTTAACTTGTCAGTTGTCCCGTTAATATTACCCATAATTGAGTGATAGACCACTTGTGGCGATGGTTGAATGGCTTGAGTCAACTGCATAAAGTTAGAAGAGCGACTTAAATTACTTGCTCCGTTTTCAATTAAACCTTTTCTGAGTTTTGTATTTTTCTCGTCTCTCATTTCAACTGCAATAAAAAAATCAGCTGGCAAACGAATGATACGGCGGGCAATTTGGGGAAACCATCGGTCAGCGTAGTCTGTACCATGATGTGGTGCCGAAACAAAAACAACTCGATTAAAATATGGCAAAGCTTTGAACTGAAAACGCTCTTGAATTACCGGATTTTCTTTTAAACGGTTTAGCTGTGCTTCATTCATTTTTTGTATGGCTTGCTCTGAAACATCGGCATTGCTCACCAGTAAACGGCTAATCACTCCACCCATACTATGCCCAACTAATACTGCATCGTGTGCAGCATAACTGTCTTTGGCAATGTTTTGAAAAGCCTGATTCAGCAAAGAATAAATCTGAAAACGACTTTCAAAAATTGGCATGTTGGTTGAATAAAAAACCTGCCAAACTTGATAATTTTTCCTTAATTCGGCATCGCCCATAATGTCATTGGTTAGACTCACCCACGCCTCTGGGCTACTAGCTAAACCATGAACAAACACAATAATTTTCTTATT
The DNA here is from genome assembly GCF_000588535.1 of Acinetobacter sp. 742879. Lineage (NCBI taxonomy): Bacteria > Pseudomonadati > Pseudomonadota > Gammaproteobacteria > Moraxellales > Moraxellaceae > Acinetobacter > Acinetobacter sp. 742879. Next base: position 72,746 of record NZ_JFYC01000013.1, on the reverse strand, counting down.
CGGGTTAAAGGGCTCCAGCATATATAAATGCGGCATGATTAAATTGGCTTCTTTATTAATTAAAGACCAATAACCTGCCGCACCTAAATTATATTTCGACAACCAAAGCCCATAAGGAGCCGAATAGTTTGCAGTCAGTGGATAGTCCACACCTTCAATTTTTACACGGTCTTGTCGATATGGATCGAACATTGAAATTTCTAACTCTGCCCCAGCAATGACCTGATCGGCTGTGGCTTTTTGTTTTGGGTATGCAATAGCAGTGGCTGGAAAGAAGCGTGGTAAATGAATATTAGGGTTGGCTTGGCGAGCATAAAAATTATCGGGGTCTAAAATGAAGCCGTGATTCACATCATTTTCTTTACGCCCAACAATAAACTCTGCCCCCAAACCATCCTTACGGTTGACGGTATTAAAACCAGAAAAGTTCATGTTATAGCTGGAGCGAAAAGTATCGACTTCAATTTTTTGTACATCTAACGCGTGGTCAAAATTGACATGGTACTCATGCCCATCTGCTTTCAGCAATGGCGGAAAACGATGTGTATTTAAATGATTAAAATACGTGGTCATAAGCTTTGATAAGGCGACGTTATAAAAAATACGTACCTGATTTTGGCGATGGTCAAATACCCGATCGAACGGCGACTCTTCAGAGTCAAATAAATAGACATAACTATAGCGTAAGCTTTTATCGAATAGCGCTAACTCTTGCTCAACGCAACTGTTACTTTTATTAATGACATTACACAGGCTACTACGCCCGACATCTAAAGCTTTTGCCAAGTAAATTTCACTCAGCGCAGCATAGCGTTCTTCTCGGCTACTATTTTCGGACAGGCTCTGAACCTTATTTAAACAATCATCAAAATTTTGTAGGCAAGTTTTTTCATCTTCTTTGACCAAATACAGTAAGTTTTGGGTTTGATGGCTTAAGGTGCCATCGGTCAGAATACTTTCATTCTTACTTTTTAAAGCATTGCTTAAATTACTTTCTTTTAAATGAATGACCTGACAACCACTGAGCAAAGCCATTATTGTTATCATTGAATAATGGTAAGACTTTGTCATTATGCCTGTAAAGCAGTGAACGAACAATTTCGACTCCGCTTTCGTCTTCCTTTATTTCAAAAAAAAGCCTGAACTCATTTTAATTCAGGCTAATTTGTTATTTTTTTAAATCAAGCTTGGTTGAACTTTTGCTGTGAAGCTAAATAAGAGAAATACAAAATGGGTAAGATAAACGGCGCTACACTCCAGAAATCAAAATAGACATAGAGGATCGCTCCCAAGAAAGCACCAATCACAAAACCAATTACAATACTGGCACTTTTTAGAAAACTGGCCCGATTGGCTGCATTATTGTTTTTAAGTAAGTTGGCAATATCAATCCCGAGCTGAGTAGTGTTACCTGTCATCATGGTGCTTGGGCTAATATTTTTAATGAGGGTTTTGCTTGAAGTATTACGAATAGCCAAAGCAATTAAACCCAACCCTCCTGTTACTGCAACTGTTAATGCATCCGGATCTTTAAATGGCTCAAAGTAAAGTCCTGCCACCATGAAGGCACATAGAAAAATAGCTTCAAATAAAAATAAATAAGACAGCGTCTTGTGCTTGACCTGACTGCGGTCAATTAACAGTTTGGTAATGACAACAGTCAAAATAAATAGTGGGATTGCTGCGAGCTTAATCCATAAACCCGAGCCACCTTTAACCCATGCTGCCCCTGCCAACACTAAGTTTCCCGTCACATGCGCGGTGAAAAAACCAAACAATGCAATAAAGCCAATAGTATCAATTGCCCCACCCACCATGGTGAGTAAAACAGGATCTCGACATATTGCCCAGGTACTTTCTGTGTCTTTTTTAATTGGGGTATCTGTCATAAAAAATATCCTGTTAAATTAAAACTTTAAAGTAAGCAAGTTGTATATAAATGATTTAAAAATGAATAATACTAAAGCGTTTATGAAAACAAAAAATCATGTAAAAAAATAGGGTGCGTAATGTCGTAACACTGTCTTTAAAATGGCAACAATCAAAATTGACTATTTTTAAAACACTAAACTGTTATCATCCTTAAATCAATTTGACCTCCAAAACTGTTCTAACTATGATGAAGCCGCTAGTTGACATCAACTGGTTTTGGACCTGAAAAAGTTATGCCAAAATATGGATAATCAATAACAACAATCACGAGTAGATATATGTCACTTTATAATTTTTCAGTTTTTTTAGGGGGATTATTATTTGTATCTGTTGCCTTCGCGGGTCAAAAAAACAGTCCTCATCGTGATTTCTATCTAAAATGTATTGCGGCTGGTCATAGCCGTGCAAGCTGTACATGCATTTATCATCGTTTAGAACGCCAATACTCCCCTAAGCTCATGCATAAACTTGGAAGTTTGAGTTTACAAAGTCCTGAAATACCGCGTGATTTTGTAAAATCCATGATGCGTACCATGCAAAAATGCCAGTCATAATTTTATTTTTTAAGCCACATCCACGCCAATACCCCAGCCATACATAAAATTGCCGGATAGACAAACCATGGGTGAGGAATGGTCCAAATCATCAGTCCCGCAGCCAGGCTCATACTCAACGTCGAGATGTATTTTGCCTTTTTGGGAATACGACGATGTTCTTGCCACTCACAAATAAGTGGGCCGATATAGCGATGATTTCGAAACCATTGATGAAGTTTTTCAGACCCTCGAGCCGCAAAGAAAACCGCCAAAATTATAAAATCAACGGTAGGTAAACCCGGAATAAAAATACCCAATATGCCAAGCGCAATACACAACCAAGCCAAACCAATAAACACCCAGCGTGCCCACATAGAACGGGCAAGCTTACTGACTGGTTGAGCGGGTGCTAACGACTGCTCATGTTTTACCATGACATTTACTTGATTAAGTTTATCCATATCGGGTATTCCCTTTATCCACTTTTTACTACTTCAATTCATCAAGCTGATCAAGCGCTTGACCAAAATATCCAAAGGCATCTAAAGCTCCTTGAACGACTCGGTCTTGCTGGGTTTGGTCAAAGCCTGCTTCATCCAGTGCTTGTACAAAACGTTTCCAGACTTTCGCGCGCCCTTCGGGATATGCCGCTAAATTACGTGCAGCAAACGTTTCAGAAAAACCTAAATGCTTTTGAGCTTCTTTAAATAAAAATGCGGCCCCTAAAGTTGAACCTTCAGACACATAAATCCAGCCTAAAGCTTCGGGTAGCTGTACGTTTTCACTCTGTAATTGCTGCCCGTTGGGTTGAATACCTAAATCATTTAAATCGGCAAGTGCTTGTTTTGAGCGGCCACGAATGTCTAAGTCCGGAATCAGTCCAGCTACACCCTCTTTTTCAAAAAGATGTTCAATTTCACGCTGAAAGTAATATTGAGACAAAGTAAATTGCGCGTATTTTTCTTTACTTGAAAACACCTTTGCCTCTGACATTAATTGATGCATACGTTCGTGTTCAGCAGCAGTTTCTTGTTTCAAACGTAAAGACAAACTGTTGCTAATGATTTGTTCTGTAGATGAATTCATCATCTTTCTCCTGCAAAATAGATATTACTCATCGGTTAGCGGCCCCGATTGAGTTTGAGTTGGACTGGAAAATCCACAACAATAGTCACGGCTCGACCGTTAATTTTGTGGGGTTTAAATCTGGATTTACGTGTAGCTTGCATGACCCGTTCATCAAGGCTTTGAATACCCGAACTTTGACGTAATTGGATGTTGATGGGCTGCCCTTTTTCATTAATGCGAATACGAAGCTCAACCAAACGATTTTGGTGTTTTAACTCGCGGTCATCATAGTCAAGCCCGCCAAAACTCAGCATATCCACGCTACTCACCTGAACAACATCATCATGTTCAACTTGAGTACTCGGTGCTTTGGAATATTCTTGCTGCATTGCGGGTGTTTTGACGCCGCCACTTTTGGTTTCGCTATTGGTGTTTTGTGGCAACTGCTCAGTTTGCGTTTGTTCAAGAGCGGTTGAATTGAGTGATTTATCGGTATGAGCCACTCGCCTTTCTGTAAGCTGCGCTGATTGGATTGAAGCTGAATTGTTTAAAGTCGTTTTTGGTTGTGCTTGCTGTTTGTCATTTAAATTATTTTGCACAACCTCTTTAGGGGCAGTTTTTGACGCTAATATTTGAACATTTGTAGGCGAGTTTTTTGATTCTTCAGGTACTGAAGATACCGAACTGCTTAACGTAGATTGAGGCGTTACACTTTTTTTAGGTTGGCTTTCGATCTTTTCAGCCGATGGCTTTTTAGCAGGTGCCAATGACACAAAACTTACTTTTAAGGCATCTACTTTGGGTGTTGCTTTAAAAGTATAAGGTTCAATTAAATGACCCAGCATCCAGACAGCAAATACATGCAGACCAATCACCACCACTACGGTTAGGCACTTATAAAAATGCTTCGGCCCTTGTGGTAAAGGCAACATAACCATCGGCTTATGTGTAGGGAATAAAGATTTTGATTTCATGGCTTATTCCCTAAAAACGATGCTCAAGCTTGAGACTAATGTTGTGTTTATCGTAGGAATACAGCCAATCGACATTGCTTTTATTTTGGTTATAACGATAGGTTAAATTAGGCGTCATGCCATAAAACTCAAAGCGCGGCATTTGCACAACAAAGGTATAGTTCTGTTCAAAATCATGACGACGAGCTAAGTAACTTACAGCGTATTTGTCAAACTGACGCCAACGGTAAGAACTTAACAAAGTGGTGTTAAATCCGGTGCTCCAAGATTTGCTTAAGCCTAATCGTACGCCTTGCTGTTCGTAGGCAGCTACATATTTTTCTTGTGCAGAATGGTCAACTACATCTAGACCACCAAAAACAGTCCATTGGTCTGGAAAAATTTTCCAGAAAGTAGCAAAAGCTGAATTTTCTATACCATCAAAGCTTTTATATTTCTGATAATTAAAATCTTTTCTCTCAACTTCAAGCTTAAAGGCTTTATCTGACGAGATAAAATGCATCCACTCGGCACGCGCACCCCACGCATTGTAAAGACCATCATTGCCATAACGTTTATGTTCAAAAAGTGGACTCACCCCTATTTGATTTTTTAAGTCAAAGTAGCTATAGCCTGCATTAATGTTAATGGTAGATTCATTAAATGTCGCGTGGTCGTTATAGGACTGTCCAAAAGCCAGCGCACGTAAAGCCACACCATGATGTCCTTCAATGGCATAGCGTTTGATAAGACTGGCTTCGTAATCTAATCCCGTTGCCGACTCAGCTTTTTGCTTTTTACTAGTAACTTCCTGCCCCCCAGTAACATTACCGTCCTTATCTGTCTGATAAAACATCCAAGTTTTAGTCTGTTTAGACGCACTATTTAAATTACTGACATAGGTATAACCCGCTGAAACCGAGCCTTGCCAAGAGTCTCGTTTTTTTAGTGCCTGAACAAAGGTATTCACTGTGGTTAAAACACCAGACGGGATTACCGCAGGGTCACTTTGTTTCAGTTGGTCTTGAATGGAAATAAAAAGGAGTGCTGCTTCCTTATTCTTCTGTTGTTCAAACAGCACGCGCGCTAACTCAAGTTCACAAATTAAATTATGAGGTTGTTGTTTTAGGCTGCTTTGAAATTTTTGTTCAGCCAATTTCAGTTGACCCTGAGAACGTGCAACTGCCCCTTCGGCAAAGTCGGTTAAAGCCCGATCGTAGCCAACATATTTTTTATAATGTTCTAAATAAACCGTGGCTTTGAGCCACTGTTTTTGCATGACTGCCAAATATAACGCCTTGGCAAGATCATTCGGATTTTGCTCAACACTATATTCTTGTCCATTAATTTGAAGTTTTGGTAATTGCTCGGTACTACGAATGGTTCCCTGCTCGTGAAACTGGCGCTGTTCTTGTAAAAGCGTTTGGTCCAAGCTTTGATTGAGACGAAGCTGTGTGTCTTCGTCGGCATATAAAAATGGACAACTCAACAATGTCAGACAGCACAAAAGCGTTCGTTTCATAAAACAATAAACCTGAAGCAACCAAGCAAAAGCCCAAAAAACAAAAGGAACCTACGTATGTAGATTCCTTTTGCATTCATTAATTTTTAGCACCGCCAAATGCAGTGTTGTAAGACACGTTATCAAACTGGGCAATACCCGCTAAAGCCGAAGCATTTGCACCGAAGAATTGACCTTGCACCACACCAGAGTTGTCGACACCAGCTGTACCATTAGCCGTTGCCAAACCTGCAAACGCAGCAGTACCCGGGTTAAATGCCACACCATCTAGGCTTAATGATGAAACAGCCGTACCAGTTCCTGTAAGCGTTCCTTCAAGTGTACCCGCGCCATAATTTGCGGTGAACGTACCGCTTAACAGATTGCTTCCAGAGCCGTTAACTCCTGCAACGGTATAGGTTGCAGTACCCGCGGTTGGAACACTAGTATTGGTGTTATCACCCGCGTAGTAAACGGTATGGCTCGCGCTTGCCGGCGTGTCGCCCGCTTTCCACCATTCACCAAAATAGACTTCCTGTGTGCCCACCTGACCAAAGTTAAAATTACCTAATGCACTGTGTGAAGGTGGCATTGCAGACACTGGAATATGCGAAATATTAAAGGTTTTGCTGCCAACCGTTACATTGGTGTTACTCGTTCCCTGAGCAGCAAAAGCCTGAGCCAAACCTTTTAACGAACTAAAACCTGTAAAAGCGTTATATGGCGCACCCGCAGCTTGAACCGACACCGCTGCTACACCACCCGGATGGCTTGCATTGGCAGCAGCACCGATTTTGATATTACTTTCATTACTCGAAATACCATCAATTCCTGCATAAGCAAATGCAGTTGAACAAGCAACGAGACCCAAGAACAATTGAGAGATTTTCATTTGTTGTTACTCCATCTTTTTAAAACTAAGTTATTGTTTAATTTAAAATAACGATTTCGCTATTTTTAGTTTATTGAGTAGGCCCAGCTGAAAACCTACTCGGCTTTTTTGTAAATAATAATCATTCAATCTTATTATTTACCGTTACCTGACTCCCCTTTTATGTATGTATAGAGGGAATCAAATTCTTTTTAAAATTTAGTGGTCCAACTAATTTTCATCGTTCGGCCGGGTGCGGCCATGGCACTACGAGTTAAAGGATCGATATAAAACTGGTTAGAAAGATTACTGCCGACAAACTCAACCGTGTTGTAGTCATCGACCTGATAACGTGCATAGGCATCAAAAATCCACGTGTCATCCCAAGCCAAAGGCACATTGAGGTAATAGCCTTTATTGACGCTAGCATCATTGTTTTTGCGTAGCGGGCTTTCATAAGCTTTATAAAATGTTGCACGTGCACCGAGTTCTAACTTTTCATCAAAAAAGCGTGCGCCAAGTAAACCGTGAAAACTCAGTTCAGGAGTGGCCATAGTCACCAAGTAGCCATTTGGAAAACCATCATCAACACAACGCTGATACGGTTCACGGAACTCAAGGCGCTGCTCGGTTTGAACCGTGCCGCCTAAAATCATTTTGTTAATGGCACTATTGGTGTCACACACTTCATTTTTTAAGTTATAGGCCACGCTCAAGTCTGTGAAGAAACCGCCATTATCAAAACGGCTTTGTAACTCTAGACCTGATAGCTTTTGCTCATCCATATTGGTAAAAATAAGGTTTTGGTCACGCTCAATCACATTTTTGGTTTTGTTGTAGTAATAGGCGAGCTTAATGTCGGCATTGCGTGCCGTGCTGAACCAATCGCGCATGTCATAGACATAACCCACTTCGTAGTTAAAAGCGTGTTCAGGCTTGATTGCTTGATATGGCAACATGGCAGAAAAACCGACAGTGCTTTCAAACAAACTTGGTAAGCGATATTCCTCTGCATAGCGTGCATAGATTCTGCTGTTTGGCGTAAGGTGAATTGAGGCACCTAACTGCGGTGCCCAGCCGCTATCTTTAACTTTGTCGGCAGACTCAACCGGAACTTGGTCTACCACCGACATAAAGTTCCCACCAGTTACGACGTACTTTTGTCCAGAGGCATTAAGCTGGTTTAAAGGATTATCGGCAAGCGACAATTGTCCATTCGCATCTGCTTTCCAGCTCAGCGTATTTTTCTGTGACCAGATCATGTTATACAACGTGCTCTCTGATGCAGGTACAGTGTCGAGCTGCCCATCCCACTCAGGATTTTTTGTGGCATAGCGCTGTTTTAAAACATTGATTAAACGCTGCTGAGTCGAGGTGTAACTCTCAGGCATGGTCTGATATTCAAAGGTATATTCTTTAAGCCTACTTTTTTTGGTAAATAGCGGATTTAAACTCGGGTCAATCTCGCTTTGCAAAGACTTATTTAAAAAGTCATCAACAGCCCAATACGAACGATAACGCATGCCCGCATCAAAACTTAACCAAGATAGCGGTCTATAATTAAAGTTAAAGTCGAACGTTTTTTCCTCACGGCGCCCTGCTCGTGGCAGTGCCTGATAGAGCGAATAACTTGGGCCAAATTCACCATACACATCGTCAGATGTTAATTTTTCTTTTAAGAAACTTCCGCCGAGCGTCAAATCAAGCTGGTCTAATAAACGGGTTTTATTACTGACTGTAATACCCTTACGCGTATTGTCAGAATGGCTTATTGCCGTATTAATAATGGTGTTATCTCTAAAATCGATTGTGGTTGGCCATCCACCACGTGTGTATGTCTGGCTTTCGGTGTCGGTTTGCCAAATATTGGCATAGAAATCAATCCAGCGATTATTCTCAGGCTTAAATTTATATTCGAGGCTATAAGCTTTAGAGTGGATATTGCTTAAAGGCCACTGCGGAACACCCAAGTCAGGCGTAATACCCCAAACAATTCGAGACGGCATAATTTCACCAAAAATATTTTTGGTATCTCGGTAAGTCAGTTTAAGGGTCTGATCATCTGTTGGGCGATAGGTCCCTTTTAACAACCACGACTCCATATGACTTGAAGTGTTGGGAACTTCATCGCCCGGCTGATAGGCATAGGCAAAGTAAGGAATAAAATCGAGGCTGCTGTCTGGCGTCGCTCGTTTATAGTAGCCCGCGCCATGTGTGCCAGAAAAATAATTGCCGCGCTCACGTACTGCATAAACTGCCAGTAAATCGAATTTGTCTTGCTTGGTGGCAATTGCCAGTCGGCCCGCTAAGTCATCGCCCGAAAAATGAGAGTTATCACTTCTGGTACGGTTCTTTTTATAAATATCGGGGTCATATTTTGACCCATTCATGTCGATCCAAGGCGTTGTATCATCGTAGTTTTGACCCACTTTACTCATGTCCGGCAAAGATGGATCGATTGAGTTGGTTGAGCCTTCTACTTTTAACTCGGCACCAAAAGACTTACCCGGACGAACAATGTCATCGGCCTCTAGCGTTTTAACGACTACACCACCACCTACAGAAGTTGTGGTATTGCGCTCTAAAGACGGGCCTTTAATGACTTCAATGCCCGCAATCAGATTGGGGTCGATATAGTTTCGGTTATTTACCCCGTTGTAGCCACGCCACACGGCAATCGACTGCTCGGTGCCATCAATGGTTAAAGGCACACGGCCAACACCCTGCACACCACGTACACTTGGGTCGAGTGCGCCACTGTTGCGGGCATCGCCGCTATAGACTCCCACCATGCCTTGTAAAACATCGGCAGGGGTGGTTCCTTTAAATCGCTCAACATAGTCTTTGCCCGCATAGACCGACGAACGGTTTGCGTCATAAACTTTGTTATAGCCTTCTGTGTCACGGTCTTCTTTGCCGTATACCACAATTGGCGTAAGTCGTACCGATGCATCTTCTTCAATTACGGCACTACTTGGCGGCAGGCTAGCGGCCTGAACCTTAGCGGGAGTGTCTCGTGGTGTAGATTTTTTGCTGAGTGTGTAGCCCTGCCCAACTTTTACAGCATTAAATTCGGTTGCTTTTAAAAGCTGCTCAAAACCTTGTTCGACGGCAAAGTTACCTTTTAAGCCTAGGCTATGTAACCCTTGAAGTTGCTGGGCATCCATTGCAATTGAAGTACCCGATTGTTCGGCAAACTGGTTGAGTACGTTAGCAAGACGGCCGGCAGGAATGTTATAGCTTTTCACTCTGGCTGTTTCTGCATAGGCCTGCTGCATAGGAATCACAACAAGCCCACCCATCGACACAGCATGTATGGCAAACGCCAGTGTTGAGAATCGAAAAATCGATCGATTCCGCTTTTGTCCCGTTCCTGCTTTTTTCATTTGCCTGCCCCAGTAAATCGTAATAAGAATCATTCAATACAACAAATTAAAATGATCCATATTTATTGCTTCTACTTACTATGACGAACGACTTTCAAAAAAGTGGAACCTAAAATCGAAAATAAATTTAATTTTTTATTATTTTAAAGAAACCATAACCACAAACGGCGTGATTTGCTTAATTTTCAGATCTGGAAAAACCGTAGCTAAAAGCTTAAGAGACTCTGTGGTTTGGTCTAAAGGCAACACCGCATTGACCCGCACATGTTGCAGCGCCGCATCATTAAAAATAATTTTGCCTTTGTAGTTACGGTCTAGCTCTTGTAGCACTTGATTTAATGGCAGGGTTTCTACCATAAGCTGATGCTTTTGCCATTTTTGTTGTTCGTTATAAACATTCAGTTCAGGCAATTTTTGTACGCCATTTTGGTCCATTTTAATGGCTTTCCCTGCTTCAACAATGGCCTGACGAGTCGCATGCAATTGGATGGTTTTAACCTGTGTGGCTTCTACTTTTACCTTTGAGTGCAACATGTTGAGCTCGGTTGCCGAAGGGTCATAACTGACGCTAAAAGCTGTGCCGAGTGCCTGAATTTGCCCATAACTGGTTTTGACCAAAAACGGTCTAGTCTTATCTTTGGCAACATCAACATAAATTTGACCTTGCACCAACTCAACCACTCGCTGGTTGGTTTTAAAATCAAGATTGACCGCGCTTTTACCACGTAAAATTAAACGTGAACCATCTGGTAAGGTTTGCGTGGTCCACTGCCCTGATTGTCCTTGAATGTCGGCAGTCACATAGGCCACGGTAGTGTCAGTTAAATAAAATAGCGCCCCACTCATGGCAACAAACACAACGGCAAAAGCTGTTCCTGCACGTAAATGTTTATAAGCTTTGCCTGAGCTTAGGCCAGCTTTAAGGGCAACTTTAGTGACTTTTTTATGTCCGCTGGTTTGGGAAAGTTTTTGAATTGATCCAATACACTGTTCAATATCGGCAGCCACTTGGCGGTGTTGCTCACTGGTTTTTTTCCACTGTTCAAATTTTTGTTTGGCGGTTTTTCGTGAGCTTTCATCATCCGAACTCAGTTGAACAATCCAATGCGCGGCTTCTTCAACCAGTTGGTGATGTTTGCTTTTATCCATGGCCATTTAAATGTAAGCGTCCATGTCTTGTCGGTTTTGGTAGCACTGAATTAAACAGCTCGCCAAATATTTTTGAATCATTTTGGTCGACACATTTAAACGCTCGGCAATTTCTTTATGGGTATAGCCTTCGAGGTAATGCAAAATAAAAGCTCGCTGTGCTTTTTCAGAAACCCCTTCGAGTGCTTTGCAAAGCTGGTTAATCGCTTGAATAATTTGCATCTGGTCTTCGGGTGAAGCCACCGCATCAAGCATATATTCCATTTGACTCAAGCCATCTAAATAAGCCTGTTCAATGCGTTTACGGCGCACTTGATCAATGAGCAGGTTTTTAGCAATCGAGGTTAAATAGGCACGCGGTTCCTTAATGCCGAATAGTTCGTCACGCGTTTGTAGCAGTTTAATAAATGTGTCCTGAACCAGATCTGCAGCCTGATCAGTATTACCTAATTTTTGTCTCAACCATTGGTGAAGCCAGCTTTGGTGACTTCTATATAACTGATCTACAAGCAAAGAAGTTTTGTTCACAGCAATTGGACTCAAAACAAGGAACTTACAAATGATAATAATTATCATTTAAACAAGTCAAGCAATAATTCAAGTAAAACTTAAATCACTGTTTAATAAATTGAATTAATTATCCGCTCGCTTTGAGGTACTTCTCTTAAAGCAAATCGGCAAGATTTCTAATTTCTTCCATCACCGCCTTACACGCAGGTGTTAAATAGCCATGCTTAGAGATAGACAAAGAAATATAACGCTTTAGCGCAGGGTTAATAATTTTTGCGGATTGAATTGAGGTGTATTGGCTGGCCTTCTTTAACGCTTGCGGCCCCAGCATGGTGTACATGCGAGATTCGGAAACCAAATGGGTTTGCAAACTAATCGAGTCGGCTTCAAACACAATGTTCAGGTCTACCCCATTTTCATAAGCCATGTGGTCTAAAAAATTGCGCCAGTTACTTGGCCTGCAAAACGTGACCAGTGGTAACTCACTTACTTCTTTAAATTCGACTTCATTTGCCTGAGTAAGTGCATCTCCTTCACAGCCCACCAAATAGGTATCGGCTTCGGTAAGGTAAACATCACCCTGTTTAGGCGTTGGGTTAAACCGATAGAGTATGGCTAAATCGACGCTGCCATCTTCGAGCCATTTTTCTAAATGCACCCCTTGCCCTTCACGCACCGACAGTTTAATTAAGGGATATTTCTCTTGAAGCACTTTATACAAAGTCGATAACAAGGGATGTGCAGTAGACGGCAAACTGGCAATGCGCACCGTACCAATCGGCGTATCGGTCGAGTGCAAAATTTCATTATTCAGTTGGTCGGTCACGTTCAGCCATGAACGAATTTTAGGAAGTAAATGCTGACCTAAATCGGTCAACTCAACGCCGCGTCCAGTTCGGTTAAATAAACGACCACCACATTGGGCTTCAAGCTCGTTCATTTGCCGACTGATTTGCGGTTGGTTGGTGTTATGCAACATGGCGACTTTGCTTAAACTACCGAGTTCCACCGCGTCTAAAAATATTTTCCATAATTCATAATTCATCGATTCTTCCTAAATCGTAAATAGGCAGCATTTTTAGCTATACATTTTCAGTATAACTGAAATTCAAGAATTGGTAATTCCTACATAGCTCACCTATTTCTATACTCCAATCATGTTCTCTACAACACGATTTAAATCAGATTAAGAACCAGAGAATATTTAATTACACTGTATAGGAAGTACGATTATGAGTTTAGATTTACGTGGATTAACCCCAGCACCTGTGACTCCTTTTACCCGTGACGGACAAGTAGACCATAATGCAATTCAACGTTTAGGTTCATGGTTAGGCAGTATTGATGGTGTGAAAGGCTTGGTTGTTCTTGGGCATGCAGGTGAAGGAACATTCTTGTCGCAAAAAGAACAAATGCAGGTCATTGAAAGCTTTGTTAAATCGGTAGATGACAAAATTCCGGTAATCGCAGGGATTACACTCGAAGGTACTTCGGTTGCAGCAGAAGAAGCAAAACGTGCAGTCAGCGCAGGTGCTTCGGCAGGTTTGATTTACCCTTCACATGGCTGGTTGCGTTTTGGCTATCAAAAAGGCGCGCCACAAGACCGCTATAAAGCGATTTATGAAGAAAGTGGTTTGCCATGTATTTTATTCCAATATCCAGATGCAACGAAGGCCACTTACGACCTTGAAACTCTACTCGATATTTCTGCACAGCCAGGCGTATTTGCCATGAAAAATGGTGTGCGCAACATGCGCCGCTGGGATGTCGAAATTCCGATTATTCGCCGTGAACGCCCAGACTTACAGGTGTTGACGTGCCACGATGAATATTTGCTTCACACCATGTTTGATGTAGACGGCGCATTGGTTGGCTATGGCAACATTGCCCCTGAACTTTTAATTGAAATGATTAAAGCAGGTAAAGCCAAAGATTATGCTAAAGCTCGTGCTATTCACGATCAACTATTACCAGTGACTCGCAACGTTTATCACCGCGGTTCACACATGGAAGGTACGGTCGCGCTTAAACATGCACTGGTTGCTCGCGGAATTTTGGACCATGCCACTGTGCGTTCGCCTCTGCTTCCACTGGCAGATGGTGCTGAGCAAGAAATTCATGATGCGATGCGCCAAGCCGGAATTGGCAAGGTCGACTTAACCCAAGCCGTTGCTTAAATTCTATTCGGGCTAGCATGTACGCTAGCCTTTTTTTCCTGTACGCTGCCTGAGGCCAAACATCGGGCATGTCTCTTAAAAATAATAATAAAAAGCATGCAAACTGTGGTGAACAGGTAGTGCGAAATAGAACAACAAAACTACGAGGAATGTAGTAATAAGGAGATAGAAGATGACAAATCTAGCGGATGTAGAACAAATTAGTCATCATCAAAAAAATGCGGAAATTATTGCAAGACTTGAACGGCTACCCGTCACTGGTCGATTGCAATTTATGCGTATTACCATTGGTATCGCGACCTTTTTTGACGCTTATACTGTTCTTGCGATTGCCTTTGCTTTACCCCAACTGATTACCGAATGGCACCTGACGCCCGCCTATGTCGGTGCGATCATTGCCGCGGGCTATGTCGGGCAACTGGTCGGTGCAATCTTCTTTGGTTCTCTTGCCGAAAAAGTCGGCCGTTTAAAAGTACTGTCGTTTACTATTTTACTGTTTGTGGCAATGGACATTTCCTGTCTGTTTGCGTGGAGCGGAATGTCGCTGTTAATTTTCCGTTTCTTGCAAGGTGTTGGCACAGGTGGCGAAGTGCCTGTTGCGAGTGCCTACATTAACGAGTTTATTGGTGCAGAAAAGCGCGGTAAGTTTTTCTTGCTCTATGAAGTTTTATTCCCACTCGGTCTTATGTTTGCAGGCATGGCGGCATTTTTTCTGATGCCAATTTACGGCTGGAAAGTCATGTTTATTGTGGGCCTAATTCCATCTTTACTGGTCATTCCTTTACGGTTTTTCTTGCCTGAGTCACCACGCTGGCTGGCTTCCAAAGGCCGTTTTAAAGAAGCCGATCAAGTCGTCAAAAGCTTTGAAGACGGTGCCATCAAAAGCGGTAAAACTTTGCCTGAACCAGTAGTTAAAGAAATTAACCCGCAAGGCATGGCAAAAACCGACTGGCGCGAGCTGTTCCGTGGCATCTACCGCAAACGTACCTTTACCCTGTGGGGCATGTGGTTTTGCGTGTATATGGTGAACAATGCCATGGTGACTTGGCTGCCATCTCTCTACAAACAACACTTTGGTCTGTCGCTGCAAACCAGTTTAGGTTATGGCTGGATTACTTCGGGCGTGGGTGTGATTGCCTCTATTATCTGTGCGTTAATGATTGATAAAGTCGGCCGCCGCCCTTGGTACAGTGCAGCATTTTTCTTGGCGATCATTCCACTCATGAGCCTCTCGGTTTTAGGCGCAAAATCGGCGATGGAAGTTGTAATTTTCGCAACGATTAGCTATGCCATTTTGCAGACCATTTCATTCTCTTTATACCTTTACGCTGCCGAACTTTACCCAACTCGCCTACGTGCGATGGGCATCGGGTTTAGTACTGCTTGGCTACGTGCCGGCTCTGCAATTGGTCCTGTTATGGTGGGCCTCGTGGTTGGTGGCTATGGCATTCAATATGTGTTTAGTGTGCTTGCCGTTGTGGCGCTCATTGGTGGGCTTGTAACCTTCTTGTTTGCCATTGAAACCAAAGGCCAAGTGCTCGAAAAACTTTCTCCTTAATTCATCCATTTCATAAAAGCTTGCCTAACCCAGCGTTAGGCAAAGGGCTTATTCATGCTTAAAAAAGGAATTTAAAATGAATAAATATTTGCTATGGGGCTGTATTGGTTTAGGCAGTGTAAGCAACGCTTATGCAGAGCTTCCTCAAGAATTTGGCAAGTTAGAATTAAAACTCAACACCCGTTACTGGAATGATGAAGGCACTGCCCACCCCACGCTTGCCAACCCTTCGCCTTCATCGAGTGAATATGAACAAAGTGCCTTAGGGCTTGAGTTAAATTATCAGTCACCTTACTTTTGGGACTGGCTTGGGGTAGATGGCTCACTCTATGCAGTCACCAAGTTATTTGACTCTGGCAAGCCTAGCACCCAACTTTTAGAGGTCGAAAATAACGGCAAGATCGACCAAAACTTTGCGACTTTAGGGCAGCTCTACATCAAAGCAAAACTCGGCGACAAAGGTGAAATTAAGCTAGGCCGCCAGTTGCAAGACTCGCTGTTACTTAAAAGCACCAACAACCGCGCAGTGCCCGATACTTTTTCGGGTGCGAGTGGTCAGTTTCAATTGAATGATCAGCTACAGACTTACATTGCTTACTATGACCGCTGGAAACCGCGCAGCATGGATAGTTTTGAAAAACTAGTGACTGAAAATGACGAGCGCATTGATTATGTCGGTTTACTTGGAGCTAAGTATCAGTACAAAAACTGGAGCTTGAATGCCGAATATTTAAACAGCAAAGATTATTTAAAAAAGTACGGGGCGATTGCTCAATATAAATTGCCCTTGCATGGCTTGGTGTGGACATTTAACACAGGTGCTTTTTTCTCGCGTGATGATGGCAAGCTGTTTAAATGCGGTGCCGAAACCGAGCTAGACTGTGTCAAAGGTCAAGACATTAACAACCGTGGGAATGGTTATTTTGTCGATATAAATGTGGCTAAGAATAACCTCGAAGGTGGCATTGCTGTTTCAAAGTTTGATGGTTTTTGGATTGAAGATAACTTTGCCGTGCACTCCGCCCGCAACTCGATTTTGACACAAGACCACGGCACCAATCCGTTTCCGACCTCTGCGACTATTGGCCCTGACTTTACCAATAATGATGAAACCGCGATTGCCCTGCGCTTGAAATATAACTGGAAAGACTATGTGAAAGGTTTAAAAACCGAAGCGAAGTATATTTATGGCTTTGGCGCTCACCAAAGTAACATCAGCAGTGATATTGAAGGTAAAGAGCGATACTTTGACTTTACGGTGAGTTATGCCTTGCCGTGGGTGAAAAACTTAGATGTGCGTTATTCATTTTTACATTATGAGTCAAAGTTTGAAAATGCAAACTTAGGTGAAAAAATAAATGGTATGTCTCGTAAATATTGGGACCAGCACCGTGTATTTATTAATTACCGTTATACATTTTAAGCACAGGCTAAACGTTTAGTTTAGCTTTATTATTTTTATTAATTTAAGGCTTTAAATAGATTAACTTTTGAGTTTAATTAAAATATAAATTTATATTTAAAATTTTTATAATATTTTATTTAAATTGAATTGACCTGTTAAAAACTTATGATTATTATGGTCTCGCTGGCCTACATTGCCAGTCGGTTTTGACAGACCGAGTATACAGCGTATCAGGTTTATACTTCCTGAGTATCAGACTTGTGCGCAACCTGCACCTCCCCCTTACCGTTGCGGTAGGACGGGAGGGGGACGCGCTTGCGCGTGCTGGTGTATACCCAGTCTGTCAACCCCTTCTCGTTCTACCACCCAAATCAATTGACGGTGATTTTTGGTGGTAGGACTCCATAAATTCTAGGAGTTAACCATGACCTTTTTTAGATTAATCCCCTATCCTCTCTCGTAATTTTATTTATTTAAAATTTAGGCTTTCTCTCACCTAAAATATTTTAAATTTATAAATAATTTTATTTTAAAATTTTAATCATTTTATTTTCCTGTATTTCAGGCGGGTTAACTATTCCCTTTTTAAATGATTTTAATACTTTAAATATAAGCGGCTTATTTTTTATTAATAACTTAGTGAAAATTATCACGAGAATAATATGAAACTTTATAAACCTATTTTGGCTTTAAGCCTTTTAATAGGCGATTACGGTGTTTCTGGTTGCGACATTCACACTCAGCAGGATTTTGAAGAAATTTGCCTGTCTGGTGGGCACACCCAAGCCAGTTGCGACTGTATTTACCAAAGGCTTGAACAAGTGTATTCGCATAAGCTTATGCAACGTCTAGAACATGTCAGTTTGCAAAGTCCTGCTCTCCCACAGGACTTTGCCCCTACTTTTTTTAGTGTGATGCGGCGGTGCGATAAAGAAGACATGGGCTAAGCGTTTGGCTTAGCTCCCTTATCTCTGTGTCGCAATGGTGGATGACTTTAAATCAGCGCAAAAAATTAAAGTTCTGTTGTGACACGGGGGCCTTGGGGGAATGATTGAATTACGTCCTTTTCTAAGGATTAGTTCGTACCATTTGTCTTGAAGTATCTATGTTAATCAAAAAATTTAGTCTATTATTTTTACATAGAAAGAATGCTCAAAAAAATTAATTCATTGATTAAAAAAAAATTGTTCATCTAAAATTTAATATTTCAAAGCGAGCCATTCCTATGTCAATAGAAGATTTCTTTATAAAAGACTCTCCCTCTAAGAGATATCTTTTAATAAGCTTAGCCCTATTCATGTTAATAATGGCTTTAATTGCTTACTTTAAGGGAAAGTTGGGATTTGAATATGTATTTTCACTTATTGCTGGGTACGCCTTAATATTCTTTATTTTAAAAAATGCAGCATTACCACTTTTCCCCCACTTACGGAAAAAAGTAGTGATGCAAACGCTATGGCTAGAACAACAATAGCAATTGTTTATATCCTTGCTTTCATAGCTCTAACTATTTCTTATTTTTTATAATTTAATTACTCTTCAATTTTCTTGCTTCGCTCTACAGTAATATATTCATTAGGAATTACTAACTGCTTTTCTATATCCTTCACCTTATAAGAAACTAAAGTGCTTTTACCAATGCCCTGAAATAACACTTTAACATCTTTAAAAATAAAGGTTTGATACTGACTCAGTTCTTTAGTAGTCGTTTTTGGCAACTCAATTAAATTTGCATAAGGTTCTTTAATATACAGGGTCGCCTTTTCTATTCTTACACCAGTTTTTTGCATAGCGTAGTTTAGAAATATGTTACCCACCTCTTCAATAAAAAACATGGGGACAAGTGGTATTAAAATCAAGATAATGGCTACTTGTAAGCTATCATTAATATGCGTTTCTAATC
Organism: Acinetobacter sp. 742879; assembly: GCF_000588535.1. Lineage (NCBI taxonomy): Bacteria > Pseudomonadati > Pseudomonadota > Gammaproteobacteria > Moraxellales > Moraxellaceae > Acinetobacter > Acinetobacter sp. 742879. Next base: position 53,797 of record NZ_JFYC01000013.1, on the reverse strand, counting down.
TTTTGAATTTCTTTATCGCAAATGTTTTAAGATGATCACTTGCTTCTGGGTCATCAATAATATCTTGTAAATTCTCAAACTTTATACGAAATTCTTTAATCTTTTGTCGGTTGATATAAAAAGGATAATAAGTAAAGGCAATAAAAAATACGGTAATGCCTATGTAAAGATTGATTTTCCAATGCAGTAAAAACAAACTATGAATAACATATACGAGATAAAGAGATGCAGCCAATGTGGTAATGCTAATCTTGGGAAATGGCAGTTTTTGTCCAATTCTGATATGAAGTGGTAAGTACTTATCAACCACACTAAAGATGATATATGTCACTGGAACTAAGGAAATACCAAAGAAAAACAAAATCGTGCTTAGCCCCGCATAAATAATAGAACACGCTACAAAAATCAGTAGAAAAATGAGCGTATCACCAAAGCTAATTTCCGAAGGTATATAGCTAATCGTCACTAAATATGCGACTAAGCATAATACACCTATAGCAACAATGGCTTTAGTCGTTGTGAGTGCTGTTTCATGCCACTGCCCCAGATTACTTAAAAATCTCGTTATTAAGTTGTTCATTTGATCTAACCAAATCTTATAAATTATTTAAGAATCGATAATTACCCTTTTTCTTAAACCGCTCCCCAGCGGAGTAATCATCGTTTGAAATTTCCCCAAATTTCAGAGTATGTTTTCACATACTGTTCAGTAATGTCCCAAAACTTATGGCTGTTTAGAATATCTATTTTAATTTGTGTTGCAATGGTTTCTACTTTAAACCCATACAAAATTAAACTTCAGTATGCACGGATACCTAGAGATAATCGAAGTATTAAATAAAGTAAAAGTATAGTTTAGTACCAACAACTAACACTACCTATCTATTAAAAATATCTTTAATATTCAAAGACAATTAATTTCTATCAAATTTAAAAATAGATTTATTGAGAGTGACATGCCTATACCGCATCGCAAAGTTATAAAAACACAGTTGGTTGATCTACTTTCTAGTAAAGGGCCTATGGAAGTTAAGGAGGTATACTCCGAATTCGCTACTTTATGGGAACTCACAAATAATGAAATGTCCATAAAACGTAATGGCCGAGCGTTATATGAGAATGAAATTCGTTGGGCACGCCAAGAGTTAGCTGGTGAAGGTATTATTGAAAAACCAGAAATAGCTGGACGAAGTATTTGGAAATTAAAAGAAAGCCCTGTTATTTTCGCTGAAGAATACGATGAAAATAATTTTAATAATTTAACCGAAGGGGCAGCTAAAAAAATTGTAGTTAATGCTTATGAGCGTAATAAAGAAGCAAGAAAAAAATGCTTAGCGTTTTATGGCTACCAATGTGTTGTATGCAATTTTGATTTTGAAAAAACTTATGGTTCCGTTGGAAAAAATTGTATTCATGTTCATCATTTGGTTGAGATTAGCTCTATTGGAAAAAAATATATTGTTGACCCAATAAATGATATGGCTCCTGTCTGTCCTAATTGCCATTTTATCATTCATCAACGTAAACCTGCATTTTCAATAGATGAAGTAAGAGCTATGTTAAAGTCGAATAAGATAAAGATCGAGTAGAAGTGGTTGTAGAGATAATGCAAATTAATCCTATTAAGGAGATGGAAATAGCCGTTAGAACTATATGCAGTATATATTTCATGCTATCCCCCCTCTGAAATTAAAGTCAAATATGCTTAATTTCCGCTCAACTTAACAGCATGAAGAGACACAACTTGATGCATTAAAACTTTATTCATTTTGCTCAAAAGTTTTAGCTACATGCTCTTCCGCATCTCGAATAGAAATCTGACCGTTCATCAGCATAGGTAAGAGCCAATCTCGTAACTCTTCTAACTTTTGATTTTCCATACTTCTGATAAAGATCATCTCATTGTATTTTGAAACGATATTATCGTATTTTTCTAGAAGCTCTTTTGGAGGATAAGCTAACTTTAGAGAATATAAGTCATTTTTGGTAATTGAGCCAAAAGTTGTTCCTTCTGAGTTTCTTCTATCAAATACTTGTTTAAAGTATTTCATCACATAAAAAAGAAAACCATCAAATCCATCTTTGCTATTAAGTGCAGCTAAGCCTCGACCAATACAACAATCTGTATTCGCTATATTCATATCACCAACAGGCGCTCGTACACTTAACAGAATATCGCCCTTTTTAGCCATACGTCCTGGTGCCGTTGTGTACTGACGTACTTTGGGGAAAAGATCACCAAAATCTGTAGAGCCTTGATAAAAAACTTCCCCCTCCCCATTTCCATTGTAAGAACTACCATCTGGAGACTGTCCCATAGTAATATTTGCAATATCGCTCAATTCCTTGACTTCCCACCCATGTGGTACTTGGCGATTCAATAAGGGGGCATCTACCATTTTTCCACCTGAAAATTGGTATGGATTTCCATGTATATTTGGGAAATTATTTTGTAAAAACCAATAGTCGTACAATAGCTTAGCTAATGACTCAAGCTTAGTTATAATAGATTTATTAACACCTATTTTTTCATCTAATACTGACAATACATTAATAATTTTTTTCTGAGTATTCATACAATATAGAGGAATTTTAACCTCTGTAAGTATACTTTGACTAAGATTATTAATATTTGTTCCATCAGCATATGAAATTGAAGATTTAAAATAATCAGTTTTGGTGAAATATGCTAAAAAAATTGGATCTATAATATTACTTACTAATCTAGCTCTAATACAAAAACCTGAATACAGAGCATCCGTATCTTTATTAATATATAGACTACGACCAACTAGCTTTTTATTCCCATTTGACCGAACAAATATTATATCTCCTTTAATTAGATAATCATCTTTCTTCGCAATCCCAATTGGATTAATTTCATTAAGCTCACTCCAATTAGGTGAAAAATAATCTTTAAAATCAGCAACACCAATTATTGGACAACCATTGCCTTTATTATCTTTAGTAAAATTTAGCCCATTTCTAAATTCAGCAATTTTTCCCAATTCTATATATTCTAAAGAATTAATCATAAACTAAGACCTGCTAACTGATCCTTGATACTTACTTCAATAGTTTTTGACTGCTTAAACAAATCTTCCAACTCAGAGGTAACCATCTGCATTTTTTGTAAAAACTCAGTAGGATCAATACCAATATAATCAATCTCAACCTTAAAATATTGACCGGCACTTAAACTATAATTTTTACTTGCTATATCATCATTCGAAACTAAAATTGATAAATTTTCTTCTTCCAATTTAGAATTAAAAACATCAATAATTTTTTGCTCTTCAACAGAACTTAAAATAGTTTTTTGATTTTTCCCTTCCTTAACTTTTTCACCTAAATTAGAAGCATCAATAAGTATTACTGTATCACTCTTATTTTTATCTAGAAAAAGAATTGAGACATTTGTGCCAGTGGTTGCAAATATATTTGAAGGCATCGATATCACACCAGCAAGCATCTTTTTCTCAACCAAATATTCTCTTATTTTTTTATCAATTCCTGCCTGAGCTGTAATAAATCCTGTGGGAACTACAATAGCTGCTTTTCCATTTTCAGTAAGCGAGAAAATAATATGTTGCAAGAACAATTGATATATTTCCATCTTGTTCTTGTCTTTAACTTTAATTTTAGGAATTCCTGCGAAGAATCTCTCTTTATTTACTTTAGTGTCTAGATCATCTCTAAAATCACTAAAATCCAATTTAAAAGGTGGATTCGAAACAATATAGTCAAACTTTTTAAGTTCATTACCATCCTTATGATAAGGATGAAGCATGGTATTACCTTGCACTACATTGGGAATTGAGTGAACTAAATTATTTAAAATTAAGTTTAAGCGTAGTAAATTAGATGATTTTTGTGAGATATCTTGCGTATAAATAGCACAACGAGTTTCACCAATAACATGAGCCACGTTCATTAGCAACGTGCCTGACCCTGCCGCAGGATCATAACAGGTTACGTTTTTTACTTGTCCTTGCTGATCCTTAGGAACAAGAATTTCAGCCATGATACGTGCAACTGCGTGTGGTGTATAATATTCCGCATATTTACCACCACTATTCGAGTTATAGTCTTTGACTAGATATTCAAAAATAGAAGCATAAAAATCGAATTTCTGATCAAAGATACGTTCAAAACTAAACTCTACCAATTCATTAATGATCGCTTTACAAAACTCATCTCGCTTAGAAGGATCACTAATAAACTGACTAAGCGCATCAAACAGTTTGATTTTTGCGCCACCATCTGTATGGACTGCAAAAATCTCATTATTCTGAATAGAAATATCTCTTAACGTATCATCAAAGAGTTTAGAAAAATCAGGTTCATTTTGTTGGCTGAATAAGTAGCTAATAAAGTGCTGAGGTTTAAGAATTGCAGTGTCTGCTGGCATCTGTAAAGCAAGCATCTCTAACTCATCATCCGACATATTAGAGAGCACATCTTCCCATTTTTCAGCTTCAGCTAAACTTGGTTCCACTTTTTTTGCTTCATAAGCAAATTTATCATTCAAAAATTTATATAAAAAAGCCTGCGTGATAATTTTAAACTCATTACCATCATTACCAAGTCCATAGTTAGCGCAGATAGCTTTTAAACCATCAATAAGCTCTCTAACTTTTTGCTGAAATTGAATTTCTACCATTGCCCTGAACCACCATTGAACTCTTTGAGGTACTCATTTACCACAAGCTGGTTAATATACCGTGTAGTCGTTGGATTTAATGCTATGTTCTGTTCATTTTTAAAGCGTTTGATAATATTGGGCATCATCACTCGAGCAAAGTATGCTTCGTTATCTAATACATTTTCACTGTCTAGCACACGCTCATCTGCATCCTGTTTAAGCCCGATCAAAGCTTCATAAATCTGTCTTTCAGATTTTGAAATATCTCCTTGCTCATGCAGTCTCTTATGCACACGCGTAAACTTAATGTCCCCTTTATACTTATCACTGAGTTGCTTATTCGCACGATTCAATTCTTTGATACGCTCATGAATTTGTTGCAAAGTACCAATATTAGCAACCATCTCTTGCTGGGTGACTTCGCTCAATTTCTTCTTTTTGAACAGGCGTTCGAGTTCCTCTTTTAAGCTGATAAATTTCTCATCTTGCTGATCAAAATTACTAGCTAGGGCCTCTCTCGTTTTACGCAACGTATCTTTGAGTTGATCTGCCAGAACTAATTCTTCCTCAGCAATTTTCTTAAATTTAAAAATCACATCTTCAAGAGCTAAATTAAGTAAATTTGTAGTGTCCTCACCACTTTCAATACTTTCTTTTAAATTCAGCATATCTAAATGATTGCTTGTTTCTCGGAACATGATATTGATCTTTTCAAAATCTAAAGCTCGAAGTTGCTCATAGTCCCCTTGTAACCGCATGAGGTTATATAAGCTTTTCGCATCAGCTAAGCTTTTCTTAAGTTCTAATACTTGTTTACGGTCAGCAATTTGTTGGATTTGCTCTGAGAAATTTTCCATATTTTCGGTATCGAAACGGAATAACAAATCTTTTAATAGATTAATTTCTTGATCAATTTCTTCTTTAGATTTAAACAGATGGGAATAACTTTCCATCTCATCACCTAATTCTGCCTGTAACTCCTCAAAATAGGCCTTATTTGTTGCATCAAATTCTTTCCGAATATCTGCAAAGTCAACAACGTAACCATACCTAAAACCCTTGTACGTACGGTTAACACGAGTTAATGCCTGAAGTAAGTTGTGCTCTCGAATTACACGACCAATATAAAGTTTCTTTAATCGAGGGGCATCAAAACCAGTTAGTAACATGTTATAAACAAAGAGAAAATCAATTTTCCCTGCTTTAAAAGCATCAATCCAATCTTTACGCTCTTGTTTATCACCCACATCATGTAAAATTAGTGCAGCAGATTTAACTTTGCTTTTTTCCTTTAAATGCTCTGTATAAGATGTATCTGTCTTAATAGCATCATTGTCTTTTTTATATTTTGCATTAAATATCTCAAACATCTGTTTCGCTTGTTCTGAGCTATCACAGATGACCATTCCACCTATTGTCGAATCATTACAAGCTCCACGACTATTCTCGAAATCCTGAACAATATAATCGAGCATGGGTTCTACAAAAGTTGGATGTGCATAAATAATTTTTTTATCGACATCCCCCTGCTTAATCTCTGCTTGTGCCAATGCTTCTTGTAAAGCAATTTTATAGTTGGTTTGGATGTCTTCTCGAATTAAACGTAATGTATAACCATCAGCAATTGAAGCATTGTAGTAGTACTTATGGATATAATCTCCAAACAACGATCTTGAATTGTAATCTGTTCCTAATAGCGGAGTTCCTGTAAGACCAATTTTAATTGCATTACGATCAGAAACATCTAAATTCGCAAGAAAGCTACCTTTAGGATTGTAACTACGATGTACCTCATCTAAGAAGTAAACACGCTGTATATCAACACTATAATCATTGGTGGAAACAATAGTTGGATCATCTGCGAACTTCTGGATATTGATGACAGTAATCTCTGGTTTGCCACTGTTATTGTGGATGACCTTAGTTGCCTTAATATCTTTAGTAAATTCATCTCTAGAGTTAATCGTATGTACAACTAGCCCACGACTTGCAAATTCACTCTGTGCTTGCTGTAGTAAATCAAGTCGATCCACAATGAAATAAAACTTAGGAATTACATTATTTCGTTGATAATAATCCGTCAAAAATTTGACGTTATAGTAAGTTAATGCTGTTTTACCACTACCTTGCGTATGCCAAATAATTCCTTTACGGATACCTTCATCTAATTTTCTTGCAATTGCCTTAGTTGCGAATAGTTGTGGATAGCGCATGATATGTTTTTGCATACCATTTTCCGTTTCCACATAAGCAATTGAATAACGTAACATAAATGCTAAACGCTCTCGGCTTAACAAAGAAGTACAAATTCGGTTGGTAGGTCTATTAGGATCTTTATTTGTAATAAATTCAGGGCTATTTCTGATAACTTCTAAGTTATTATCCTTAAGGACTCGAATCTCTTCTGCTTCAGTTAAAGGATTCAATAAATGAGTTAAATTGAATATCTCTTCTTCTCGGAAGTAGTTAAAACTTGGTTCGTGATAAGACGGTGTTGCATAAAAGGCACCCATAATTGGTTGAATAGCAGCATCGTCATACTCCATATTATTTGAAAAGATCATGAACTGTGTGATGTTAATAAATCTTTTAAATTTAGAATTTTGAAATCGCTTATTTATTCTGTCTCGTTCAGCTAAGACACCATCTTTATTATTTGGTTTTTTTACCTCAATAAACACTAAAGGCATACCATTCACTAAAATAGTAATATCAGGGCGAAATTCTTCATCTCCCTTTTGACAAGTTAGCTCTGTAACAATATTAAAAGTGTTGTTATTTATATCATCAAAATCAATTAGCTTTATTCCAGAGCGATTGACTAACTTACTAAAAAAGCCTTTTCCTAAATCATCGTTATCCAAGGTCAGCTTAAGATCTTGCAATTCCCTATAAATATCATCCTTTTCAATAGAGGGATTAATCGTACTAATTGATTTAATGAAGATGTCTGGGAAAATATTAGATTCCATATCCCATGTATGTTCTTTTAAAGAAAGATATTTATAACCAAGCCTTGTTAAATGAAGAATTGTTGGAATTTTTACACGAGCATCTTCATTAAACTTTCGCACGGAAACCTCATCTTTTAAGATTTATAAAGTATTAAAGATAATGATATCACTATTAATTTTTATTTTAAAAACTTGGGATATATTTAAATAAAGAAACCAATTTAAATACTATTTAAAATGCTAATAAAAAACCCTGAAACTTTCGTTTCAGGGTTTTTCAAGAATCTTGGTGGAGATGGCGGGAGTTGAACCCGCGTCCGCCAGCACTACGCTCGAGAATACTACATGCTTAGATATCGTCTATTGTTTTAACACCAAGTGACCCGACGAACAGGGTACAAGGTGCGATCCTCTAAGTTTGGTATAAAGCCCCGAGGCTTGACTCTATACGGACTTGTGTGCGTGCGCTACGGTCGGGTTCCTAAACCACAAGTATTCTAGGAAGCGGACAAACTGCCCTTAGGCAGCTAGAGCGTAAGTTTCGTCGTTTGCGACTATTAAAATGCAAATTTTATTTACGAGAGAAAATGCGCTCTCGGCATGCATCTATGAGTTTCATCACCGGCGTCGAAGCCAATAACATCCCCATGAATGTCTGAACATCATAGCATAACTAAAATAAAATGCTGTGCAATTTATCAACAGTCTGCTACTGATGAACATATTTACATAATGGAGAGCCTTTAGTTTTTTTCAAGGGCTACATAAAAAAGCTGCCAAAAATGACAGCTTTTTTTAAAGTTTGATCTATAAGGCTCCATTGCCTAACACAATACCTTCACGGCGTGGGTCTACCCCACCTGCGTATTTACTCTGATTATTTATATTTACTTTCATAATCGTTGAAATACCACTGGTTTGCGCAGTGTTAGAGATACCATGCCCTTTTGCTTTTAAGCCTTCAATCAGGTCAACTAAGGAAAGCTGTACATTCGAGCTATCCACATTGGTGTTTTTGCTATTGGTCGCGCCAAAGTTTACAAGCGAAGTCGCCTGCTGTGCATTTAAATTCCAGTCCAATGCTCCCACCAATGTTTTAACCACATATTGAATGATGGTACCGCCACCTGGTGAACCTGTTGCCATATAAAACTCATCTGGCGTGGTGCCTTTAAACACTAAGGTTGGTGCCATGGTACTACGTGGGCGTTTGCCGCCTTCTACACGGTTGGCGACCATTGCCCCAGTGCTGTCATAAGGGTTCGCACTAAAGTCAGTTAACTGGTTTGACAGCAAGAAACCATCCACCATATGGAAAGAACCCATGCTCGATTCAACAGTCGATGTCATTGAAACCACATTGCCATAGGCATCTACTATCGTAAACTGAGTTGTGCCATGCTCAACAGTGGTATCTACACCCGAAGCTGGGTTGAAATTACCTGCTGGTGCAACGCCCATACTTTGGTTCGGATTAATCAGTGCTGCACGTTGTTTTAAGTAATTTTTATCAATAAAGCTTGGAATACCCTGTGCTGGTAAAGCAACAAAGTCAGTATCTGCCACATATTTATCGCGGTCAGCGTAGGCCAAACGCTCTGCTTCAGACACTAAATGCACACCCATCACATCGGGCACACCGCCTTCATTTTCGGGGTTTTTAGGTGGATAAAGTGACATATCAAAGTTTTCTAAAATACCTAGCGTTTGCGCAACCGCAATCCCTCCCGAAGATGGAGGCGGCATGGTACATACATAGTAACGGTCACGGTACGTCGTACAAATCGGGTCGCGTTTTTTCACCTGATAGTTCGATAAATCCTGCAAAGTCATTAAGCTTGGGGTAATTGGAGTCCGTGCTGGGTCATCACCTACGGTTTGCCCTGCTTTTGCCACAATGGCTTGTGCAATCGGACCCGTGTGTAGTGCATTTGCCCCTTGAGTGGCAAGTGCTTCAAGTGTTCTGGCATAGGCTTTATTGGTCATGGTCTCACCGACTTTACGTGGTGATCCATTTGGGTAGAAATAGGTTGCCATTGCATTTGCATCGAGCGCTAAATTGTTTGCATTGCTTGCAATTGCATCTGCCAAACGCCCCGGAATGCGAAAACCATTGTCAGCCAAACCAATCGCTTCACCAAAAAGCTGGTTCCACTTGAGTTTGCCATGTTCTTTTTGTGCTTGTTCAAGCAAACGCATCACACCCGGCACACCAATCGAGCGACCGCTACGGCGCGCACTTGGTACAGGCGCAGGTGAATTTGGGTCATATATATTTTGGCGAATTAAATAAAATTCGTTGGCTGCGGCAGGGGCGGGTTCACGACCATCATAGGCAGTGACTTGTTTGGTTTTGGCATCGTAATACATCATAAAACCACTACCGGCAATGGTACTCGACTGTGGCTCAACTAAGCCAAGCACGGCTTGTACTGCTACGGCTGCATCGACTGCGCTACCGCCTGCTTTTAAAACATCACAACCTGCTTTTACTGCAAGTGGTGTGTTGGCCACCACCATATATTTATCTGCGTATTTAACCGTGTTACCAAGTCTATAACCCGATGCACCCTCTGGTGCGGCTGGGTCACCATTTTGGTTTGAACCAACCACTACGCTTGAACCGTCTTGTGCCAGTTTGCTACAACTGGTCGGGTCATTATCTACAATTAAATTGGGCGGGGTTGTATTTGAATCATCCTTGGGCTGATCTGACGAGGAGTCATCTCCACATCCTTGTAATAAACCGACTGCTAATAAACTACTGAACAAAAATGAATATCTTTTATTCACGTGATAACTCCAATATATCCGCCTGCCTATCCATGCAATTGCCATGCAAGCTTCTTTGTTTTCAGGTCTTCAGTTTTTTAATCTTTGATAAAAATAAAGTTTTAATAATATTAAATGATTAAGGGTGTTTATTTTGTGCTCTAAGTGATGTCTCCTTGCTTGTTATCACACTCTTTTATAACTGATTTGCCCAATTCTGGCATGCTTTATTTCTTTAAATACAGGCTAAATCTGCTATTTATAAACTCGCTCATTTTGTAGTTGGCCTAAAAAAAGCACCCCCGAAGAGATGCTTTATGATGTTTAGTGAGAAGGCATACCACTGACCTGTTTGGGTTTTGGGCACAGCCAAATGACCAGCCCTGCAAAGACAAACACAATCGCAAACAGTAAAAATACATGGTTTGCCGACATGGTAATGGCTTCTTTATCAACGAGGTTTGAAATAATTCCGAGCGTCGAGTCAGCCGTAAAACCATTTTGCAAAAGTGTGTTTTGTACTTCAGTCGTATGTAGGTTTGACACCATTTCACTACGCGCAACTTTAGCATGGTCGTCCCACACGGTCACTGCAATTGAAGCACCAATCGCCCCTGCCATGGTTCTTAAGAAGTTCATGAGACCCGCAGCAGATGCAATCTCTTGCTGCAACACTGAACCGAGCGCAATGTTCGACAATGGAATAAAGAAGAACGGTACAGCAAAACCTTGTAAGATTTGCGGCCAAGCCAACGCCATAAAGTCGGCATCTGTGGTCCAGAATGCTCGCATTAAGGTCACACCACCCAACAAAATCAAACCAAAACTTGCCAGTGCGCGTGGGTCATGTTTGGTCGAAAGCTTTGCCACAATCGGTGACATGGTCAAACTACCAAAGCCCATGGTTGCAGTTAAATAGCCTGCCCACGTGGCGGTGTAAGAAAGGTTCATTTGCAGCCACTGCGGAATCAGTACAATACTGCCAAAGAATGCGCCAAAACCAAGTGACAAGGCCAGTACCGAGATTGCAAAGCCCCTATGCCTAAAGACTTTGACGTCTACGACGGGATGTTTGTCGGTCAGCTCCCATATGAGGAACACCACAAAGCCAATGGCGGCAGTTAAAGCTAAAACGATAATGCTGGTGCTGTTAAACCAGTCGCGTTCGTGCCCTAAGTCAAGCATGAGCTGTAGCGCACCAATCCAGAGAATTAACAAGCCTAAACCGACCGTGTCGATTCTTAAAGAAATCGTTTCTGTTTCAGCCACTCTTAACAAGCGCATTGCCGCTAAAACACAAATAATCCCAACAGGTAAGTTAATAAAGAAAATCCAGTGCCAAGATAGGTTGTCACTAATCAGACCACCCAAAATTGGTCCTAAGATTGGTCCAACGACGGTAGTCATGGCCCATAGGCCCATTGCCTGTGCATGCTTTTCTTGAGGGAAAATACGCATCAGCAAGGTTTGACTGAGTGGCATAAGCGGGCCACCGCATAGACCTTGTCCAATACGGAAAAACACCAGCATGCCTAACGAGTTTGCTAGTCCGCACAAAAAAGAAAAAATGGTAAAACCAATCAGACCAAAAATAAAAACCCGAACGGTTCCAAAGCGACCTGCAAGCCAACCTGTTAAAGGTACACAAATCGCTTCTGCAACAGCATACGACGTAACAACCCATGTCCCTTGTGTACTTGAAACGGCAAGGTTACCGGTAATGTGCGGTACAGATACGTTGGCAATGGTCGTATCGAGCACGACCATAAAATTCGACAAGGCAATAACAAACGCTGCCAGTATTAAACGGCCACCGCTTAGTTCGGCAAAAGGTGTTTGCGTTTTCATAAGCGTTTACTTCGCAGATAAGTCGACTTTTGCTTCCATCGACAAGCCAACACGCAGTGGGTGTTCAGCAAGTTCTTTCGGGTCAAGTGCAATACGAACCGGTAAGCGTTGAACCACTTTAATCCAGTTGCCTGTTGCATTTTGAGCCGGAATTAAGGCAAAGGCAGAGCCTGTACCACCAGAGAAGCCCATCACTTTGCCGTGATATTCAACGTCATCGCCATATAAATCTGAAGTTAGTGTGACAGCCTGACCCGGACGGACTTTTTTCAACTGACTTTCTTTGAAGTTTGCATCTACATATAAATCGTTAAGCGGCACAATCATCATCATGCTGGTGCCCGGTGCAACACGTTGACCGACTTGAATATTACGACGTGTAACCACCCCATCGACTGGCGCACGAATCACGGTACGTTCCAAATCAAGCTGAGCTTGTTCAACATGTGCTTGTGCAACTTGTACATCAGGTGTCGAAGTTTCACTTACACCCTGAATTAACGCTTCGTTTGCAGCTAAGGTACTTTCAGCAGCTTTACGACTCGAAGAGGCTTGCGCTAAACCAGCTTTAGCAAGCTCTAGCCCTGCTTTGGCTGTTTCGACTGCACTTTGTGCCTTAGTAAGCTCTTCTTTAGACACTGCACCAGAGGCAGCAAGCTGCGCACGGCGGTTCAGTTCTAAAGCTGCTTTGTCGTAGTCGGCCTGCGCTTGAGCGACCTGTGCTTTGGCACTGTTAATTTCGTCAGCACGCACCACAACTTGAGAGTTTAAAGAACTACTGTTTGCCGCAGTTTGTTTATATTGGCGTTTTGCTTTGGCAAGTTCTGCCTCAGCTTGAGCCAATGCAATTTTGGCATCACGATCATCAATACGAACCAGCACGTCACCACGATGTACCGTTTGGGTATCTTTTACGACAACCTGAGCGACCTGTCCGCTCACCATTGAAGTAATTTGCGCGGTTTCTGCACCGACATAGGCATTATCCGTACTCACGGAATTATTTAAAAATAATGCCCAGATTGCATACAAAATAGCGGCGATCAATAAAATCAGCGCAAAAAAACCAAGAAATTTTTTGCGCTTGTTTTGATTGTTTTCATCCGAGGCAGATGTTGTTGGCACTGTTTCTTGTACATTGCTTTGTGCATCAGTCATGGTATGTTCCTAAAGATGAGTTGGCTTTGCCATCAATCTCGCACTACACCTTGTTATAGAGTTTTTATTTTTCTATAAACAAGACATACCGCATTGTCAAAGGAGCTAATTTTAACGCTAAAACCTCATAATATGAGAATAAAAATTTATAACTAATGCGTTCGTTCTAATTAAATTAATGTTTATCTCAAAGTTTTTGTAAAAATTTTAGCTTTTCAAACACTAAAAAAAGCGCACTTGGCGCTTTCAAAGGGTTCAATTGATTGCTTAATAGGCATATGAAGCAATGCCGGCAGCAATCGCTTTATCTTCATCATTGACCATGGTCATGCGCATGGTGCAGCCCTTACGACCTAAACGTAATACTTCGGCACGTGCAATAAAATATTTACCACGCCCCGGTGCTAAATAATCTACACGCATGTCGACTGTTGCCAAACGCGACACTTGCTTAATGGTTTCAGTTAAAGTTTCGGGAGTTGAACGGCGATAGAGGTGTTCCATTGCCACAATTCCACCAATACTATCGAGCAAAGTTGCAGCAACACCGCCATGCAAAATCTGAAATGCCAGATTGCCAATCAGGTTGGGTTGCATCTCAATATAGCCTTCAATGTGCCCGTCCACCACACGCATAATCATTCCACTATGCTTAAAAAAAGGAGAGCTATTAAACGCCTTACATAATTGGTTGAGAACCACAGTCAGGTCTGTTTTTGCACCTAAATGGATGTTCCCAGTCCAATTTTTCTTTTCTTCACTCATATGTTGCCTAAATTTAAAAGCATGATAAACGCCCATAATTTTGTACAAATACAGCATTATGGGGCTACAATACAGCAGTCGGTTGACAGTAATGGAATATCCGCCAACCTATCCTAGTGTAATACCGAACATCGAGATTGTTATGACTTATACGTTCAATCGTCCTGCATTTCCAGCCACTCGCATGCGCCGTATCCGTAAAAATGACCAGTTGCGTGCGATGGTCAGCGAAACACAGCTCACTACCAATCACTTGATTTATCCAGTATTTGTATTACCGGGACAAAATCAGACCCAAGATATTCCAAGTATGCCGAACATTCAGCGTTTGTCGGCAGATTTGTTACTGAAAAAAGCTGAAAGACTTTTGGAATTGGGCGTATCAAAACTGGCTCTTTTTCCAGTTACCCCGCAAGAAGATAAAAGCCTCACCGCAGAAGCTGCATGGCATGAAGATGGTTTAGTACAAACCACATGTCGTCTGCTTAAAAAAGAATTACCAGAAATGGTGTTAATTACCGATGGTGCCCTCGACCCATATACCACTCATGGTCAAGACGGCATTATTGATGAAACAGGCTATGTGCTAAATGACGAGACTGTAGAATGCTTGATTAAACAAGCGTTAAGTCACGCAGAAGCAGGTGCCGAAGTGATAGCACCAAGTGACATGATGGATGGCCGTATTGGCGCAATTCGTCAAGCTTTAGAAGCCAATGGTCACATCTATACCAACATCATGGCCTACTCTGCGAAATATGCATCTAGCTTCTATGGTCCGTTCCGTGATGCTGTTGGCTCTGCATCCAACCTCAAAGGTGGTAATAAATATAACTACCAGATGGACTTTGCCAACCGTGCCGAAGCTTTACATGAAATCGCGCTTGATATTCAAGAAGGCGCCGACATGGTAATTGTAAAACCGGGCATGCCATATCTGGATGTGGTACGTGAAGTGAAAGATACCTTTGGTGTTCCTACATTCATTTATCAAGTGAGTGGCGAATATGCAATGTTAGCTGGCGCAATTCAAAATGGCTGGTTATCAGATTCAGTGATTTTAGAATCACTCATGTGCTGCCGCCGCGCAGGTGCAGACGGGATCTGGACTTACTTTGCAGAAACTGCTGCCGAAAAACTCAAGGAAATGAACTAAGTTCGCAGAGAAAGGATAACACTGCATGCATATTGCAATTATTGGCGCGGGCATAAGTGGATTAATGTCTGCGCTGGAGTTGGTTGAACAAGGCTGTACGATCAGCATTTTTGATCAACAACAAGCGGGACAAGCAGCCTCTTGGGCTGGCGGAGGTATTCTCTCTCCGATGTACCCGTGGCGCTATGTGCATGCAGTGAACCAACTTGCTCAATTTGGCAAAGCCTCTTATCAAGCATGGAACCAAAAGCTCTACCCTGTTACAGGGATTGATTTTGAAATTCATGACACAGGCATGCTGATTTTTGATGAAGAAGATTTTGACATCGGGCTTTCTTACGCCGAGCAGCATCAAGAACCGATGCAGCGCTGTGAATACTTACAACGAGATGCGCTAGAGCAAGTTAATCCACATATTTCCGATCAGTTTCAAGAAGCCATTTATTTCCCTGAACTGTCTAATATTCGCAACCCACGCGTTTTACAGTCACTGATTCGCTATTTAAAACAACATCCAAAAGTTGAGTTTTTCGAACACACTGCTGTTAAAAAACTGATTCAACAGGGCGATGTGATACAGGCGCTACAAACTGAAGATGGTCGAAAACATACAGCAGACCATTTTGTAATAACTTCGGGCGCTTGGAGCCATTACTGGAACTCACAATTACAACTCGAAATTCCAGTCGAACCTGTTCAAGGCCAAATGCTGTTATTTAAAACCCCTGCTCACTGGCTACCGACCATGTGTATGAATCGAGTGATGTATTTGATTCCACGTATGGACGGTCATATCGTGTGCGGGTCAAGCATGGCACATCGTGGTTTTGACACCTCTACCGATGAAACGACTCAGCACAATATTTTAGAAGCATGTTTAGAAATGGTGCCTGAACTGGCCGATTTCCCGATTGTACATCGCTGGGCAGGCCTCAGACCAAGTTCACCAAATGGCGTTCCCTACATTGGCAAAATGCCTGAAATGGACAATCTCTGGGCAAACTTTGGTCATTTTAGAAATGGTTTGTGTATGGGTGCAGGCTCTGCGCAATTGCTCCGTCAACTTATGCTGGGTCAACCGACATTAGTTGATGCCAAAGCATATTCTCCAGAGCGTTTGCAAAATAAAATCTTAGCCTGAGGCGAGTATATTTTCTAAAGCCATTTTTAATTGAGGATAAGCAAACTCAAATCCTTCAGCTTGTATGGCGGCGGGTTTAACGTATTGCCCATTCAAAATCAATTGCGACTGCTCTCCTAACAAACAGCGAAAAACCGTACTAGGCGCCGACAACTGTGGTTTCTTATGAAGCACCTCAGCAGCTTGTTCAACAAATACCTTTTGGGTCACATTTTCTGGCGCCACCACATTATGAATTTGAGCAGATTGAGGATGTTTAAATATAAACTCAATTGCGTTTAATACGTCTTCAATATGTACCCAAACCACAGGCTGACGGCCATGACCAATTTGACCGACTAAATTAAGTCGAATAGGAAGCAACATTTTAGGCAAAATCCCACCGCCCTGCCCAAACACCACACCTAAGCGAATAATTTTAGTATTTTGCTGAGTATCTGCTAAAGCTGCTCGCTCCCACTCTTGGCAAAGCTCGGACATAAAAATAGGCTGTGGCGGACTTTGTTCTGTGCACACCTCTGCCCACTTTTCTTGATCATCTATTCCGTAATAACCAATTGCAGAACCAGACACAATTACTTCCGGAAAAATTTCAGATTGTTTGAGCCATGCATACAATTTTCGGGTCGTATTTACACGGCTTTCAATGAGTTGTTTTTTACGTGACTCGGTCCAGCGTTTCTCGCCAATATTTGCACCTGCCAAATTCACCACATAATCAATTTGTCGGGTCGAAATATCTTCAAACTTTTGCACCCACTGCAAGGCAGGATGGTCAGATGCCTTTCCAGCCTGCCGTGTCACAGCAATCACGTTATAATTTTTTTGTAGCAGGAACTTAATTAAATGCGTTCCGATAAAACCACTTGCACCTGTAATTAATACATTCTTATTCATATTTCCTCCTAAGCTGAGGATTCAAGTTTTATTTAATTGTATAAGACTCATTTATATTTAATCGTATGAGTTTTCGTAGTGATCTATTACACGTTAAACATTTTGTCAGCCATTCGCTGTGCCTGCTTGCCATAAAACCAGTAGGTAATTAAATAAAGCGGAATAGCTAACATTAAAAGCATAATCACCATAATGCTTAAAAACTGAGGCTGTTTGAGGTAAAGCATAAAGTTCTGCAAAATCTCAGGGTCTTTTCTGGCAAATAAAAACAGACCAAATAAAACACCACACAAGTTATAGCCCCAAAAAATCAGGGTAAAACCTAAAGTAAATTTCTTTTTTTCTGGTACAGTCGGGGCACGGCGTTCTTTCTTTAAAAATTTAAATAAGACAAAAATCATTGCGCCTAAATATGGAACGGCTGTTAAAATACCACCTACACTCGCTGGTAATAGTGCTGCAACCACACCTACAATTAAGGTAAGTATGATGCATAGAGCAAAAAACCAGAGAAAGTAAGAATGTAATTTGGTCATATTTTTGCCTAATTTATGGGTTCAAAAAATAATTATAAATTTTTTTCGATTTTTTTTCATTTTTCTGTCAACCAATCCTGATCTCTTGACGTTATATAGGGTAACAAGGTCGCAGCAACCGAATACTTCCTTTGCACGGCATCCGCAAAATTGTTTCGGTGACCTTTCATTACGACTCTTTCCTTCCTTCGGATTAGGTTTTGTTAGCAGCCGAAACCCTTGATGAAGTTTTTGACCGACGATTCTCTCATCACTCGAATCGTCGGTTTTTATTTTCTAGCACTTTCATTTATTTTACGCTCACCATACACAATAGTGCTTTCGTGGCGATAAAGGCTATGCGTATACTTTTTGCACCATAAAAATATGATTTAAATAATATGAACACTATTGCCTATTTTGAAATCCAGTCTTCAAACCCTGCCCGCGATGCGCAGTTTTACCAAGCTGTGTTTGGTTGGCAATTTAAACTCGATGAAAGCTTACCGATTGAATATTACCGCATAGAGACACCTTCAATTATGGGTGGGCTATTAAAACGCCCTGCTCAAACACCTCCAATGGAATATGGCACCAATGCATTTACCTGTTCGGTTCAGGTCGAAAACTTCGATGAAGTGGCTGCAAAAATTTTAGAGCAAGGTGGTATTGTCGCGATGGATAAATTCGCCATTCCCGGTCGTGCTTGGCATGGTTACTTTGTCGATTTAGACCACAACGTTTTTGGTATTTTTCAAGTCGATGAAAACGCAGCTTAAAGATTTTATTTATTTTTAATGTATAGCCACCGCCTTTTTATCGGTGGCTATTTCATATAGTTTATTCAGCAAAGCTAAAGCTGGCTTCACATGTAATTGGGAAATTCACCGAATTGGCAATCATACATTCCTGATGTGCTTCTTCATGCAGTTTTGCAGCAAGCTCTTGGTCAGTACCTTTTTCTAAAACAATCTCTGGTCTTAAAATAATTTGGGTAAAGTGACCACGTTTGACCGGATCTGTATCTTCCATAAAACCAAGTGCTTTGTCGACATAACTTAGCACATAAATATGGTTGACTGCACACAGATGTAAATACCAAAGCTTATGACAAGCTGAAGCTGATGCAACCAATAAATCTTCAGGGTTCCATCTAGTCACATCGCCTAAATAGGCTGGGTCTGATGAACCTTGAATTGTGGCCTTTTGCGGATGTTGAATACTAAAGTCTCGTTTATATGAACGATAAGAAGAAGTACCTGTTCCTGTATTCCCTTCCCACTGTATTTTTACTTCGTATTCGTGAATGGTCATTTTTTTCTCAAAGTTCAAGGTTTAAGTCGATAGTAACAAAGGAGCGTTTAAAGTGAAAAATTTAATTCAAGTTTCAACTTAGGCTTAAATAACGAGCACTTTAAAATGTCTTGATAAAATCTCCTGCCAATTTATGCTAACGTATCTGTGTTTATTTTGGCTTGATGTCTGTTTCTATGTCCGTACATTTTCTACATACTTCTGACTGGCATTTGGGGCAGTTTTTTTATAATCATTCACGCCACTACGAACACCAACAATTTTTAAGCTGGTTACTCACTCAAATTCAAGAAAAACAGCCACACGCCCTACTCATCGCCGGCGATATTTTTGATGTGATTAACCCCGGTTCTCAAGCACAAAAACAACTCTACCAATTTTTAGCAGATGCTCATCGGCTTGCGCCGCACATGCAAACACTCATGATTGCGGGTAACCATGACTCAGGCTACCGTATTGAACAGGTCGAACCACTCTTAGAAAAATATAACGCAAAAACCGTGGGCGTGGTTCGCTGGAATGAAGATAAAACCTTAGACCTCGATCGACTACTTTTACCTATCTATAACCAAAATCAAGATATTGTTGCGTGGTGTCTTGCCCTACCTTTTTTACGTTCGGCCGAAATTACGGGTTTTAATGAACATACCACTAACAGCAAAAATGCGATTGCCTATTTACACCAGCAGCTCATTGCCGAAGCTAAACGTCGTAAGACACCAGACCAAGCCCTTATTTTGATGTCACATGCCCACATGCAAGGTGGAGAAACATCCGACTCTGAACGCCCAATTATTATTGGTAACGAAGAGGCGCTTTCAACAACTTTGTTTGAAGATGCGGTCGACTATGTCGCTTTAGGGCATCTACATAAACCACAAAAAGTAGGTCAGCCACACATTCGTTATAGTGGTTCGCCCATTCCACTTTCTTTTAGTGAAGTTAACTATAAGCATCAAGTGGTTGAGGTCAAAGTTGATCCGACTCAAGACACAGACAGCCGTTTGCAATTTGAAGCTGTCGAAATTCCACGTTGCATACAATTGCACCGTATTCGTGGTGAGTTAAACGAGGTACTGCAACAACTCAGAGCCTTGCCTCACGGCGTGATTGAAAATATTGACCACCGTGAATATGTCGATATTGAATATTATAGTTTAACGCCGCCACAGCCTAATTTACGTCAGCAGTTTGAAGCAGCCCTGCCACCTGACCGCTATCGTTTAGTGCGTATTTCACGTCAATATGTGAATAAAGACGCGACCGATTCAAATACTACTCAGCACATTGCACTTGAACCGCCTACACCGGAAAAACTCTTTCAAAATATTTGGGAAAAACAAGGTTACAACGCTGATGATGCGGTCTTAAAAGATTTTCTAAGCTTGGTACAAGAAGCACAAAAACATCTTGAAAATGATGCAACCCCTTAAGGATATGTCATGAAAATTTTATCCATTCGAATAAAAAATCTGGCATCTCTTTCTGATGAACACTTTATTGATTTTGAAAGCGCGCCTCTCGCCCATGCAGGTCTGATTGCAATTGTAGGGAAAACAGGCGCAGGTAAGTCAACCATTTTAGATGCCATGTGTCTGGCTTTGTTTAATCGGGTGCCTCGTCTTAAAGACAGCGATGGCAAATTAAAAGATGTTGATGGTTCCGAGTTACTCACCAACTCACCTTTAACTGTCTTACGCCGTGGTACAGGACATGGTTTTGCGGAACTTTGCTTTATCGCACAAGATCAAAAACGCTATTTGGCACGCTGGGAAATTAAACGTGCACGTGAAAACCCAAATGGTAAATTACAAAGCGTGCAACGCCATTTAAAATGTCTAACCGATGGTGTGGTGCTTGCCGATAAAGCCAAAGCGGTTGATGAAAAAGTTAAACAAATTACCCAGCTTTCTTTTGAACAGTTTACTCGTGCTGTACTACTTGCTCAGTCAGAAGTGACCGCGTTTTTAAAAGCACGAGACAGCGAGCGTGGTGAGTTACTTGAGTACCTGACCAACTCCAGCATTTTCGCCAAAATCGGTGAATTGGCTTTTCGTAAAACAGCCGATATTGCAAAGCAGCGTAAACAGCTTGAAGAGTTTTTAGGACATATCGAAATTTTGTCTGATGAAGATATTGCGGCTTTTACCGAACAATATCAGCAAGCCGAGCAAAACCATCAACAGTTAGAACAACAAAAAAATGTTTTAGACAAACAACAACAATGGTTTGAACGTAAAGCAAAACTTGAACAAGAAGTTCAAGCTAAACAACAACAGTTTCAAACCCAGCAAAATCACCATCAGCAACTTGCCCCTGAACGTGAGCAATTAAAACGACTCGAAGTTTTCTCTGAAATACGCCCACAAGTTTTTCAGCAAGCTCAAAATTTACAAACGCTACAACAACTTGAGCCGCAAATTCAGCAAGCGCAAACCAAGTTTAATGATTTAGTACAAATTTTTGAAACCGGACAAAAACAATATCAACTTGCAGAACAACAACTCAAACAAACGCTCGATTTTGAGCAACAACATCAACAAGCTTTAAATCAAGTTCGACAGTCCATTCAAGAACGTGCCTTTATTGCCGATGAATATAAAAAGTGCAAAGAAAAGAAAAATGTACTTGAGCAGAAACTCAGTCCACTGCAACAACAGCAAAATACTGTGCAACAGCAGATTGCACAACTTGAGCAGAGTCAAGTTTATCTACAACAACAACTTACCCAGACTCAGCAATATGCTGTATTGGACAAAGGCCTTTCAGCGCATCTACATCAACTTGGGCAATTTATTCAAAATTACGAAACGATTGAACGACAGCTCGGTAACCCTACCCTTGCTCGCCAAAAGCTATCGGAAGCTAAAAGTGAAGTTGAACAACTCACAGCTTCACTAGGTACAGTTGAACAAATTGAGTTAAAGCTTGAACAGCAACGTAAAGATAAAGATCAGAAACTTGCTCAAATCACTCAGCTAGATCTGATTCAACAGAAAGTTAAACTTTATCATGAGTTATATGCTGAGCTTCAGCAATTCACTGAAAAACAAACTCAAGTCTCAGCCCAAGAACAGCAGCTTAAAACCGTTTGCCAGTTAGCTGAACAAGAATACCAAACAGCAAAAACTGAACGTGAAAAGTTACAGCACATTTTGCAACAGCAGCGTTTACTACACACCGAAAATATTGAGCAGTTACGGGCCAATCTTAAAGAAGGTGAAGCGTGTTTAGTTTGTGGAAGCACCCATCATCCCTACCGTATTGATGACAGTGCAGTTTCCAAAGCTTTATTCGATTTGCAGCAACAGCAAGAGCAACAAGCTATTGCACTCGAGCAAACTACATTTAATGCGTGGCAAACCCAACAGCATGCCCTCACCCAGTGTCGTGCCGAGCTTGAGCAAGTTCAGAAATATTTAGCTCAACTTCAGGCAAAACAAACAAACTTACAGCAAGAACTTGAGCAAGCGCTTAAGCTCAATCAGTTACATATTGAGCTTAATCAAGCCCCTGAACAAATCTTGCAAATACTAAATGAACTCAGACAAGCCACACAAACTGTTATAAGTTCATTTGACTCAGAAAACGTACGTTTAACCCAAGCGATTAAACAGCACAATCAGCTCGCTCAATCTATTCAGCACAATCAAAGCTTGCTCAATACGGCACAGCAATGGCAACAACAAGTTCAACATATTGTTGAGTGCTTGTCTGAAACAGAACAGCATGCATGGCAGCAAGCAAGTAGCCAAACAGCTAAGCAGATTTGGTCAGTTTTAGATGCACGCGCTAAGCAACTTGAGCAACAAGAACAGCTTTCACAGCGTTTTGAACAGCAACAACAAGAACTTAAAATGTTAGCTGCCAACCTTGAGCAAATGACTAAGCAAATTGATGAGATCGATCAAAATCTCCAAGAGATTACGCTTAAAGGTCAGCAAAATAATGAAAAAGCGGTATCGCTCATTCAGCAAATGACAGGTCGCTCGGATCTTAAACCACATGAATGGTTAATTGAGCATGACGCCAAACGTCAGCAACAACAAACGGCATACCATGAGTCCAAACAACGTTTCGAACAAACCAGACAACACTTTGAACAGCAAAAACAGGCGCTAGATCAGCTCAAGCATCAACATCAACACACCTCGCAACATCAGCAGCAGGTTGATGAGCAAATTCAAAACTGGTTAAAAACCCATACTGATTTTCAAGCATCTGATCTTACGGCACTCATACAAATTAATTCAGCCCAAGAGCAAGACATTCGTAACCGTCTTAATTATGCAGAGCGTTTATTAAGTGAAGCCTCTTCTGCCCTTAAAACTATGCAAGAGCAATTGAGCGAGCACTTACAAACTCAGCCAGATATTGAATATGAAAAGCTTGTTAGCCTTATTCAAGACAATATTGTAGAGCTCAAAGCCCAGCTTGAAGTACGTGATCGCCTCAAGCTTAAGCTTGAAGTCCATCAGCAAAATCTGGCTAAACAGCAACAATATGCCGAGCAAATTCAAAATATTCAGCAAGAAGAACATCGCTGGAGCAAAATTTCAGGCTTGATTGGTGATGCCAAAGGAAAAGAGTTCCGCGACTATGCCCAGCAATATCACTTAGATATTTTAGTTGAACACGCCAACCAGCAACTGGCAATGCTGTCTCAACGCTATACGCTAAAACGCCTAGATCAGTCTTTAAGCCTTGCGATTATTGACCATGACATGGATGGAGAAACCCGTTCTGTTGCATCTTTGTCTGGCGGTGAGTCGTTCTTAACTGCCCTTGCCTTGTCTTTAGCGATTGCCAATATGGCCTCGGGCTCAATGAAAATTGAATCGCTGTTTATTGATGAAGGATTTGGTACTTTAGACGCCTCATCTTTACATATGGTCATGAATGCTCTAGACCAACTACAAAATCAGGGACGCCAAGTCATTCTCATCTCACACATTCAAGAAATGCATGAACGTATTCCTGTACAAATTCAGGTAAAACCACTCGGCGCGGGTGCAAGTACCATTGAAGTAGTAGGTTAAAACTAAAAAGCCCCGACATCCTGTCGGGGCTTTTTTAGATTCTGCGTTGGTATAACTCCTGTCGTACCTGTATGCATCCATTCATCACTGTTTATTGTTATTCTTAGAAACATCCTGTTTCCTGATGAGTTCATAGTACGAAAAAAACGTTGTCTGCCATAGCCGCAAAAGGCCGCAGTTTCTGTAAGATAAAGCTTACATCAGCCTTTTTGCGAATAGTCTCTAGCACCAAATAAGGCTGTTCCTACACGAACCATGGTTGAACCAGCAGCAATTGCAGCTTCTAAATCACTCGACATTCCCATACTTAAAGTATCCCAATCTTGTGGGTGGGCATGTTGGTCTTTCACAGCATCAAACAAGGCTTTAGCATCTGCAAATGCAGCAGTATTGTCAGGTGCTGGAATGACCATTAAACCGCGTAACTTGATTTTTGGTAATTGACTGATTTGAGCAACCAGCTCGGCAACTTCATCTGGTGCACAACCATCTTTACTGTCTTGCCCATCAATATTGACTTGCAAACAAATATTAAGTGCAGATTGATCATCGCCACGTTGGTTAGATAATCGCTCGGCAATAATTAAACGATCTACACCATGTACCCAATCAAATTTCTCGGCCAAATGCTTCGTCTTGTTGCGTTGAACATGACCAATAAAATGCCATTCAATATCTAAATCGTGTAAAGCTTCGATTTTTTCCAAAGCTTCTTGCAAATAGTTTTCGCCAAATGCTCTTTGTCCTGCTACATACATTTCACGCAAACTTTCACTTGGATGTGTTTTCGATACGGCTAAAAGTTGCACAGTTTCAGGCGCACGTTGAGCATGTTCACAAGCACTTTGGATTTGCTGTAATACGTGCTGACGCGCATCTTGCAGGTAATTCATTGACAAGGTTCTCATTTTCAAAAAACTTTTTTGCTTTTCACCTAAAGCGAGGTGTTGGTAAGCCTCGGTGAAAGCCGTATATTATTCTACAAAATAATGACATATTTTGATTTACTTGGGGAAATTATGGATATTACAGAGCTACTCGCCTTCTCTGTGAAAAATGGCGCGTCCGATTTACACCTATCTGCTGGCATGCCACCAATGATTCGCGTTGATGGTGAAGTCCGTCGCATTAACTTACCTGCTCTAGATCATAAAGATGTTCATCGTTTGGTCTACGACATCATGAATGATAAACAGCGTCGTGACTACGAAGAAAAACTCGAAACCGACTTTTCTTTTGAAGTGCCCAACGTTGCGCGTTTCCGTGTAAACGCATTTAACCAAAACCGTGGTGCGGGTGCAGTGTTTCGTACCATTCCGTCCAAAGTACTCACCATGGAAGATTTAGGCTTAGGACAAATCTTTAAAGACATTTGTGACTATCCTCGCGGGATTGTACTGGTGACAGGTCCAACAGGTTCGGGTAAATCAACGACGCTTGCAGCGATGATGGACTACATCAACGAAAATCGTTATGACCACATTCTAACGGTTGAAGACCCTATCGAATTTGTACACCAATCTAAGAAATGTTTGATTAACCAACGTGAAGTGCATCGTGATACACACGGCTTTAATGAGGCGCTACGTTCAGCACTGCGTGAAGACCCAGATATTATTTTGGTCGGTGAGATGCGTGACCTAGAGACTATTCGTTTAGCGCTTACCGCTGCCGAAACAGGTCATTTGGTGTTTGGCACGCTGCATACCACTTCTGCTGCGAAAACCATTGACCGTGTAATTGACGTATTCCCAGCAGAAGAAAAAGACATGGTTCGTGCCATGCTGTCTGAATCTTTACAGGCTGTTATTTCACAAACCCTGCTTAAAAAGAATGGCGGTGGCCGTGTCGCAGCCCATGAAATCATGATTGGTATTCCTGCAATTCGTAACTTAATTCGTGAAAATAAAGTCGCGCAAATGTATTCAGCTATTCAGACTGGCGCAAATCATGGCATGACCACCCTCGACCAAAGCTTAAAAAATCTGGTGTCTCGCGGTGTGATCAGCCCACAAACGGCTCGTACTGCTGCTAAACAGCCAGAATCATTCCTATAAAAATAACTAGAGAATAAATATGGATTTTAATGACCTACTCAACCTCATGGTTGAAAAAAAATCATCCGACCTCTTTATTACAGATGGCGTTGCACCATCGATGAAGATTAACGGGCAAATTGTTCCCATTTCAAAAAATAGTCTTTCAGGCGAAATTATTGGACAACTATTACATTCCATCATGAGTGAAAAACAACGCAAAGAATTTGCTGAGACTCGTGAATGTAACTTTGCCATTATGAACCGTGATAAAACTGCCCGCTTTCGTGTGAGTGCTTTTCAGCAACGCGACATGCCAGGCATGGTATTACGTCGAATTGAAACTAAAATTCCTTCAATTGATGACTTGCAATTACCACCTGTGCTTAAAGATTTATCGATGACCAAACGCGGTATCATTATTTTTGTAGGGGCAACAGGTACAGGTAAATCGACATCTTTGGCTTCAATGATTAGCTATCGGAACCATAACTCTAAAGGTCATATCATTACCATTGAAGACCCGATTGAGTTTATTCATGAACACGCTGGCTGCATCATTACCCAACGTGAAGTCGGGATCGATACAGACTCATTCGAAATTGCCTTAAAGAATACTTTGCGACAAGCACCCGATGTAATCTTGATTGGTGAGATTCGCTCTCGTGAAGTTATGGACTACGCGATTGGCTTCGCCGAAACAGGTCACCTTGTATTAGCCACAATGCATGCGAACAACGCCAACCAAGCACTTGACCGTATTATTCACTTCTTTGAAAGTGACCGTCATAGCCAGCTCTACATGGATTTATCACTTAACTTAAAGGCCATGATTGCACAGCAACTTATTCCAACGCCTGATGGTAATTCGCGCCGTGCAGCGATTGAGATTCTCATTAACTCACCACTAATTTCAGACTATATTCGTAAAGGTGAAATTCATGAAATTAAAGATTTAATGAAACGCTCACGTGAACTCGGTATGCAAACTTTTGACCAAGCACTGTTTGATCTTTATAAGTCAGGCCAAATTACCTACAAAGATGCATTAAAACATGCCGACTCACCAAACGATTTGCGTTTAACAATTAAGCTTGCCGAAGAAAGTCCTGATCAAATTGCAGGCACAAATCAGCATTTAACCTTCGACCGGCAGTAATTTCTTCATAAAAAAAGGAAGGTTAAACGTAACCTTCCTTTTTTATTTGTTTTCTTTGTGTGAAAACGATTATTTCTTGCGCAGCACTTCCTGACATTCAGGTTCGTTACAGTAACCGTAGAGGTTTAATGAGTGACCCGTTAAGGTAAACCCATGTTGCTCTGCTACAGCATGCTGTTCTTTCTCGATAATATCATTAGTAAATTCAATAACTTTGTTGCAATTATGGCAAACCAAATGATCGTGATGATCTTCTTGCATAATTTCAAAAACAGAATGATTGTTTTCAAAATGGTGGCGCTGAATGATACCCGCAGCTTCAAATTGTGTTAACACACGGTAAACTGTCGCAAGGCCGACATCTTCCCCTTGTTCTAACAAAGTCTTGTAAATATCTTCAGCGCTAAGATGATGTTGTTTTGAATTTTCTAATAATTCCAAAATCTTAATTCGTGGAAGGGTAACTTTAAGTCCAGCTTTGCGCAAATCTTGATTGGAAATAGGCATGAAAAAAGGTCTCTCAACAAATCTCAAGTTGGAATAGGCAATAGAATTTAGATGAAGTATGATCTATCCTTTGATCAAATGCATCATAATTTATTGGGATAGTGTAGCAAAATGCAAAAACTCGTGCTGACGTTATTAGTCACTTCACTCCTTGCTGGTTGTTCAATCTTTGGTGTGTATAAGGTTGATATTCCTCAAGGGACTCCATTGACCAAAGCTCAAGCCTCTCAAGTACAAGTCGGCATGAATTTCCAGCAAGTGCGTTTTTTGCTTGGTAGTCCAACAGTGACTGATCCTCTAAATCCTCTACGTTGGGACTACATTTACAACTATATCCCGGGAACTTATGCTAAAAAAGCTAAAATCCCCGCAGCACATGGTCAGCATTTAAAAATTTACTTTGATGGAACTTGTACTGTAACTAAAATTGAAGGTTTAGAAACTATTCCAGAATCGCAACCAGGTTTACCTGCTTCTAAAGAAGCGATTTTAACTGCACCACCACTATAATCGTTTTTTCTAATAAAAATAAACCCCTCAAGTGAAATACTTTGAGGGGTTTTGTTTATGGGGCTTATTGCTTAAAGCGATTACTTTTAATATATCGCCCCACAGGGTTTTTCTCAGCGCGTTTACGACGTATATCTTTGGGATTGATCGTTAAAGGTCGATAAACCTCAACTCGATCACCAGCTTGCAAAATCGTATGTGCTTCAACTTTTGCACCAAAGATGCCAAGTTGTAATGGCTCAGGCAAACTGACCTGTGTCTGCAAACCACTCACCTCAACTGCTTGTAATGCAGTCATACCAGCTTCAAATGGAATAGCAACTAAAAACTGTTGCTCTGGGGCTGCATAAGCAACCCACACTTGCTGAGCTTTTTCCATCAGATAATTTGTCCAATCACCGCAATCATGGCAATAACAATTGAAAGCGGCAATACAATACGTACCGCAATGCGCCATAAGTTATAAAACAACTCATTGCTAAAATTCATAGATTTACGCAAATGGCTAATTTTCATAATCCAGCCAGCAAAAATGGCATAGATCAAGCAAATGAGTAATCCCCAAAGCATCAAAATCAACGTAAAGATGTTATGAAGCTCAGGCACAGCCCAAACAGCAATCGTTACAACAATAATCACCCACTGTAAAATAGGCATAAGCTGACGCTGAGCAAGCTGCTCTCTAGCCAATTGCACAAATAACGCTGTTGTCATTATTGCGGTAAAGATCCAAGTAAAAACAGGAAGCTGTGCTTGTAAAGAAAAGAAACCAAAGGCAATCACAGCAATTAACTGAGCTAACCAAATTGGAAGAACAGTTTTCGTTGCACCTTCTTGCGACTGAACAGCACCTACACTATTTTGCCAGTAAAGCCCTAAGCCCAATCCACTCGCAACAAGTGCAAGTACAGTCGCATTACCCCATTCTTTAAACTCAACATTGGTCCAGTGCCAAGGCTGTAAAGTTGTTCCCATTGTGTTAGCTAAAACAAGAGAAGCAATTACACCAACCGTCATCAGTAATATTAAAATTTGACGTGGAATAAAAGATAAAATGAGGGCCACAACAGCAAGGCCAGCAAAAACAAGTTGCCCTGAAACACTATTATTAAGTTGTGTAGTCAGTAAATTGCCAGCTGTACTTAATACATTACCAGCTAAAAATGGAATAAAAATAACCGCAAGCCAGCCAACCAAACGCCATTTTGGGGAACTATCTGCTTCACGAGTTAAACTTGATAAAGCATTTAAGGCTGTAGTCTTCGACCGTTTTGCTAAAGCAATTTCCAAATAACAAACTGGTAGTGCCAATAACAACATTGTGCCTAACCACAATAACCAGAAATCGAGTTGACGATCAATCTGGATACCCATCGTGGGTGCCAATGTCGCCATAATGATGAAAGATAAGCAAAACGCCATCAGGGGCGATAACCATCGTGACATAGGTATGTCCTGCATTATGCATTCCTTGAAAAAGACTAGAGATATTTTGCCCGTGTCATGCTTGAAAATCAAAGTTTGCTCAATAAAAAAAGCAAACTACCGAATCGATAGTTTGCCGCGCTAACTGAAACTATGAGTTCTTTTTATTTCAGGTTATGAGAAAAACCGAGCAAACCAGTTTTTCCCTTTTTTCTTTTCTTTTTCTCTAATAATTCCCATCATATTTTCTTTTACTGCTCCTACATAATCGGCATCATCATGTTGAATATGGTTAATTAACCATTTAGCCAAAATTTCTTGTAATTCTGCTTCAATCGTGTGTCCCATTTCAAAACGTTCACGATATAGCTCTATTTTTTTAATAAATAAATCATGTACACGTTTATGAGGTACACGATATTTATAATCAGCTTCCTCTTGCAAACTTTCTTCGAAAGTAAAATGTGATTGCGTATAATCGATAATATTGTCTAGAACATCTTTAATACGACGTCTATCCTCTTCATCTTTTACATCATCAATCTCATTAATATAATCAAGTATTCTTTTATGTTGCTCATCAATAACATCAATACCCGTATTATATTCTGAAGCCCATTTCATTTTCATACATCTCCCCAATGATGCTTAATGATTGTTGCATAAACTGCATGATATATTTAAAGAATATAAATAAAAACAAACCTATTTTGTCGGCTTTAGCATATAAAAATTAAATTTAACACAAGTTGTTGTTTTTATATATTTTAATTAAAATTAACCAACTAAAATAATAAAGTATTTTTTAAACAAAATATTTTATTATTAAATGATAAAAATATATAAACATCCTTATTCATATATTTTAAATGTATTTTATATTAATACTGATCTGCACGCGTAATACGTTTAAGTTCAGGATTTTCCTGTTCGCGCTTTAATCTTTCTACAAAGGTAATCGCCTTTTTAATTGGTTTACCATGTTGAAATAAAATCATTTCACCTGGTTGGTACGCTGTCCAATTTTCATTATGTGTTAAAGGTTCAGTGGTTATTACTGCCACACGATCGTCAGGTGTTGTTACCTGGCTAAAATCGACTTCGACATCTAAATCAATTAAATGAGCATGATTAAATGGATATTCACGAACGAGCCAATGTAATTTAGTAATGGCATAACTAAATAATGCTTTGCCATTAGATAGGCAATAATTAAATGTGCCATATTCTGCAATTTGCGGAGAAATCTTTTCTAATACTTCAAAGATTTGTTCAAGACTTGGCTCTTCATAACCAAATACTTCAACGAGTTGATCGAGCAAATAACAAAATGCCCGCTCACTATCGGTATTACCTACTGGTGTGAAACGTCCACTTAACGGCGGATTAAAGTCATGTAAATCGCCATTATGAGCAAAAATCCAGTGTCTCCCCCACAACTCACGAATAAAGGGATGTGAATTTTCTAAAGTGATTTTGCCTTGAGTAGCTTTGCGAATGTGTGCAATCACATTGCGTGATTTAATAGGATAATTACGAATGAGATCGGCAATTGGAGACTCAACTGCCGATTGGTTATCAACGAATAAACGGCACGCCTTATCTTCAAAAAATGCAATGCCAAATCCATCACTATGATCTGAGGTAATTCCTGCCCGTTGTGAAAAACCACGGAAGGAAAAAGTAATATCCGTTGGTGTTGCACAATTCATTCCTAATAGCTGGCACATATCGCTTTTTAAACTACTTCTAATTACCCCATCTGCTCTATTGTGCATGAGAGTAAAAATGCTTGCAAATCTCAATATGTGCTGGCTATTACAAAATAGGAAATATGATTAACGCTGCACCATTTTATTCATGACAAATGAGGTCGCGACTTTATTCACCTCAAGAAATACAAAATAATCTAGACAGTTAAATTCTTCATCAAAAAATGCCTGTTTCGATAGTTTTGACTGCATGCTCAAATACATTTGGAATAGCTTTGGCATACGTTCATCTTGTGGGAAGCTAAACTCAGGATATTCAGGTTCATAGACTTTTTTCGAACGGATATCAATTGTTTTACTTGCTGGTAACTGCTGAATCTGGCGATGCGTGTAGTACGCTCTAGCCAAATTATCTTGTAAATGAATGCTGACACAGCCCATTAAATATTTAGCACGCATTGACCACAGCACTTTCGGTGCAAGGTTTAACCACAGCATAGATAACGCTTTACCATTACGAAAGCGAGGATGTACACAAGTACGGCCTATTTCTAACACATTTGGAAGATGCGATAGCTGAGGAACAATATCAAACTCATGTGCGCTATAACTCTGTGCTATTTCGTGGCCTTGAAATAGTTTTAGACGCGTATACGCTACAATTTCTCCAGTCCACTTTTCACGTAAGACTGCGTGCTCGCAACCAAAATCATAAATATCTTGGTCTAAGTTATCTTCAAACTTGATTCCGAATTGTTGGCTAAATTGTTGTGCACGAAACCGTTGTACATCTTGTAATTCTTTTAAATTATCAACCCACTCAAAACGAAATTGCGTCTGATTTATTGCTTTATGACGATTTAAAGGTAAAGTCCAGGTTTGGCGATATTGATTAAATTTTTCCAGCATAATGAACGCTCCTAGTGACACCCCTACACTAGTCAAAGCTCATGACAAAAAAATGACCAAATCAAAATGGTATAAAAAAAGACCACCTAGGGTGATCTTTTTATTGAGAATAATGGATTTCTTAAGCTGTTTTAGTGCGGTTAGAAATCAGCGTTCCAACACCATGATCAGTGAAGATTTCAAGTAATGTTGCATGTGGCACGCGACCGTCAACAATATGCGCACTCACAACGCCGCCTTTAACAGCATCAAGCGCACAGCCTACCTTAGGAATCATACCGCCATAGATCACACCTGTTTCAATGAGGCGATCAACTTCTTGTGTCGTAAGGCCAGTTAACAGATTTTTATTTTCATCAAGCACACCGCTAATATTGGTGAGTAAAATTAATTTCTCAGCGCCTAATGCTTCTGCAACCTTACCTGCAACTAAATCAGCGTTAATATTATAAGTATTGCCTTCTTCATCTACACCTAGTGGCGCAATAACTGGAATAAAGTCACTTTGGGTGAACATTTCCAATACATCTGTTTTAACGCCTGTCACTTCACCAACCATACCCAAGTCGATATGTTTGATAGAACCATCTTCTTCTTGCTTTTCCATAAGCAATTTGCGGGCACGAAGTAAATTACCATCTTTACCCGTTAAACCAATCGCACGTCCACCGTGTTTATTAATCAGGTTAACGATAGATTTATTTACACTGCCGCCCAACACCATTTCAACCACTTCCATGGTTGCAGCATCAGTTACACGCATACCGTCAATACGGTCAGATTCACGGCCTAACTGCTTTAAGAATGAATCCACTTGCGGCCCACCACCGTGAACAACAATCGGATTTAATCCTACAGTTTTAAGTAAAACGATGTCTCGGGCAAATGAACTTTCAAGCTCCGGATCAGTCATTGCGTTGCCACCGTATTTCACCACCAGCGTTTTACCAGTAAAGCGTTGAATATACGGCAAAGCTTCAATCAAGATTTTTGCTTTGTCGACACCGATATGCTGATGTTGTGGCATTACGCCTCTCCTTACTTAGGCCTCTGAAAGTTCTTGTGCAATTTGCGGATAGTGTTCTTGCAACATATCTACAAATTTTTGCTGGATTTCCTTTAATCGTAAAGGATTATCTGCATCAAATCGTACTGTAAAGTATTCACCAGTATTTGATGCTCGAATAATGCCAAAACCATCATCAAAATCAAGACGTACGCCATCAATTTTACTAATACGTGCCCCTAAGCGATGACTTAAAATCTCAATATCTTGTAATACATACTTTGGATCAGACTGATAAGTACCAATATAGGTATCTTCTGTACAACATCTTTCTGGATATGGAGCAAATAATTCAGAAATTGTAGCGGCATCAGATTGGGTAAAATACTCCATTACTCGTAATGCAGCATATAAACCATCGTCGTAGCCAAAACCACGGCCATCATTAAACACATAATGACCTGCATATTCTCCACCAAAAATGGCACGTCCATTCGATTGAGATAAATAAGCCCTTAGGAAACTACTTCCCGTGCGGATCATTTTTGCTTTTCCGCCGAGTTTCTCGACGGTCTCTTGAACCATACGTGAACATTTCACATCAAAAACAATTTCTTGCTCTGGATGCTGCTCAAGGCACATTTGCGCAAAAAGCGACAATATGCGGTCTGCTGTTAATATCTGTGCTTTTTCATCGACTAAAACAACACGGTCTCCATCGCCATCAAGAGCGATGCCGATATCCGCCTGCTGCTCAACTACAGCTTTACGCAAATGAGTTAAATGTGCCGCATGTGAAGGGTCTGGTGCGTGATCTGGAAACTCACCATTTGGATTGGTGCGTAAAGCAATGACTTCACAACCCATTTTTTCCAATATTAATTTTGAACAATGCCCAGCTGAACCATGCAGACCATCTAAAACAACTTTTAAAGGACGTTTTAACTGAATATCTTTAAAAATAGCTTGTTGGTATTGTTGGCAAAATTCAGCTTTAAATTGAGGTAATGTCAATTCAAGTACAGAAATTGAATGAGATGGTACATAAGTTTGGGCTTCTTCACCCACCTGCTGAATCATTTCTGGAGACGGCGGTTCACCCTTTAAAATCCACTTAATCCCATTGTCAGATTTTGGATTATGGCTTTCGGTCACCATAATGCCATTGCCCCCAAAATCTCGAGCAATGTAGTACATCATTGGTGATGAACAGCAACCAATATTGGTCACTTTTAAACCTTGTTCTACTAAAATTTCTTCAATTAAGTGTGCATAGGCTGGGCTTGTGAGACGGGCATCATAGCCAATTACTAATTGAATTTGTTTTGCTTGTTTGTATTGTTGTGCCAATCCGTAGGCAATTGAACGGACAACGTCCGTGGTTAAGAAAGAAAGTTTGCCTCTAATATCGTAAGCACGAAAAATACTTTTTGGAAATGAGTGTCTTACATTCATAGCGTATCTTCTATTTAAAGATCAATTCGATCTATCGCAAAAACATAGATTATTCAAAATTTTTGAAAGGTTTGTTTGCTAAAAAAGTTAAAAGAATATGAGTAAAGCGTGTTGTAATATAATCCTTTGTAACATTCAAGATGTAAAAAGAAACGCCTGTTCAACAGGCGTTTGATTTTCGTTAATATTTTAGAAAAACTTACTGTTTACCTGTGTGACCAAAGCCACCTGCGCCACGTAAAGTTTCTTCAAATTCTTCTACTTGCTCAAATTCAGCTTGTACGACAGGCACTAAAACGTACTGTGCCAAGCGCTCACCTGGTTCTAAACGGAATGTGGTTTGACCACGGTTCCAAACTGAAACCATCAATTCACCTTGATAATCCGAATCAATCAAACCAACTAAGTTGCCAAGCACGATACCGTGTTTATGACCTAACCCTGAACGCGGTAAAATTAAACCAGCAAAATTTACATCATGAATATAAATTGCCATACCTGTTTTAACTAAAACAGTTTGTCCTGGTTCAATATCAATTGCTTCATCTAAACAGGCACGTAAATCTAAACCCGCTGAACCTGCTGTTGCATATGAAGGTAAAGGCCATTCTTTACCTAAACGCGGATCGAGCAATTTCACTTGAACTTTCATGGGATTTCCTAAAAAATAAAAAAATTAACGCTTTAATAAAGCTTTTAAATTTGCCAGATATTGTTGAGCCTGTTCTTTAGGATCAACATTAGCCGCAATTTTCTTTTTACGCCCTAACCACTCAAGCTCATCTTGCGGAAGCTCATCAAGGAAACGGCTAGGCGTCATTTGTTTCATCTGTCCACCATTTTTACGCTGTTCCGCTAGAGTTAACGTTAAACCTTGGCGTGCACGTGTAATTCCCACGTACATGAGACGGCGCTCTTCCTCAATGGTTTCTGCTGCAATCGAGTTCTTGTGAGGCAATAGTTCTTCTTCAAGTCCCATAATGTACACATATGGGAATTCCAGACCTTTTGCTGCATGCAAAGTAAGAAGGTTCACTTTGTCTGTATCTTCTTCTTCCTGCTGCTGTTCTAACAGATCGAGCAAAACTAGTTTTCGGATAACACTTTCAATATTCTTTTCATCAACATCTTCTGCACGATTAATCAGATTTTGAATACTGGTAAATAAATTCTCGATGTTATCGAGTTTACTTTTCTCTTGTGCAGGTGTTGCTGACTGTTCGCGAACGTAATCCATATAACCCGCTTCATTCATCATTTGACGAACTTTAGGCACAGGCTCATCATCTTCTAACAATTCACGCGTAAATGTCGCAATAAAGTCGGCAAACTCATGAAGCTGTGTTTCTGCCTTTTTAGGAAGCACCATGCTTAAACGCTGGTCAGCAGAAGCACCGAGTAAAGACAAATTATTTTCTTGTGAGAATAAACCGAGCTTCTCTAGAGTAACAGGGCCAATCGCACGTTTAGGCGTATTAATAATTCGTAAAAAAGCACTGTCATCTTCTGGATTAATAATAAGACGTAAGTAACTCATCACGTCTTTAATTTCTGCACGGGCGAAGAACGATGTACCGCCAGAGAGTTTATACGGAATTTGCATTTGACGAAGCTGGGTTTCTAACACACGTGCCTGAAAGTTTCCGCGATACAACACAGCATAATCTTTCCAGTTCTTACCGTTCATCAGCTTATGAGTCAGTAAGTCTTTTACCACGCGTTCTGCTTCATCGTCATCATTACGACATGTAATGATTCGGATGACTTCCCCATGCCCTTTATCACTCCACAATTTCTTGTCAAAAATATGTGGGTTGTTTTGAATCACACAGTTGGCAGCTTTTAAAATACGGCTGGTCGAACGATAATTTTGTTCAAGTTTAATAATATGTAGATTTGGGAAATCTTGTTTAAGCAATGCCATATTTTCAGGCTTAGCACCACGCCATGCGTAAATCGACTGGTCATCATCACCTACCGCGGTGAACTGCCCCATTACCCCGACTAACAGTTTGACCAAAATATATTGGGCCGTATTGGTATCTTGATATTCATCGACCAATAAGTAACGGACACGGTTTTGCCACTTGTCACGTACTTCTGCATTTTCTTGCAATAAGCGTGTTGGCATAACAATCAAGTCATCAAAATCGACGGCATTGTAGGCACGTAAATTACGTTCATAAAGTTGATAGAGATGTGCAAACTGGACATCTTCCGGTGTTTCACAAGTCGAATGTGCTTGTTCTGGCAAAATCAGATCATTTTTCCAATCTGAAATTTTCTTCATTGCCTTGGCAATTAATTCTTTACTCTCTGCACCTGACAAATTGTCACGATGCATCAAATCCATCAAAATACGTTTACAGTCGTCTGCATCCAAAATCGAAAAATTAGCTTTTAAAGGTAAATTTTTAAGTTCTAAACGTAAAAGATTTAAACCAAAAGTATGGAAGGTAGAAACAGATAAACCTTTTGCTTCTTCACGTGACAAAAGCTTAGTCACACGTTCTTTCATTTCACGTGCAGCTTTGTTTGTGAAGGTCATCGCGGTTATACGATGCGCAGGAATACGGCAATGTTGCACCAAATAAGCAATTTTACGCGTAATTACCGATGTTTTACCTGAACCAGCGCCAGCAAGCACCAATAAAGGGCCCTGAGTATATTTCATGGCTTCTTCTTGCTTGTTGTTCAATTGACTGGCAGATGACATCGTGTATTACCTCTTAATTTTTCGAGCATGATTATAGTCATCTCTTTTTTAGAATCCCAATAGTAAATCTATGGATATGTATAAATGATGTCTAATAATGCAATTTATGCGCCGCAGAATGTCGTGATTATTTCTTGTACTGCACCCATAAAAAAACCACCCGAAGGTGGTTTTTGAAACAATAAACTAGATCTTATTGTTTAGCATAAATGCTGATTTCTACACGGCGGTTTTGTTCACGGCCAGATGCAGTTGAGTTATCTGCGATCGGGTTAGATGAACCATAACCTTGCGCGTCGATACGGCTAGCAGATACACCTTGGCTAGCTAAATAACTA
This sequence comes from Acinetobacter sp. 742879, assembly GCF_000588535.1. Classification (NCBI taxonomy): domain Bacteria; kingdom Pseudomonadati; phylum Pseudomonadota; class Gammaproteobacteria; order Moraxellales; family Moraxellaceae; genus Acinetobacter; species Acinetobacter sp. 742879. The sequence goes on along the minus strand of NZ_JFYC01000013.1, from coordinate 15,820 downwards.
CGTACTGATTGAGCGCGTGCTTGTGATAATGGAATGTTGATAGAGTCATTACCAGTGTTATCAGTATAACCTGTTACAAGAATTGCACTCTTGTTATCTTCAGCCAAAGTTTGAGCCACTTTGTTCAAAGTTGCGTAGAAGTTTGGCTTGATGTTTGATTTGTTTGTATCAAAAGTAATGCTACCAGGCATGATCAATTGAACAGAACCATCTGGGTTACGGCCAACGTCTACACCAGTACCCGCCATTTGTTGACGAAGTTTTTTCTCTTTCTGGTCAAGATATACACCACCAGCAGCACCAAGAACTGCACCAATTGCCGCAGCACGGTTGTTTTGACGGCTAGAGTTTGCATTTGATTTAGAAATACCATAACCAGCTGCTGCACCAATTAAAGTACCTAATGCGGCTTTATCGTATTCAACGCCACCAAGATTATTACCAGTTGTTTGACAACCAGAAAGAACTACTGCTGCCCCTACCACTGTTGAAATAACTAATGCACGCATTGCATGCCTCCTCACTTTGTGTGTTTTGTTGTCTGAATGAATAATGAAACAAAAAGGAAGTATAAAACATTGATATTTTGTTAATAATAAACAGTTTAGTTATGTTTTTGTAATATTTTGATGCACTTTAAGATGCTAGCTCATCACAATTTCTTCATTGTTGTCTAAGATAACGTTGTATTTCATATTATGACAGTTATAGTTGAACAACTTTTCTATGGATTTGAGACATTCGGGGTCTTTTATATGTCAACTGCACCCAATAAACAATCTGCGCTAAAAAAAATTACACGTGGACTCACTGTAGGTACAGTCATTACAGGAAGTACTTTTTTTCATGGTCCTCCTGTTCTTGTATTAGGTCTGACCAAGCTTTTAAAAAAATCATCAAAAATAGATGAAACTAATATTCAAATTACAAATAGCTGGTTAGGGGTAAATAATTGGTTAATTGACCATGTTCTACCCAATCTAAAATGGGACATTACCATTGATGAAGGACTTGATCTGAATATGCAAGGTCGTTATCTCATGACCTGTAATCATCAAAGTTGGGTTGACACGACTGTAAATCAATATTTTGGTTTAACCCGTATGCCCCTTACCCGTTTCTTTACTAAATGGGAACTCATCTTTATTCCTTTTGTTGGGCAAGCATTTAAAATTTTAGGCTTCCCAATGATGAAGCGTCACACTAAAGAACAGATCGCGAAGAATCCTGAACTTAAAGACCGTGACATGATGGAAGCACGTAAAGCTTGTGAGCAGCTTTTAAGTCAGCCCTTCACCCTATTAAATTATTTGGAAGGTACTCGTTTTACTCAAGAAAAACATGACCAGCAAAAATCCCCTTATAAGCATTTGCTAAAACCCAAAGCAGGTGGCTTGGCGCTTGCATTAAACATCTTGGGTGACAAAATCGATGCCCTAGTTGATATGACCATCGTCTATCCTGATGGCGTACCGGGATATAGCGATTTCTGGCTTGGGGATGTTTCTAAAATTGCGGTTAACTTACGTAAAATTGAAATTCCAGACTGGGTACTTGGCGGCAACTATGAAGATGACGCAGCTTATCGTGAACGTTTTCAGCAATGGGTTCATGACATTTGGACCGAAAAAGATCAACTTATTGAGCAAATGAAGTCTCAATATACCACTGCAAATATTTAAGAAAGCACCCGTTATTATGCAAAACAGTTCTGGGAAAAAAACGAAATACCATCATGTAGACCCAAACAGCCTTTCATTTAAGCTGTTTTTGGTCTACGACATCTTTATGGTGTTTATTATCATTTTTAACTTGTTCTGTCTTGCGACTAATTTCTTTTTAATGAGCAGTATTGGGGCATGGTTCTTCGAACATATTCACTTGCCCCAAGTACTCAGCTTTTATCGTACTTCACTACATCCGTGGGTGATTACATCAGAAGCTTGGTTTATTGGTTTTTTAATTATTGAGCTGCTTGTACGCTGGGCTATTGCGATCATCAACAAGCACCATAAGCGTTGGTTCTTTTTCCCGTTTATTCACTGGTATGAAATTTTAGCTATTATTCCTCAGCTCCGTTTTTTACGTTTATTTCGCGCTGGGATTATTGCTTACCGTTTACATGAGTTGGGCTATCCAGTTGTTCCTGAAAGCTGGCGAAAAACTGGGCTATTTTATTATCGCGTCGTAATGGAAGAATTATCTGACCGCGTTGTAATTACCGTGATTGATGGCATTAGATATGAACTTGAAACCAGTTCTAGCCATAAACAGATTATTCATGATTTGGTTAATCATCATCGTGAGCAATTTACTGTCGCTCTAACCGCATTATTACAAGAATCTTTAGCCACCGCTTTAAAAGAACAAAAGCCTGCCATTACAAAAGGTGTGGGCAAAATTGTAGATCAAGCCATTATTGATACGCCTGAGCTAACTCAATTATTACGCTTAATTCCTTTAGTCGGTGGCCGCATTGAACAGCAAATTCAAAGCATTGGTCAAAGATTAGGTGAAAATATTAGTGCAGGTTTAATTGAACCTTTAATTGAGGGATCTCAAGATGCTCCAAATCCTACTTATCAATTAATTTCTCAAAGAGTAAGTGAAATCAATATTAATAATCGTCAGCTTGAGCAATTGGTTGAATCTGTCGTGTTCGAGACACTGGAGTCTGTGCGTAAACAAGTCAAGGTCAAACAATGGCAACAAACCCTTGCGGAGTATGATCGAATCAAAGAATAAGCATTTATTTAATTTTTTATGAATCACGCTAGAGAATTGGCACGAATTGTTCTAGCATTTGCCCTATTTACAATAAACTTAACGATATTACAGCTCGTTTAACGCCTTGAAGGAAGACTTATGGCTGATATACGGATTACCGGCAGAATGGTTAACTTTAGCAGGATAACCTTCGATACCAATGATCATGATGTGATCCGCCAGCAATTATCAAATATTTTAAATGAAGGTTCCTATCAAGGAACTTTAGTGATTATTGACAGTACAGTTGAGCAAGAGTTAATTGCATTGATTCAACTTCTGGTGAGCTTGGGTTTACAACCAATGGCGGTAATCGACGGTATTTTAGGAAATGAGGCTCGCGCTATTCAATTCCCTGTTTTACCGGCAGATCAACCATTACAACGCATTAAAGCGACAGCTGAACAAGTGGCTATTGTGGAAAAACCTGCTACAGCTCCTGCCTCGTCTTCAGCAGAAACAAAAAAACCACTAAACAAGATAGCGGTCGCTCATATTACCTCTTATCATGATGAAATTTTGCGTACAGGCCAATCCCTTGTACAAGATAACGGCGATATTATTTTAAAGGCTGGCATGAATAGTGGTTCCGAGGTGATCGCTTCAGGAAATATACATATTTATGGCACAGTTCGTGGTAGAGTCATTGCTGGTGCGGGCGGGCACGCAGCTGCACGCATTTTTTGCCAATCTTTAGAGGCTGAGCTCGTTTCCATTGCCGGAACGTATTGTGTCGCAGATGATATCCCTAAACATGTGGTAAAAAAACCAGTACATATTTATTTAAATGAAAAGCAAGAGCTTGAATTTGAAGCTCTAGAACTTTAATTTATTAAGCAAATCACCAAAAAACAGCCCTTTTAAGGGTGTATGACCATAATAGGAGTGGATTCGGTGGCCAAAATTGTTGTCGTAACATCAGGCAAAGGTGGTGTAGGTAAAACTACAACGAGCGCATCTTTTGCAACAGGTTTAGCCCTTCGTGGTCATAAAACTGTTGTGATTGATTTTGATGTAGGCTTACGTAACCTTGATTTGATTATGGGTTGTGAGCGTCGTGTTGTTTATGATTTTGTTAATGTTATTAATAACGAAGCACGTCTGCAGCAAGCCCTTATTCGCGATAAAGATATCGAAAACCTTTATATTTTACCGGCTTCACAAACACGTGATAAAGATGCGTTGAGCGACGAAGGTGTTGCTCGTGTTATTGATGAGCTATCTCAAGAGTTCGATTACATCATTTGTGACTCACCTGCAGGGATCGAGCGTGGCGCGATTTTAGCCATGTATCATGCAGATGAAGCAATCATTGTAACAAACCCTGAAATCTCTTCAGTACGTGACTCTGACCGTATTATTGGTATGTTAGATAGCAAAACCAAGAAAGTTGAACACAACGAAGGGCGTATACGTAAACATTTATGTATTACACGTTTTAACCCGGAACGTGCTGACCGTCAGGAAATGCTGACAATTGATGATATTTCTAAAGATATTTTACGCGTACCGACATTAGGTGTTATTCCAGAATGTCCAAGTGTATTACAAGCATCAAACGAAGGTAAGCCAGTTATTCTGTATTCAGAAACTAAAGCTGGTCAGGGGTATGATGATTTGGTTGCACGCTTCCTTGGCGAAGACCGTCCTTATCGACACATCACAGCTCAACCTAAAGGCTGGTTAGCACGACTATTTGGAGCGTAGATATGGCAGGATTCTGGAGTAAATTATTTAGCAGCGAAGAAAAACCATCAAGTGCTCAAACTGCCAAAGATCGTTTGAAAGTTATTGTTGCTTCTGAACAAGGTTTAGGCCGCCGTTTAAGCCAAGACAAAATTGATCAGATGAAAAAAGAAATCATGCAAGTGGTTAGCCGTTATGTTAGCGGCGTAGGTGAACAGCATATCCAAATGCAAGTTCGCTCTGAAGCTAATATCGAAATGTTAGAAATGAATATCAATTTACCTGAAGAACGATAATTCTATTTCTGACTATTCAATAAATCAGAATCAAGGCAAAATAACGCAAGTTATTTTGCCTTTTTTAAAATGAGGAGATTGTCATGGCATTATCACAGCCAGCAACTTTCAATGAAGAATGGTCCGATGAGCGTGTTTTTGCCTACCTCAACCAACTTCCTCCAAGTGGTGTGAATGCAGATTTTCATGTGCTCTACCATGCATTCAAACATATGCGCCCAACAGACTATGAGCGTCTTTTAACTCAATTTATTGCGGACGGACGCGATATTAATGCCAAAGATCCTGAAGGCCAACGCATCCATGATGTAATTGCTAAGTTTCCGCGTCAATCAGCACCATTTTTAGAAGTTCTAGCAAAGTTTGCTTAAAAATAAAAAGCCTCTTAAAGAGGCTTTTTTCTTATCTAAACTTATCGATTACCAATCAGGAAAATACCAAATACGGTAAAAATACCGCCCGAAATACCATCAATCCATTTTGAAAAATTACGGTAAGCTGCTCTAAAACTCGGTAATGAAAAAATAAAAGTCACAAAGCAGAACCATAAAATTGTCTCGACTGTGACAATAATAAAGAGTAGCCAGTGAACTTCATCAAGTTGAGGATTAGCTAAAAATAAAGAGAAAACACTACCAAAATAAATAACAGCTTTTGGATTTGATAAATTGGTTATCAAACCTTTAATAAAAAATAAGTAAGGTGCTTTTGGGAGCTCAACAGCAACATTGCCCTCTTGCTGATTTTTTGAAAAAGCCGAACGCAGCATCTGATAGCCCAACCAACATAGATATAAGCCACCAGCAATGAGCAATCCTTGCTTTAACCAAGCCATTTTCTCAAATATAAGATTTAATCCCATTAGTGCCAAGCACGCCCAAAACATAACACCCGCCGTTATACCAGCAACGACCAGCATAGCGTCTTTACGAGACCGGCTAATGGCAGTTTGAGATACAAGGAAAAAATCAGGCCCGGGAGTAATAAGTGCGCAAAAGTGAATAAAGGCTAAAGTAATCAGAGCTAATAGCATGTCTTTCTCCTGATTTAATTCATTGTTATTTATTTAGGGAAAATACATTAGCATTTTTTTACTAGACGATAAAATCTTTAAGTCATTTATAAATAGGTTCACTTTATTTAAGTTATAAAAAAGCCTCCGAAGAGGCTTAAATTATACGTATTAAACTAGAATATCCCGCTTACCATTAGGGCCCATTGAGCTCACAATGCCGTTCTCTTCCATTTGATCAATGATACGAGCGGCACGGTTATAACCAAGGCTAAATTTGCGCTGTAGCGAAGATGTAGACGCTTTTCGAGTTTCTAATACGAATGACACACATTGATCATAGAGTGCATCTCGGTCAGAACCGCCCTCACCCTCTTCAAAGCCACGTGATGCAGGCTCTTCATCAAATGGAGTCAAGATTTCATCAATATAATCAGGCTCGCCACGCTCACGCCAAGCATCACAAATACGGTTTACTTCATCATCACTAATGAAAGCACCATGCACACGTTCCGGCTCAATTTTACCAGGGCCCAAGAACAGCATATCACCATGACCTAACAAGTCTTCTGCACCACCTGCATCCAAAATAGTACGTGAGTCAATTTTACTATTTACACGTAGTGCTACGCGCGTTGGAATATTGGCTTTAATCAAACCGGTAATAACATCAACAGATGGGCGTTGAGTCGCAAGCAATAGGTGAATACCAGCAGCACGAGATTTTTGCGCCAAACGGGTAATCATTTCTTCTGCTTTTTTACCCACTTGCATAATCATGTCGGCGAACTCATCCGCAACAATGACAATAGATGGTAATGGCGTTAAACGAGGTGCACGTTCTTGTGTCGCTGAATCACTTGGCTTCCAAGTCGGATCAATTAAGTCTTCACCATTCGCAATCGCTTCTTCAACTTTACGGTTATAGTCACTTAATTTACGAATTTTTAAGAACGACATAAGTTTATAACGACGTTCCATTTCATTCACACACCAGTTCAAAGCACTTACCGCATCTTTCATGTCAGTAACGACTGGAGTTAATAAATGTGGAATATCATTATAGTTTGCAAGTTCGAGCTGTTTTGGATCGATTAGAATTAAACGTAATTGATCAGGCGTATATTTAAGCAACATCGATAAAATCATCGAGTTGACCGCAACCGATTTACCAGAACCTGTCGTACCAGCAACCAACATATGTGGTGCTTTCGCTAAATCAGTGAGTACAGGATTACCTGAAATATCTTTACCCATCGCCATACTAATTAATGCACTTGGGTCGCGATATGTTGGTGTTTCCAATAATTCAATCAAACGTACCATTTCACGGGCACTGTTTGGCACTTCAATACCAATGTATGGTTTACCAGGAATAACTTCGACCACACGTACAGATGCCATCGACATTGAACGTGCCAAGTCACGTGAGATATTCGTTACCTTAGAAGCTTTAACACCCGGCGCCAAATCTAACTCAAAGCGAGTTACAACTGGTCCTGGTTGAGCCTCTACCACCTGTGCTTTAACGTTAAATTCTTGCAATTTAATTTCAAGCAATTCAGACAAACGTGAAAGTTGCTCTTCAGTAAAGTTGACTTTCTTATTTGGATCAACCTTATCAAGTAGGTCAAGGCCCGGTAAAGTTGGTAAATCCAAACGCTTCTTAGCAACTTGCATTGCACGAGACATTGGGCGGCCTGATGCATCTGTTAACGGTGCATCAAAATCGAAATAGTCCTCATCAAAATCAGCATTTTCCTGCGGTTTTCCAGCAGTCTCCTGCCAAGCTTCAATAAACTCTTCTTTTGAAAGTTTGTCGGCCTGAATAGTCGTTTGAATAGGAGCTTTTACAAATGCTGAAGATTGCGCATAACTACTTGCTCTCACAGGTTCAGTTGGGGCAATGTCTTCATCTATTAATAAATCATCAAAATCTTCAAAGACTTGTTCGTTTGCTAAATTTTTAGGTGATTGATTTAAATTTGAAATATTTGAAGATGTTTCATTCGCAATATTAACAGATTGCGAAGTTGGTTCGGCTTCTACATGGTGATCTTGAACAAATGGTGTATGCACATCTGTTGCAGTTTTACTGTTTGGAACCGCGGCAAGCAACTCATCAAAAATCTCATCATCATTCCAATCAAGACCATGTAAGTCTTGTTTAGATGATGGTTGATTTTGATTTACCTGAGAAATTGTTTGCTGAAATTGCTCATGAGTAGGAACTTGCTCTGTCTCTGTCGAATCATCAGCAGCTCTTAAAAGCGCATCAATTTCTTGCTTATGACTCGCATCATCACGCTGTAAAGCACGCCATACTTCGCCAGTCGCAACTAAACGTTGGCTATCTCGTTCAAGTTTATGGGCCTGTTCAAGCGTATGCTCAAAGTTCTGAGTATTTGCAACTGGTGTATCTGCAACAGATTCAGGTCGGCTCTGCTCTTTCGCTAGCACATCTGCAAATAAGCGCTCAGCAACCGCATCATGTCGCGTTGTGGTAGATTGCGGTTGAGTTGATTCAGGTTGAACTGATGCTTCTTTCTCATCTGAAGCATTAGCATTCGTTTCTACATTGTCAGCAACTTTAACCGCGGCTGCTTTGGTGGCAGGTTGAGTTGTTAAGTCATAATCCGATTCATTCGGAGATACGTTCTTATAAAATAAATCTTGTAAATAACTTGGTGTAGCTTTGAGCGTAACCCATGTTTTACTCCATTGCACCCCAAATGCAAGAGTAAACAACACGACCCCGAAAACCAGTAAAAATAAGGTTGCACCATAAATTGTTAACAACTGAGATAGGCTTTGACCTAACTCATAACCAATAATTCCCCCAGCTGCATTATCTAAAGTATCTGCCGGCACATTCCAGTGTAAATAAAGTAAGCTAGATACAACTAAAATTAAGAAGAATTGTGCAGCATAACGAAATGGGCGGTTTAGGAAACTACGTGGCCACCAAACCTGAATTGCTTCAATGAAAAGGAAAATTGGAATAAGCAAACTTGCCCATCCTAAAAAACCAAACAGCAAATCTGCAATCCATGCGCCAGCAATACCACTTGCATTGGATACTTGCTGAGTATCACTGGAAATATGCATCCAGCCCGGGTCAAATGGTGTATATGTTACTGTTGCCAGAAACATATAAATACCAAAAGAAACCAAGAATAATGTCATCAATAAGCGCTGTGCATAAACACTTGACACCGCAGTCATATACTGTCCTGTAACCCATTTAATTATTGGTTTAGAGATGTGAAGAACTATATTTTAGATCTTCAACGAATGAACTTTATATTATGCACCTGTTCTTACAAAAAAGGTGCATGATTCTTTACAGTTGTTGTTAACATAAGGCACTTCTATATTGTTATATAACTTAATTCGATTGACCTGATCAATATTATCCACATTGATTTAACGCTATTGATCGGCAAATTCACGTATAATTTTCAAAATTCTCGAAATAAATAAGGATACCCTCAATGAGTGCTCGTCATTCTCGGTTAATTATTCTCGGTTCTGGCCCTGCGGGCTATAGTGCAGCAGTATATGCAGCGCGTGCAAACCTTAAACCTACTTTAATTGCAGGTTTACAACTAGGTGGGCAACTTACAACAACAACCGAAGTTGACAACTGGCCGGGCGATCCTGAAGGTTTAACAGGTCCTGCATTAATGGATCGTATGCAAGCACATGCTGAACGCTTTGGTACAGAACTCGTCTATGACCATATTAACGAAGTGGATTTAAATGTACGTCCTTTTGTTTTAAAAGGTGACATGGAAGAGTACACATGTGACGCTTTGATTATTGCAACTGGTGCTACAGCTCAATATCTTGGTTTAGAGTCTGAACAAAACTTTATGGGCCAAGGTGTAAGCGCATGTGCAACATGTGACGGTTTCTTCTACAAAAACCAAAAAGTAATGGTTGTAGGTGGTGGTAACACTGCTGTTGAAGAAGCACTTTATTTATCAAATATTGCTTCACATGTAACGCTTGTACACCGCCGTGATACTTTACGTTCTGAAAAGATTTTGCAAGATCATTTATTTGCCAAAGAAAAAGAAGGCAAAATCAGCATTATCTGGAACCACGAAGTTGAAGAAGTATTGGGTGACAATACTGGCGTAACCAGTGTTCGCCTTAAATCAACTCAAGATGATTCTAAGCAAGACGTAGAGGTTCATGGTCTGTTCGTAGCAATTGGTCACAAGCCAAACACTGGAATGTTTGAAGGCCAGTTAAACCTACGTGATGGCTACATCCAAGTGCAAAGCGGTACCTCTGGTAATGCAACAGCGACTTCTGTAGCTGGTGTTTTTGCTGCTGGTGACGTCGCTGACAGCATTTATCGCCAAGCGATTACTTCTGCTGGGTCTGGCTGTATGGCGGCCCTAGATGCTGAAAAATATCTAGATAATCTTTAATTAATAGATTTCTAGAGTTTTAAAACAGCCGTTCTTATAACGGCTGTTTTTTTAGAATAATGACTAGCTGACATATATTAATTTTTATAGCATAACCTTAAAGCTCATCTTATTTTATTTTTATGAATACACTTCCACTTTCCCAATTCATTTTTCCTGATCCCATTGAGGCCGATCCAGATGGGCATGGTTTAATTTGTATCGGAGCGGACCTCTCCCCTTCTACCCTATATGAAGCATACACCCATGGTCTTTTTCCTTGGTTTAATGAAGATGAGCCTATTTGTTGGTGGAGCCCAGAACCTCGTTGCGTGATCTACCCTCAAAACTATAAACCAAGTAAATCACTCATTCGGAACATGAAAAAGTACGATTACACCATTACGGTAAATCATGCCTTTGAACAAGTTATTCGCTCTTGCTCTTTGCCAAGAAGTTATGCAGATGAAACATGGATTAGCGAGGATATTATTCAAGGTTACTGTGAGATGTTTAATGCTGGTTATGGTTATAGTATTGAAGTATGGCAACAAGAGGAGCTTGTAGGAGGTTTATACGGTGTTACGATTGGCAAAGGGTGTTTTGGTGAGTCAATGTTTAGCAACGAAACCGATGTTTCAAAAATGGCTTTTTATACATTAATGCTCATAGGACAAGAAAATCAGCTACCATGGATAGACTGCCAACTCGTAAACAGTCACTTAATTAGTCTGGGAGCCAGTACACTTTCTCGTCAAGACTACTTAAAATCGTTACAAGATGTAATTATTCACCCCTCTATCAATTGGAAAAAGTATCAAGAACGTGTATTTTCAAGTAAAACAATAGCATTAGATGCAAAATTAATGGAATGATAACAGGAGGGACCAATCATGAAATCATATCACCCGAAGTCCCTTTTAAATGATCTGCAGTATTATATTACTCCACCTCATGATTGTAGCTATCTAGAAAATAAATCAGCACGCATGGTGTTTTTAGATCCCATCCATCGAATTGATGTGGTCACTCTTTCAGAACTTTCTCGTTTAGGCTTTCGCCGTAGTGGCGACTTTGTTTATCGCCCTGAATGTCACTTATGTAGACAATGTCTGTCTTGTCGTGTTCCAGTTGCCGATTTTCAAATGAACAGCATGCAAAAAAAAGCATGGAAACGAAATCAAGATCTCACCATGACTGTTCTGCCTACGCGACAAGCAGCACAAATTCATTATGATTTATACGAACGCTATATTAATGAACGCCATGCAGATGGTGATATGTTTCCACCGAGCTTAGATCAGTTTGAAAAGTTTTTAGTACATAGCTGTACAGATAGTTTTTTTCTTGAGCTTTGGAAAGACAATCGTCTCATTAGTGTTTCTACTTGCGATTTAATGGATGATGGATTATCGGCTGTCTATACATTCTTTGATCCCGATGAGCATCGCAGATCACTTGGTGTGTATTCTATTCTTAACCAAATTGAATATGTGAAATCGCTCGGTTTAGAATATCTCTACTTAGGCTATTGGGTGCCGCATTCGGCCAAAATGAACTATAAATCGCAATATACACCTTTAGAACTTCTGCTCGATGGGCAATGGCGCCGTTTAAACAGATCATTATCACCAGAGGAAATTCAACAGCTAGGTACGTCTCTTATGACCACGTTACCTTCTGAATGGAATAATTTAATCATTAAATAAAGATGCGAAATCATCTGTACAGGTTTTTACCATAATGACCGCATGTTCGCGCCCACCATCTTGGGTAGGATAATAATTGCGACGCAGGTCAATTTGGTGAAAGCCTGTTTTTTCATATAAACCGATGGCAGCTTTATTACTTTCACGGACTTCTAAAAAGATTTGTACTGGCTGATTTTCTAATTTTTCAATTGATGCACTTAATAACTTATATCCTAAACCCTGCCCTTGCATTTGAGGATCAACGGCCATGAGTAACAAATTAGCTTCATCTAAAACAGGCTGTAAAATACAAAATCCAACGACTCTATTTTGTGACTCAATCACTGTACATTGATAAGAATTCAAAGATTCAATAAATTGCTGTCTTGACCACGGATGTGTTTGTACTGATTTTTCAATTTGAACGACAATATCCACATCAGTGTTTTGCATAATACGAATCATGAGTTTCAACGCAATGAAGATTCTAAAGTAGTGCGTATTATAAAAACTTCCCACGAAAAAACGAGCAAAAAAAAGGACAATTGAGTTGTCCCTTTTTTCTGTATTTTTTAAAGACCTAATTTTTCACGCCAAGTTGCTAGCAATGCTGTGGTATCCGAATCATTTGGATGAAATTTTGGTCTTAAAAAATCAAGTAACTCTGGAATTTGACGAGTCATAAAACCTTTACGACCATACATGAACTTAAGCATGTACTTCGTATCTTTCCAAGTTAATTTATCGTCAGTCTTGAGTAACTTAGCAGTAAAATAAGACTGAGTTGCGAAGATTAATGCCATTGCAATAATCAAGGCTGTTGAACGCATAAAATAAGCTTTCGGACCTTGTCCGTACATACTTGTATACACATCAAATGCCACAGCTTTATGTTCATTTTCTTCAACTGCGTGCCACATCCACAAATGATACATAGTGTCGTCTTGGAACATGGCCTGAATTTCAGGGTTTTGTAAAAGTTCAGCTGCAATGGTCGATGTGAAATGCTCTAGAGCACAGGTTCCAGTCAAATCAATCATTTCTTTAGTATAACCAAAAGGTTTCATTAATTTGGTTACAACAGCTGTACCCATCTTAATGACTTTTCCTGTTTGCTTTTCCATATGACGCACATCATAACCATAAGCCTGTGCTGAAGCATTAAATGCTAAATGCTCTTTGGAGTGCATCGCTTCTTGACCAATAAAAGCACTAATTTCTTTTTGAAGATCTGGATCAGCAAGCTTTGGATCATTTCGAACAGCACGCGTACTATTTACAAAGAACTGCTCCCCTTCTGGAAAAAGGGCCGATAATGCTGTCATAAAATGTGTTAATGCTGGATCATAATTTGCCCAATAACGTGGGACCTGAGCAAATTCAAAATCCATACGACGCACAGGGAAACTAGCGCCAGCACGATTGGAAATATTTACCTTAGCATTCATCTCAGACTCCTTTTAAGTGAATAGCTAATTCACATATAACTTTATTTATTTTCTTAATATTTATAATCATACGTCTTTCGATGTACCAATTAAGTGCAGATGAGGACAGAGAAATATCAGATGAGGTCATTCATAGATACATAAAGGTGCAATATTTGCTCCATGATCTCTTTAAAATAGTTGTAGAAAAATAAAAAAGGGCCTCTATCGGCCCTTTATAAATCATGAATTAAATCTATAAACCTAATTTTGCTTTCCATGTTTTCAATAGACCAACGGTATCTAGGTCATTTGGATGAAAGCCAGGTTTAAAGTAAGCTAACATTTCTTTAGCCATACCACTAATAATACCTTTAGATGGGCTATATCCGTATTTATAAATTACTGATAGTTCATTTAAATTCAACTTGTTATCTTGCTTTAATAAACGAAGCACAAAAGATGACTGAATCAAAAAGATTAAAGTCATAGCAAATACTAAAGAACTGGTTCGTAACGCATAAGCTTTTATGCCTTTACCAAACACACCTTGGTACACGTCATAAGCTACGGCTTTATGCTCATTTTCTTCAATCGCATGCCAATACCACATTGTTGACATCGTCTCATCTGTCATAAGCTCTTGAATGTGCTTATTGACCAATAATTGCGACGCAATAGTAGCGGTAAAATGCTCAAGAGCCGTTGTAGCAGTCAAGTCAACCATTTCTTTTGTCATACCGAAAGGTTTGACAATTTTTACAAAAGTTTTAATGGCTGTTTGAATTGCCGTATCGGTAAATTTCTCTAACGTTTCTACATCATGGCCAAACTTTTGAGCAGAAGCATTGAAGTTTACATGCTCTTGAGTGTGCATTGCTTCTTGCCCAATAAAAGCACTAATCTCTTTTTGGAGTGCTTCATCATCTTTAATAGCTGGGTGATAACGTACTGCACGTACACTATCTATAAAGAATTTCTCACCAGCCGGAAACAATGCTGACAATGCTGTCATAAAATGTGTGAGTCCAGCAGAACCATTCATCCAATATTCTGGTACATCATTAAAGTCAAAATTCATACGACGTACTGGAAAGCTTGCGCCTGCACGATTCGTAATATTCACTTTAGCATTCATACCCAAAGCTCCTTAGCAAGTAACCTTAGTTACTCAAACTTTATTGTTCGTTTTCTTAATTCTTATCATACAAATTTAATAAAAAGGGTTAAGGGTAAATAAGGACATTGAAATATCAGTTAGGGCCAGACTTTATAATGATTGTTAGACAATTAAGTATAAAAAAAGCGATCTAAAAAGAGCGCTTTTTTTCACTGAAAGTGATTATGCAGTTACTTTCGCAACAACACCAGCACCTACAGTACGACCACCTTCACGGATCGCAAAACGTAGACCTGGGTCCATTGCGATTGGGTGGATTAATTCTACTGACATTTCAACGTTGTCGCCTGGCATAACCATTTCAACGCCGTCTTGTAATTGGATCGCACCAGTTACGTCAGTTGTACGGAAGTAGAACTGTGGACGGTAACCATTTAAGAATGGAGTGTGACGACCACCTTCTTCTTTAGAAAGTACGTATACTTCTGCGTCGAATTTAGTGTGCGGCTTGATTGTACCTGGTTTAGCAAGTACTTGACCACGTTGTACGTCTTCACGCTTAGTACCACGAAGTAAGATACCACAGTTCTCACCTGCACGGCCTTCGTCAAGAAGTTTACGGAACATTTCTACGCCAGTTACAGTTGTTTTAACTGTATCTTTAATACCAACGATCTCTACTTCTTCACCAACTTTAACGATACCAGCTTCTACACGGCCTGTTACTACAGTACCACGACCAGAAATTGAGAATACGTCTTCGATTGGCATTAAGAATGCTTTGTCGATAGCACGTTCTGGTTCTGGGATGTAAGAGTCAAGCGCTTCAACAAGAGCAAGAACTGAAGACTCACCATATTGACCGGCATCGCCTTCCAACGCTTTAAGCGCAGAACCACGGATAACTGGAGTGTCATCACCTGGGAAGTCATAAGTAGAAAGAAGTTCACGAACTTCCATTTCTACTAATTCAAGTAATTCTTCATCATCAACAAGGTCACACTTGTTTAAGAATACGATGATGTAAGGTACACCAACCTGACGAGAAAGAAGGATGTGTTCACGAGTTTGTGGCATTGGACCGTCAGTCGCAGCACACACAAGGATCGCGCCGTCCATCTGAGCAGCACCAGTAATCATGTTTTTAACGTAATCGGCGTGGCCCGGGCAGTCAACGTGCGCGTAGTGACGAATTGGAGAATCGTATTCTACGTGTGAAGTATTAATTGTAATACCACGTGCTTTTTCTTCAGGTGCTGAGTCGATTTGTGAGTAATCTTTCGCTTCACCGCCGTAAGTTTTTGCACAAATTGTTGCAATCGCAGCAGTTAAAGTTGTTTTACCATGGTCAACGTGACCGATTGTGCCCACGTTTACGTGTGGCTTATTACGTTCAAACTT
>NZ_JFYC01000012.1:0-122090 GCF_000588535.1 Acinetobacter sp. 742879 | reverse complement strand
ATGCGAAATATTCACGTAACCATGCATTGTAACGAGTAGCTAATGGTGTTTCTGCCGCTACCCCATAAACTTGGGTATAGCCCTGTTTCTTTGCAATTGCTATTGCTCTAGGAATATGAAAATCACTTGTCACAATAGCGATTGGCTGCTCTAAGGTAATGTGGTGCTGTTCTAATAAGGGTTTACTATTTTTTAAGTTAAGGTCTGTGCTAGTGCTTTTATCTTCAAGGATCATTTGATCTCTTGCGATATGATACTTTTGTTCAAGATAACGAGACATAACCAATGCTTCGCTTTCTTTTTCTGAAAAATCAAGACCACCTGTTAGAACAATCTGTGCTTGCTGCTGTTTTAGGGCTAGAGGGGCGGCCGTATCTAAACGTTTTGCAAGAATTGTAGATGGCTGACCATTCTCAACACCGCTTCCTAAGACAATAATTGCTTTTACTGGAGGAATATTATTTGAAGTATCTTTATTTTCTTTAATAAAGCTAAAAAAATAGCCTAAGCCAATTAACCATATCCAGAAGCATAACCATCCAAAACGCCAAAGTGTGTGTAAGCGATAGTGATAGAAGAAAAAGCGTTCTAAATGATAATAAAATAAGGAATATAGGCAGAGGAAAGCACCTAAAATTAAAGGAATAACGGTGCCTACATTAATTTTATTGAGACAAATTAGAACTAATCCATCTAGAAATAAAATCGAACCAATGATTGCTAGGAAAATACGGATCCACTTACTGACTTGCATTGTGCTTAGAGTTGCAATTTAAATTGCAGACAGTGTATGCAAAATCATTCTGAATGCAATAAAAAACCGAGTAAAGCATTTAAGCTATTACTCGGTTTTTGTTTTTATTGATCTTTAATAAACATCACGGCGGTAACGGCCTTGTTGTCTTAAATCATCTACCTGTTCTTCACCTAGAATTTCGATAAGTGCTTGATCGACTCCACTTGCCATACCATCAATACTACCGCATACATACAGAACAGCACCCCGTTCTACCCAGCTTACTAATTCTGCTGCATTCTGACGGATTACATCTTGAACATACATGCGTTGTTCTTGATCTCTCGAAAATGCTAAATCGAGGCGCTTTAACATTCCTGTGGTTTTCCATGCTTCAATGGTCGATTCATAGAAGAAATCACATGCTCTTTGACGTTCACCAAAGATTAACCAGTTTTCAGTGTAATCATGACGCGTACGGGTGTGTAATAGGCTCATTAAGCCAGCAATACCTGTTCCGTTACCAATACAAATAATAGGGCGGTTATCATCAATAAGATGGAATGATTCATTGGTACGAATACGCAAAGCAATTTCATTATTAACTTGTGTATGTTGAGTAAGCCAACCCGAACCTAAACCTAAATTACCAGACGCATCATATTGTTGACGAACAACCAAACGAAGGACTTGCTGAGAAGGAATACTCGCAATCGAATACTCTCGCGTTGGTAGAGTAGGGAGCTGCTCTAATAAATGATCCAGATTGGCAAATGGTTCAATTTCACCAGTTAAATCTTTATTCCAAAGCGCTTTTTCGATTGAAATCTGTAGTGAATCAACTTTTGAATTTTTAAGAATATGATGCTTTTGCAAAAAAGCGTGAATACGTTCAGGACTATTACCAGGCTGGATTTCAGCAATATCACCCGCTTGCCATATCGCCTCATGATTTGCTTTAAGTTCAATATTATAAGCAGGCTGACCTAAGCTATTTGGGTTGAGTAAATCACGTTGTTGTAATGTCCAACTATCAAATACTTTTTCCAGATTTACAGCATGTAAATCTAATTTGGTTGCTTTAGCGAGAGATTGATTCCAATTTTGAATATCCGATGGGTTTGCATTATCAACTTCAATTGTATTGAAGAGAGCATGGGCACCATTTGCTTTAAGCCAAGCATCTACTGCATGGCCAAAACTACAATAAGTGTCTGGATATTCTTTAGAGCCCAGCGCTAGAACAGCATAGTTGATGTGCTTAAGATCCACATTCAATTTTAAAAGTTTCTTAGCAAAGCTTGTAGCAAGATCAGGAGCATCACCAGTACCATAAGTACTGATCACAAATAAAACCTGTTGATGTTGCTCTAAATCAGTTTGTGTTAGCTGCTGTACAGGTTTTACCTGAACAGGTTGATGAGCCTCTTGTAAACTTGTTGCCGTACTCCAAGCGAGTTGTTCAGCTACGCCGGTTTGAGTTGCATAAGTAATAAGCCAAGGCTTTGCATTTGGATCAATGTATTGTCCTGCTAAAGACTGACGAGCCGCCTGTGTTAATTTTTTCTGTTTACGGCGTTTAAGATACAGCATCCACCCAGTAACCAAGAACAAAGGCATTGCTAAAGAAGCAAGCATTGCAACGAATTGATAAATTGGTCCAAAGAAGCTACCGCGGTGTACGGGTAACATGCTGCTCATAATCTTTTGATTAAGCTTTTTGTCTTCGTAAAGCTCCATCTTTTCGATGTTGCCAGTTTGATAATTATAGATGGCTTGGTTACGTGCCCGTTCGTGTTGTGGGGTAGCATCGACAAAGCTTAACTCAATTTTTCCATCATCTTTTTTCGGTAAGCTTAATGTTAGAGTCGAATAATCACGTCCAACCTGACTATTGAAGCCACTCCATGTTTGATTAAGTGCTGTAATGAGTTGAGTATTATCTAATTGAGGCTCTGATTTTTTATCATTATTACGGTCAGATTGTTTACCTTGCTGCATTCCACGATTTTGATTTTGAGGAGCAGCGCCATGATCTTGTCGTTTAGGTTGTTCAACTCCCATCACTTTGAACATGCCACTACGCCACCAATCATAAGACCAATATAGTCCTGTACATGCGAAAAGAAGATAAAAAACAATGACCCATGTGCCGACAACAGCATGTAGATCCCAAATAAAATTCCGGCCTTTGAGTTTCGGTTTAACAGCAAGCCATTGACGAGCAGAGTGCTTTTTAGGCCAACGTAAATATAACCCACTGAGTACGAAGTAAATTAGCATGAGTGCGCAGGCACCAGTAATTTGTTTACCAACTTCACCTGCTGTTAAATTACGATGAATTTGTTGTATGAGTAACAACAATTTTCGGCCTTTAACATCTGGAAGAACCTCAGCATTATAAGGGTTCACCATCATATTATAGCCACGGCGTTCACCTTCTTTTTCAATATTCACCACAGAAGAAGAGGTTGGGTCCTTGGCGATCGTAATGCTATTAATTTTGATTTCAGGTTGGGTTGTATTGAAATGCTGGTAAAGCTGAGCAGGAGTTAATTTTGGAGTGTTTTCAGCTTGAACAACATAACTATCAGAATTCACCCATTTTAAAATTTGTTGGTCATAAGAATAAATTGCACCTGTAACACCCATAATGGATAAGATTAGGCCAGCAGTAATACCCAGAAACCAATGAATTTGAAATAAAATTTTTTTAAACATGGTCGAAAATGTAAATATGATGGAGATCTTGTAACGAAGTATAGCCGAAGATTGGGGAGATAATATGGATTTTGGAGATAATATTAATTTTCATTATCATTTATTTTTAGCTTAATAAAAAACCTCCCTAAGGAGGCTTTTTATAAAATCTAGAATTACAAGGTTTTTGGTTCGCCTACAGATTCTTTTAAGTGTGTGCGAATTGTGTTGAACGAGAAGTTTTTAGAATCCATGCGCTTAGGTAGGATATAAGCACCTTGTTGTTCTTGGCCTTTTGGATCTTTTACTTTGAAATTGACCAAAATAAAATCAGGTGTATTGTACCATTCGTAGATATTTTTCCATCCAATAGTACCTACGCCTTCTTGTAAGCCCATTTGTTGACGCATCACAATACCATGAGGCTGCACACCTAAACGAATACCTTTGATTTCCTGTACCGGAAATTCATTCATTTTGCGTTTAACGTACCACTCTAATCCGTATTTACGACCTAGGTAGTAAAGTACTACAGCAACAATAGCAACCCAGCAAAAAACAGTAGAGTAGTTCTTAATAAAAATAAGACCTAATATAGCTAGGGCTAAAACGACACCCATAATTGCCCAAATTTTTGTGCTGATTTTATTAGTACTGCGCCAGATAAGAAGCTGTGCATTACGTTGTTCAGCTTCTGACACGTCATAGGGAACAGGCTGAAGCGTATAAGCGTATAAAGTTTTCGCGGTCATAGTGCAAATAACAAATTGTAAACTGTTTTAAGTTTAGCATTAATTGGCATAAGTCAGGAAAGGATATTATGCCAATTTCATACTAATTTCCGACTCAAATTTATAACGATGCAAGCTCGCTGGCATCATTATCAAGATCATGACTTAGGCGTTGTTTTAGCATACTAAAACGGTTCAATACACCAAGCATGAGTGATAGCTGCTGTAAAATAATGAGTGATTTTTGGTCCTCTTCATTATTTTGACTCAAACGTTGACGTATCGTCTGGAGCATATTTTGTGCTGTAAGATCTGGCATCTCATCTCTCAATAAAGCACCCTGAATATCATCCAGTGCTTGGTCTAAGAGTTTAAGAACAGCTTGATCTTGAATACTTTCCCGATGTGCTCCAAGTGCTGCGATATAACTTAAAAATGTATGGTTTAAACATAAAAATTCAAAGATATCTGACTTACGGGTAGGGTCAAAGTCTGGCTCTGTTGCTAAAGTTGAAATAAGTGAAGCAACCTCGGCATCAGTATTATGGGCAGCACGTCTTACAATACGGTAATTCAGAGCATGATTGCGACCTTCATGATACTGTTTAACAACTTCAGCTAAATAATTGCATTGAGCTTGTAATGAACGTCTGATGTTGCGAGGTAAGCGTCGGAATTTCCAATCTGGCCAAATAAATGTCACTCCAAACCAAGCTAGGGCACATCCAATTAAAGTATCTACAAATCGAGGAATGGCAGCAGCCATTGCCGAGCCATCTAGATTAAAGTTAATTAATGCCAAAATTGTAATAAACGCGGTTGCTTGAGCATATTGCTTACTGCGTAACTCAAAAAACAATACCCCGCTCAGGATTAACATTAATAGTTGTCCTTCGACGGAAGGCACGAGAAATACAATGGTAAGACCAACAATAATTCCGACTAATGTTCCGACAATTCGTAAGCGTAAGCGACGTTTGGTTGCGTTGAAGTTAGGTTGGCTTACAAATAGGGCTGTAAGCATAATCCAATAGCCGTACTCGATATTGGTCATTTGAATCAGCACATACCCAATAAAAAGAACAATTGAGACGCGAATAGCATGGCGGAAAAGTACAGATTCAGGAGTTAGATTTTGCTTTATTCGGATGACAATATCGTTCCATCCTTGTAAATCATCATCTTTAAGCTGGTTCTCTGCTTGTTTAACTTTATCAGACTGAATGTGTTGTTCCGTTTCTAAGTTGAGTAACTGAGAGTCGATAGATTTTAAATTTTGGTATAAAGCGAAGAGAGCATTTACCCATAACAGATCATAATGCTGATCACGTCTTAGTTTCTCTAAAGATAGTCTTAAGTTCTCAAAACTCTGCTTGAAGCGTTTGTTATGGTTATAAGGTTTGCGTTGTAAAATACATTCGTTTAACTCTTGGCAAGCTTTGCCTTGAACCGCCAAAATTCGTTGAAATCTAAATAAAATATCACTGTGCTGAAAAATTTTGGCTAACTTTTGATAGTCGATATGGGCTGAGTCAGCACGCTCATGAATGTCTTGAGCGACAAAATAATAATGTAAGCTTCGGCGTGTATCTTTTTGCCCACGGTCACCTTTTAAACGAGTCAATAAAGCTGTTTTTAAGTCATTAAAAATCGTAATTAACTTACCATTTTCTAATGACAGCTCAATCATACTTTGCTGATAGCTGGCAGGAGTCATATCTACATCAAATAAATTTGATTTTGCAAATAGAAAGTCACCTAGGGATGCATAAGACGCTGCGAGTTTATCTTGAAGTTGGCGAACCGGAAATAGTAAAAAGCTAATAGTAGCAATGAGGCCATACCAAGCAGCACCTGCAACTAAAAGAGCAGGTTGAATATACCAATGATCGAAAAGGTGAACACCCAACATGGTATAGACCGAAACAACCAAACAGCCATAAGAAATGGTGGCGTAACGACGTCCCAGCGAACCTAATAAAATCCAGCCAATACATGAGGCAATCAACCCTAAAGCAAAAGCCATTGGGTAGGGGAAAAGTAGTTGTACCGAAGCTGCGGTAACGAAGAACCCAATATAAGTATAAATTAGGTTCATGATTCGCACGGAAAAGCGATCATCAATATCACTCAAACCTGCTGCGACTACACCTAAAGTGAGTGGAATAGTTGCTAATTGATAGCCTAAAAAATAAGGCACGAAAGCAGTTCCTGAAAAGGCTATCAGCATTCGCACGTTATACATAAATGTTGTGTTATAAGTCGCTCTTTTTAGGCGTTTAAACCAAGATTTCAAATGAAGTCCTTGCTGATCAACCTGAGTGATAAAGGATTTGTGTATTTCTACACCAATGTTGCACAAATCATACGATAGACAGTGTAAGCTTGTCTGTATGCAAATGAGTGAAAAATGAAATATCGTTATGTCTGAACAAACAGCCCAGCGTCAATACTCTATTGGCTGGATTATGTTGCTCGCTTTACTTACGGCTTTAGGGCCGTTATCCATTGATATGTACTTACCTGCGTTACCACAAATGGCCCATGATTTTGGGGTAAGTACGCAAATGGTGGCAAATACACTACCAGCTTATTTTTTTGGTTTAGCCATTGGGCAGTTGGTTTATGGTCCTTTAAGCGATCGTATCGGTAGAAAGAAACCACTTTACTTTGGCCTCGCGCTTTATGCAGTCGCAAGCTTATTTTGTGTAATGGCTACTAATGAATGGAGCTTGATTGCGGCCCGTATTTTACAAGCTTTAGGTGGTTGTGTTGGTGTAGTCATGGCTCGTGCAGCAATACGCGATAAATTGGACGTTCAAGGTTCTGCACAAGCTTTCTCAAGTATGATGATTGTCATGGGGCTTGCACCAATTTTGGCTCCTATGATCGGAGCATGGATTTTAATTTGGTTTCCGTGGCAGGCTATTTTTATTGCGCTTTCAATTGTGGGTGCACTATGTTGGTTGTGCGTACATTTCTTTTTTAAGGAAACTTTGGCAAATGATAAAAGGCTTAAGCTATCGCTCTATCAAGTGGTGACTTTATATGGAGCTATTTTCAAAGATGCGAGTTTCCGCTTACCTATGTTTGCAGGTTGTTTAACAGGGGCTGCATTGTTTTCCTATATCAGCTCAGCCCCTGCCGTGTTTATGGATCAGTACGGACTTAATCAGCAAGAGTTTGCTTACGTGTTTGGACTAAATGCTTTTGGCATTATGTTGATGTCTTCTTTAAACAAGCATTTAACAACACGTGTTGAAATTACCAAACGCTTAAAATCGGGTTCCCTTGTGCAAGTGACTGGAGCCATCATTGTATTTATTGCTGGTTTAATCCCTGCAGCGCCTTTATGGCTGGTTATGGTAGGGTTATTTTTAGCTATTTCGGGTATTGGTTTAACAGGCCCAAATGCTATGGCGTTAGCAATGTCCAAACAAGGTGCTCGCGCTGGGACAGCAAGTGCAATTATGGGAAGTATGCAATTCGCTTGTGGCCTTTTAGGTGGCGTGCTTCTTAACTTCCTGATTTGGTCCGCATCGCTCAATATGGGCGTAATGATGGTGTTATTTACACTAAGTGGTTTTATTGTCGTATTGAAAGCGACACAACAGGTCAAAACCAAGCCATTCTCATAGCTTTTAGAGAATGGCTACTTATAGCTTATTCGTCTAGAAAAACTGTGAAATTTTCAACAGGTTCTCTAGGCGTAATAAAGGTATTTACAATGTGGTTAGGATCGGCATGACCTAATGCAATTGCACATACCAGTTCTTCGTCATCTGATGCACCTATTATATCTAAAACAATAGGGTGAAAATGATTCCAAGCTGCTTGTGGGCATGTATCTAAACCACGTGCCTTGGCAGCGACCATCACGTTTTGGATCATCATTGCGATATCCATTTTAGAACCGATTCCCATCGTTTTATTTACGGTAAAGAAAAGGCCGACTGGTGCATCAAACAATTTAAAATTACGTAGCTGCTGTTCAGCCATTTTTTCTTTTTCGCCCTTTTTGATTTCGAGTAAACCGTAGAGTCCCCAACCATTCTCGCGGCGGCGGTCAATAAAAGGGGATATCCATTTTTCAGGGTAATAGGCAAAAGTTTCTTTATATTGTTCTGCTAGCTCAGGATTTTTTGAAACTTCAATTTGTGCAGCACAGACACGTTCAACCATTTCATCACGTTTTTTACCTGTGACCACATAGACTTTCCATGGTTGGGTGTTCGTTCCAGAAGGTGCTCGACTTGCGACTCGTAATATATCTTTAATGACTTCTGGCTCAATTGGAGTATTTAAAAAAGCGCGGACAGAATGTCGAGAAGTGATAGCTTCATCAACGAGACGAACTTGTTCCAGATTCATGCGTACTCCTATATCTTTTCTTAAATACTTAATACTTTTTTGAAGTTTAATTTCATGTTTTGAAAGTACTTCATTTATAAGCAAAAAATATTAGAAAAGGGATATCCTTAAAGATATGATGATGTGTTTAGTTTGGATATAATGTCTAATTAAATCTAATGTGAATATGCCACTTTAGATCTAAATAGACAAAAAAGTATGATGGTTTTGACTATAAAAATAAATTTATAGCATCAGTTGGATTAAAAATCACTCAATTGAAAAAAAGGTATAATATGTTTAAAAACAGTACAAAACAGATGATTTTGGATAAAAAACAATCTGAAATAACATAAATTTTTAATGAAAAACATACACAAAATTTTAAATTTCTGCATAATACCGACTTTTTTACGCAGGTATGATTTCTCCATACTCATGTTAGGAAAGAAATGGCTGCATACAAAATCCCTTTACAAAAAGGATTTGGATGTAGAAATGGAGAAATACACGAGGAATAAGGAGCTTTACATGAGTCTACCGCTCATCAACAAGCAGTTCATGAAACAAGGATTGGCGATTACCATTGCAACCATGAAAATGAACGTAACTCACGCAACTACTGAGCCACAAGAAATACAACAGCTTGGTACAGATCTAAACGCACTCTTTTCCAATCAGAGGGAAAAGGGCGCAGATAGCCGCGTTATGGCGATGGCTCGTTACAGTCTTTGAAATTCATATCCATTTTAGACATTCGCTCTCAAGTATATGTAAATATGCTTATTGGCTTAAATCCAGATTTTTATAACTCGATTAATTGATGGGAATCATTAAGCGAGCTGATTTAGCGGTGGTCATTTGTTAGTTTCCAAGTTTGTAGCCGAGTCGATGCATTCTGTTCACCCAAATGGGAATATGTTCAGTGGTGCGATGAATTCATTTTATCTGAAGGGTACTTTCTCTCATGTTACCTTCAAAGGCTTAGTGCTGGGCATTATGTTGCTTAAACTTGTGACGGTAATTGCTATTCAAGTGACATTAAAAGTTTTTCCTTAAATGTACTGAAGAAGTCCCTATTTTGAGGGGCTTTTTTGTTTATTGCAGTATTTTGGCTTGTGCTATTAGCACATTAGCAAGAACGTAAGCGGACCGAGTATGAATGAACAACTCAATGCCACACTGATGTCGTGGGTACAATTTTTTAATGACCCTTTATGGGACTTTTTGGTTATCTTCTTGCTGGCTGTCGGTATTTTTTATACGGTCTTAACAGGAGCCGTGCAAATTCGCATGTTCTTGCAAAGTATCCGAGTCATGAAAAGTAGTCGTACAGCAGGCGAAGATGAGCATGGACTTACACCTTTCCAAGCGTTTGTAACGGGTCTTGCGAGCCGTGTTGGGGTGGGTAACATTGCAGGTGTGGCAATTGCGATCGCAATTGGTGGCCCTGGTGCTGTGTTCTGGATGTGGGTAACTGCTGTACTTGGTATGAGCTCTGCTTTTATTGAGTCTACACTTGCTCAGCTCTTTAAAGTTAGAGATAACAAGACTAAACAGTTCCGCGGTGGACCAGCTTACTATATTACCCAAGGCTTACGCAGTAAAACCTTTGGTGTGGTTTTCGCACTAGCACTCATCTTTACCTACGGTTTCGTATTCAACTCAGTCCAAATTAATGCGATTGCGAATGCTTCTTCACATGCTTGGGGTTGGGACAAAGCTAATCTTGTTGCTCATTTAGGTGGTGTTGATCTAGAAATTTCATGGGTTGGCCTTGCGCTTGTTGTTATGGTTGCATTGGCAATTTTTGGTGGTATTAAACGTATCGCTAAATTTGCAGAGATGTTTGTACCTTTAAAAGCAGGTCTTTATCTAGCCGTTGCTCTTTATATTGCAATTAGTAACTATGCAATTTTGCCTGATATTTTAAAGCTGATTGTGACTGAAGCTTTCCACTTCAATGCTGCGGCAGGGGGTTTCTTCGGTGCGGCAGTGTCAATGGCAATGATGCAAGGTATTAAACGTGGTTTGTTCTCAAACGAAGCAGGTATGGGTTCTGCGCCAAACGCAGCTGCTGCATCTGATGTAAAACATCCTGTAAACCAAGGTTTAGTACAGATGCTTGGTGTATTCGTAGATACGTTCATTGTATGTACAAGTACTGCAATCATCATCTTAGTTTCTGGCGTTTACCAAGACGCAGGTTTTGTTGGTGTTGAATTAACACAACGTGCCTTAGAAACTCAAGTTGGACATTGGGGATCTGATTTCCTAGCGGTTCTATTATTCTTATTCTGCTATTCAGCTGTATTAGGTAACTATGCTTATGCAGAAGGTAATGTACAGTTTATTAATAACAACCCGAAAGTCATGTTCATCTTCCGTATTTTCGTATTGGTGATGGTGTACTTCGGTGCAATCGGTAGTGTTCCACTCGTTTGGTCAATGGCTGACTTGTTTATGGGTATCATGGCAACCATTAACTTGATTGCAATTTTACTATTAACGCCAATGGCACGTACTTTGTTAAAAGATTACCGCGAGCAATTAAAACGAGGCATTAAAGAGCCTGAGTTTAAAATTGACAAGTATCCGGAATTGAAGAAAAAAGTTGATTCAGATATCTGGTAAGTTTCAAAAGGCCTCTTATACATAAGGGGCCTTTTTTATATAGGGGACAAATAAAATACTTGAGTCTAAATTTTAAACATGACAAATTAAATAAATTCACTACAGCTTTTCACGAAAGTAGCAACTAAAATTGCAATCCGAACTTAAACCTCATAGTGCGAAGATGGGCCATGAAACAGCTTAAATTGTGGGTTCTCGGACTCTCTATGGTGTTGGCGGGATGCCAGACCACCACACACTTGTCTGCTGCTCTAAAACCGCAAACGACAGAAGCTTATGCTCGTCCTGTCGATCAACCTTTTGCAAGAATTAAAAAAATGCAAAAACGTCCTGTTGTTGCGCTTGTATTGGGTAGCGGTGGGGCACGAGGCTATGCTCATATAGGGGTGATTGAAGTTTTAGAACAACATGGTATTCGCCCGGATTTTATTGTAGGTACGAGTGCGGGTAGTATTGTTGGGGCAATTTATGCCAGTGGTAAAACACCTGCTGAACTGCGTGATACTGCTTTAAAAATGAAAGCTGGCGATGTCCGTGACATTAGTATCGGTTTAAAAGGTTTTTTTGATGGTAAAAAAGTAGAGAACTACGTTAACCAGCAAGTAAATAACATGCCACTCGAAAAAATGAAGATCCCAATGTATGTGGTGGCAACTGAACTAAAGCATGGCACTAAGACCGTATTTAACTACTGCAATACCGGTAAAGCCGTAAGAGCCTCTGCTTCGATTCCGAGTATGTTTGTGCCAACTAAAATTGGTAAATCTGAATATGTAGACGGTGGGTTGGTGAGTCCTGTACCGGTTGAAGTAGCTCGTGATTTAGGGGCTGATGTCATTATTGCAGTTGATATTTTAGCTCAGCCTATTTACACAGAAACATCGAATGTCTGGGGACTGTTTAACCAGAATATTAATATCATGCAAGGGCGTTTGGCAGCAGAAGAATTACAATATGCAGATGTTGTTATTCAGCCAGATTTAAGAGAAAAAGCACATATTTTTGATGTCAAAGGCCGTGAAGCTACTATGAAATCTGGTATAGATGCAGCTAATGCCAAGCTTTCTGATATTCAGTTTGCTATTGATGAAAAAATAGCTGAACAAAATATGTCTACGGAGGGCTTGAGTGCTCAAAGCCAATAAATAAACGTTAATATTCTGAAAATTATATAAAAAGCCCACAAAGAGCTTTTTTTATGGAAGTCTAAATCTTCAATTTTTAGAATAAAATTTTTTGTATATTAGAGACATGTTGGATATGCTGAAAACTCTAATGGTTAATATGAAATATTGTTGCCGTTTTTTAAAAAATAATTGATTTGTAGTGTATTGAGGCTGACTGGATAAATGATACAGCAACAGGTTAAAAATGGCTTTCCAACATTAGATGATGTTCATGCTGCCGCAGAGCGTTTGGAAGGTTTGGTTGTAAAAACTCCCTTTGTTTTCTCAGAGACCATTTCTAAAACCTTAGGGGCTGAGATGTGGTTGAAATTTGAAAACTTACAATTTACAGCTTCATTTAAAGAGCGGGGTGCTCTGAATAAACTGTTGTGTTTATCTGAGCAAGAAAAACAACATGGTGTTATTGCAGCTTCGGCAGGCAACCACGCCCAAGGTGTAGCCTATCATGCTCAGCGGACAGGTGTGACTGCGACTATTGTAATGCCGAAATCTACGCCAAACGTTAAGGTACAACGAGTACGTGAGTATGGTGCACGCGTTATTTTGCATGGGCAGGATTTTTCGGAAGCTGCTGCTGAAATGCACCGTGTTGCGCAAGAAGAATCTTTAACGATTATCCACCCATTTGATGATGCTGAAATTATTGCGGGTCAAGGCACCATTGCACTTGAAATGCTTGCGGCTGTGCCTGATCTGGATATTTTGGTTGTGCCAATTGGTGGTGGTGGTTTAATTTCTGGTATTGCAATTGCTGCTAAAGCGATCAATCCAAAAATCAAAATTATTGGGGTGCAGTCAGTTGTATACCCAAGTATGGCAAAACTACTTTGCAATTATCAACATGCGGTTTCAATGGGCTCTACTGTTGCTGAAGGTATTGCGGTAAAAACTCCAGGTGAGCTTACGACCCAAGTTGCTAAAGAATATGTTGATGACATTGTCGTTGTTACTGAGGACATGATTGAAGAAGCGATTGCACTATTACTTAATATTGAAAAAACAGTATGTGAAGGAGCAGGGGCGACAGGTATTGCTGCAATTATGTCGCGTCCCAATCTGTTTTTAGGTCATAAATTAGGTGTGGTGCTGTCGGGTGGAAATATTGATACACGTGTTATGGTCTCTGTATTACAACGCCATTTAACCCGTACAGGCCGTATGGTTCGTATTCGTGTTGAATTACCGGACAATCCAGGTGCTTTAGCTCGTTTGACGGCCATTATTGCTGAGCAAGGTGGTAATATTTATGAACTACGTCATGAACGCTTTGCGGCAACAAGCCGTGCCAAAGAAAGCGCTGTAAGCGTTGATGTAGAGTTAAAGAGTGCCTCAGACCTAGATTTGCTCATTCAAGCAATGCAATTAGAAGGCTATATTGTTCGTAAAGAAGAGATTTAATCTCTGATATCACTGTGTTATAAAAGCTGTATATGGCTCTATCGAGAGTCATATACAAGGTAATTTAAATGGATTAAATTGCCAAAAAAGGGATTAATTTACAAAAAAACGATCAAATCCTTCAATGGAACAGGAAAAACTGACAATTCTCTAAACTTTACCCTTCACAATTTTAAGGTTTAGGTTTTAGTATTCCTTTCATTGTAAATTTGAAGAAATATAGGGATATCCACGCTCAATGTTCAAATCATTTTTTCCATCACCAAGGTATTTTTTTATATCTGCGGTCATTTGGATCGCGCTCAATATGGTGCTCTGGTACTCAGGTGGGAACACATGGGGAACTTTTATCGGCTTTGCTAAGGGCTACCATGATGTTCAACCACCATTAGGTGTGAGCCGTTTTTGGTCTCCCACTTTCTTATGGTTTTATGTTTGGTTTTTAGTCTCTACTGCGCTTTTTGCTGGTTTCTGGAGGACTATATCGAATAACCCTTGGCAACGTTGGTCTGTGTGGGGCTCGGCGTTTATTTTATTCAATATCTGGTTTAGCGTTCAGGTTAGTGTAGCTGTTAATGCATGGTATGGGCCTTTTTATAATCTCATTCAAAGTATGTTAGATCACGGTGGTGGTGATATTAATAAACTTTATATGGGAACAGTTACATTTCTTTTAATTGCGATGGTCGGTGTGACTTTAGCTGTTATTAATGCTTTTTTTGCTAGTCATTATGTATTCCGCTGGCGTACAGCAATGAATGAATATTACACAGAGCATTGGGAAAAGCTTCGTCATATCGAGGGGGCTTCACAGCGTGTTCAAGAAGATACCATGCGTTTCGCCTCTGTTTTAGAAGACCTCGGAGTAAATTTTGTTAAGGCTATAATGGTTTTAATTGCCTTTTTACCTATTCTTTTTGAACTTTCTAAACAAGTTAGAGTACTGCCTATTGTAGGTGAAATTGATCATTCATTGGTCTGGGCTGCAATTGTATGGGCTGTTTTTGGTACTGTTCTATTAATGGTGGTTGGTATTAAATTACCTGGTTTACAGTTTAATAATCAAAAAGTAGAAGCAGCCTATCGTAAAGAACTTGTCTATGGTGAGGATCATGAGGAGCGTGCACAGCCAAAAACATTAAGAGAATTGTTCTCAAGTGTTAGGCTGAATTATTTCCGTTTATATCTGCATTACTCTTATTTTAATTTAGTTAGTATTTGGTATATCCAATTAGATATTTTATATAGTCTAGTTGTTTTATTCCCTTCTATTGCCGCAGGTAAAATGACATTGGGTTTAATTACGCAAATAGGTAATGTTTTTGATAAAGTCCGTGAATCATTCCAATATTTAATTAGTTCATGGAAAACGATTATTGAACTGCTTTCAATTTATAAGCGTTTAAGAATATTTGAGAAAATTTTAGATTAAAAAGTAATCATATCTCTGAAAGATGCCTTGGTTCAAGCCATGGCATCTTTAGAATATTAAGTATTTAGTAGAATAAAAGATTTGGTAAGTTTCTTCGTTTATAATTTTGATTTATATAAAAATATATTTTTGAAAATATTATATTTTCGCGGTATAAAACTTGCTTCTATATTGGTTTTAATTTTGCCATTCGCTTAATTAATAAAAAATAATCACTTTAAACCATTGTTTTAGATCATTAAATATTTAAATATGAGGTTAAGTCTTTGAAATCTATTTTACTTAAAAGTGCTCTTACGATTGCACTTATGACTTCTGCTAATTTGGTACGTGCGGAATTAGTAACAAATTCTCAAATCAAAAAAATATCAGGTATAGATCAACAATATATTGATTCCTCTATTAATGAAAAGAACGATTTTTATTCACATGTAAATGGTATTTGGTTAAAAAATACTGAAATCCCAGCTGATAAAGCAAGTTGGGGAGCTTTTAATCAGCTCCGTGAGTTATCAATCAGCCAAGTACATGGAATTGTAGAAGAGCTCTCTGGTCAAAAGTGGGTGGATGGTAGTTTAGAGCAGAAAATAGCTACTCTATATGCTAGCTTTATGGATGAAAAAAGTATTGAAAAGCAAGGTGTTAGTCCTCTAAAAAAAGAGATAAATCAAATTGATAAATTGAAAAATAAGAATCAAATTGCAATTTTAATGGCACATTTTGCTCGTATTGATGTCAATAGCCCAATCCGTCTAAGCATTGAACAGGATATGAAACAATCTACTGAAATGGTGGCTGGATTGGAGCAAAGTGGTTTGGGTCTACCTGACCGTGATTATTATTTGAAAGATGATAAAAAATTTATTGAAACTCGTGCACATTATTTAAAGTATATT
The DNA here is from genome assembly GCF_000588535.1 of Acinetobacter sp. 742879. Lineage (NCBI taxonomy): Bacteria > Pseudomonadati > Pseudomonadota > Gammaproteobacteria > Moraxellales > Moraxellaceae > Acinetobacter > Acinetobacter sp. 742879. The sequence continues at coordinate 106,026 of NZ_JFYC01000012.1, read as the reverse complement.
GAAAAAACTTTAACACTTGCTGGAGACTCGCAAGCAGCACAACATGCTCAGGAAATTTTAAAACTTGAAACTCAGTTGGCAAAAATACAATGGAGTAATGTACAAAATCGTAATCTTGCAAAACGCTACAATAAATACAAAATCAAAGATTTATATAAACTAACACCTGTATTTGATTGGCAAGGTTATCTAACAGCAACTGAATTAAAAGGAAAAATTGATACTATTCAGGTAAATCAGCCAGACTACTTTCAGGGCTTAAATACAATTATTCAAGATACACCCTTAGATATATGGAAAGCTTATTTTAAATTGCATTTGATAAATAATTTTTCTCCATTACTAAATAGCGCTTTTGTAGATAATAAATTTGATTTTTATAACAAGACACTTCGAGATATTACGGAACAAGAAACACGTTGGAAGCGGGGTGTACAGCTTGTTGATAAGGTTCTGGGAGATGGTATTGGTAAACTTTATGTTGAAAAATACTTTCCTGCTGAGAAAAAACAACAGATAGAATTATTGGTTCAAAATCTGATTCGTGCTTATGACCAAAGCATTACAGAATTGGACTGGATGAGTCCTGCGACGAAAATACAAGCTCGTAAAAAGCTTTCTCACATGTCAATAAAGATCGGTTATCCAAAAAAGTGGCGTAATTATTCTGGTCTGCACATCGCTAAAAATGATTTAGTTGGAAATATAATTCGTGCAAGTGAGTTTAGATACCAATATGAACTTAATAAATTGGGTAAGCCGGTTGATCGTGATGAATGGTATATGAAACCACAAACGGTGAATGCTTATTACAATCCATCATTGAATGAAATTGTATTTCCAGCAGCGATATTACAACCACCTTTTTTTAATATAAAGGCAGATGATGCAGTGAACTATGGTGGTATAGGTGCTGTGATTGGCCATGAAATTAGTCATAGCTTTGATGATCAGGGTAGTCAGTTTGATGAATTGGGCAATATGAGAAACTGGTGGAATGCTGAAGATCATCAGCATTTTAAAGCTAAAACACAAGCGTTGATTGAACAATATAACCGTTATGAACCGATTGCTGGTTATCATGTTAATGGTGAATTGACATTAGGTGAAAACATTGCAGATAACTCCGGGTTAGCAATTGCCTATAAGGCTTATCAAATTGCATTAGATGGTAAGCCAGCCCCTGTAATTGATGGACGGACTGGTGAGCAACGTTTTTATATGGGGTGGGCTCAAGTTTGGCGTGCGAAAACCCGCGAAGCTCAAGCGATTATCTATTTAAAAACAGATCCTCACTCTCCTGATAAAGTGCGTGGCAATGGAGCTTTAATGAATCAAAAACCATTTTATGAGGCTTTTAAAATAAACGAAGATGATCAGATGTATTTACCACCAGAGAAGCGGGTAACTATTTGGTGAATAAGAAAACCCGCGAAAGCGGGTTTTCTTATTAATTATTGGATTAGTGCGTTGCATTATAAAAATTAAGGATAGGACCAACCAAAGACTGCTGCGATTTATCTAAGGTGACTTGAATTTCTTTATAGTTAAAAGTGTCTTCATCATAATATTTAGCAATACCATGCGTTTTATTGTTCACTTGTGGAATTTGATAACTAAAAAAAGCTACTTTCTTAGAAGGATGAACAATGTTAATTAGTTTTTTAGGATCTTTATAGCCACCGAATTCATTTTCAAGACTTTCTTTTAATAACTCTGGGAAATAGAGCGTTGCATTTGGTAGTCCGCAGCCAACACAAAATGAAGAATCATAGAGTTCTATTGCTCGTTTTTGATCTGTACTCATTATTAGAGCAAAACCAGTCCCATTAGCGCCTGCATTTGCTTGCACATCTTGCCAATTTCTTGGAACGAGCACCAAACCTGTTTCAGGTAATGCAAGAAGCTTGAGTTGTTTTGCATGTTGAGCATCGATTTTAAAATTAAAATGGCAGCTTTTAGGTGTACAGGTTTCAAAGTCTTTAAGTAAACCATTCTCTGTTGGGCTTTGTGCTGTAACACCATAAAACGGGACTGTAACGCCGTTTAAAAACTTTGCCTCTCCTAGAGCGTAGAATTGATTATCTGCTTTGCGGGTTGCAGCAGAGCTATAAAACTTTGGAAAATGGGGAGTAAAGCTTTTTACTTCTGCATAAACAGTTGAAGTTAGACTGACCAATGCTGTGCATAATAAAAAATTTAGTTTTTTCATTTTTAGAAAGTAATCAATTTAAATCTTATATAAATCTAACATATTCTTTTAAACTATAAGGCAATTCAAAATTTAAAACTGTTTTTAACTTCATAATAAAACAGACCAGCAGAGACATGAAAAAATGAAGAAAGTCCTTTCAATTTGCTGTTTATCATTCATTGGTTCTTATGGTTTTGCTCAAGAAATCAAAGGTATTTCATTTTCACACCAAGAGTGGGAAATCTCGTGTAGCAATACGGGTACATGTAAAGCCGCAGGCTATCAAAGTGAAGAAAATGGTGATAATCCAGCATCACTTTTATTGGTGCGTAAAGCAGGGCTAAAACAACCTGTGCAAGCTGAATTTGCTTTATCAGACTATGAGCAAAGTTTGCCAGCCAACCAGCTTAAAAATATTCATTTTTATATAAATGGCAAAGATTTAGGCGCTGTGACTGTAGATGGTACTGAGTTACCACTTATGGGTAAACTCAACAGCTCGCAAGTCAATGCTGTACTACAGCAATCCAAACAGAAGTCCGAAATTGTATTTAAAAATGCACAGCATAAATGGAAAATTTCCGATGCTGGAATGACTGCTGTGTTATTAAAAATGGATGATTTTCAGAGGCGTATCGGAACTGTTGGTGCTTTGCTTAAAAAGGGTAATGCCAATGAAACCAAAGTGCTTATGCCTGAGCCAAAACTACTTGTTAAACGTATTAAGACTTCAAACAAACCTTATTTAACTTTACTGCCTAAAAATAAACAGTATCAAGCAATACACCGTAGTTTGATGGCTGCTAAACCGAATCCGAAAGAAGACGGCTTTTGTGAAGGCGTTTATGGTGGTAATAGCGATGGAGCTGAACCACAGAAAATTGAGTTATATAAACTAACCAATAAGAAAGTTCTGGCGACTACGTTGTGCTGGAGAGGCGCCTATAACGAAGGATATGGTGCTTGGGTGTTAGATGAGTCTTTAAATGGTAAGGCAACATTTGTGACTGAGTCCGCTTCAGATTTTGATAGCGGTATGATCAGCAGTGCTCAAAAGGGAAGAGGCATAGGCGATTGCTGGGCAAGTGAAGAGTGGGTCTGGGATGGCAAGAGTTTTGTACATACTAAGGATATGTGGACAGGTATGTGCAAAGGCTTGGCAGCAGGTGGGGTGTGGGAGCTTGATCTAATAGAGTCTGTGGTGAAATAAATATTTTGTGGTTACAGAGTCATAACAGGTAACTTTAGTGACTCTGTGATAAAAAGAACAGATTGTTTATTGGAGCCAGACCTATGTCACATCATCTTTACGCTATTGTTCGCCGTAAGTTTTCACACCTGAGCCGTTCAATATGTGTGGCTGCTGCTGTGTTGGGGACTACTCAAATTGCGATGGCTGGACCAACGGTTGATCAGCTCAGTGATTGTTTGGTTAAGGCTACAACGGCTTCAGACAAAACTACTGTACTTCAATGGACATTTACAGCTTTAGCAGCTCATCCAGATTTAAAAGCATTTAGTAATGTAACGCCCGAGCAAAAAGATCAGTTAGACCAAAAACTGGCACAGGTTTTACAACGTGTGATTGTGGAGCAATGTTCTGCTCAGACCAAAGCTGTAATTCAGGCTGAAGGTGTGAAGGCGGTTGGAGAGGCTTTTCAACAGTTAGGTCAAAGTGCGGGTGAAGATATTGTTAAAGCCCCTGCCGTTAAACAGCAGTTACAAGGTACATTGCGTTATATCGATTTAAATAAATTAGTGACGACGTTTTTAACACCAGAAATTTGGAATAAATTAGGGATTACAAGATAAAAATCTAGTTTTCTATTTTAGTAATAAAGCCTGCTATCTGACAGCAGGCTTTATTGTATTTGGGATAAAGAGATCTCTTTAGATCGTAATTGTAGCCCCTAAAACTTTCACAAATTGAGCTAACCAAGCTGGATGTGCAGGCCAAGCAGGTGCAGTCACCAAATGCCCATCTGTAACTGCTTCAGTCACAGCAATATCTGCGTATTGTCCCCCTGCCAATTTTACTTCGGCAGAACATGCTGGATAAGCTGAGCAGAGGCGGCCTTGTAATATATCTGCCGCTGCGAGTAATTGAGCGCCATGGCATACGGCTGCTATCGGTTTTTTCACTCTATCGAACTCACGTACAATTTCAATAATACGTTCATTCATGCGTAAATACTCTGGTGCACGACCACCCGGAATAACTAGACCTACATAGTCTTCGGTATTAACGGCATCAAAATCATAGTTAATCGCAAAGTTGTGGCCACGTTTTTCGCTATAAGTTTGTTCGCCTTCAAAATCATGAATAGCTGTCGCAATATGGTCGCCGTTCTTTTTATTTGGGCAAACAGCATGCACGGTATAACCTAAACCAGTTAAGAACTGAAATGGAACCATAGTTTCATAGTCTTCGGCATAGTCACCGACCAACATTAGAATCTTTTTAGACATGATTTATCTCTCTTATTTAAAATATATGTGATTTCAATTTTTAATTTAAATTAGCACAATGAAAGTATGATTTTTAGCAAAAAGCACATTCTTTAGTCGAAGGATGTTTCATAAGGATGTAAAAAAGCCCCGATAAATCGAGGCTTTTTTTGAGTTAGCTAATGAAATTAACCAATCAATTTTTTCATTAATTCATTTACTTGAGCAGGGTTGGCTTTACCCTTAGAAGCTTTCATGACTTGACCAACAAGACCGTTAAAGGCTTTTTCTTTACCAGACTTGTACTCTTCAACCATTTTTTCATTGGCTGCAAGTACTTCTTTAATGATCGCTTCAATTGCACCAGTGTCAGTTTCTTGCTTTAAGCCTTTTTCCGCAATAATGTCATCGGCAGATTTACCTTCCGATTCCCACATAAAGCCAAAGACTTGTTTAGCAATCTTACCGCTAATGGTGTTGTCAATAATGCGTGCAATCATGCCGCCAAGTTGTTCAGCAGAAACAGGAGAGTCTGCTAAGTCTAGGCCAGCTTTGTTTAACGCACCTGAGAATTCACCCATTACCCAGTTTGCTGATACTTTACCTTGCTTCGCACCGCCAGCAGCAGCCACAACAGCTTCATAGAAGTCTGCCATTTCGCGTGAGAGCGTAAGTACATGTGCATCGTACTCAGTTACACCAAAGTCTGCGATAAAGCGCGCACGGCGAGCAGCAGGGAGCTCTGGAAGTGCAGCGCGAGCAGCTTCAATTTGCTCATCAGCAATAATCACAGGTAACAAATCTGGATCGGGGAAGTAGCGGTAGTCATTCGCTTCTTCTTTAGAACGCATAGAGCGCGTTTCCATTTTGTTTGGATCGAACAAACGAGTTTCTTGGTCGATACTTCCGCCGTATTCCAAAATTTCCATTTGGCGTTCAATTTCAACATTGATCGCTTGCTCAATGAAACGGAATGAATTGAGGTTTTTAAGTTCACAGCGCGTACCAAAAGGTTGGCCTGGACGACGTAAAGATACGTTACAGTCCGCACGGAATGAACCTTCTGCCATGTTACCGTCAGAAATACCCAACCAACGTACTAATGTATGAATCGCTTTGATGTAAGCAACTGCTTCTTCAACCGAACGCATGTCGGGCTCAGAAACGATTTCAAGTAAAGGTGTACCAGCACGGTTTAAGTCAATGCCAGACATGCCTTCAAATTGGTCATGTACAGATTTACCAGCATCTTCTTCAAGGTGAGCACGAGTTACGCCAATACGTTTAGTCGTACCATCCTCAAGTTGGATGTCGATGTGACCTAAGCCTACAATCGGGTTGTCCATTTGGCTAATTTGGTAGCCTTTTGGCGAGTCAGGGTAGAAGTAGTTTTTACGTGCAAACACAGATGCTTGGTCGATGTATGCATCAATACCCAAACCAAAGCGGATAGCAAGATCAACCACTTTTTCATTCAAAACAGGGAGTACACCCGGCATAGCCAAGTCGACAAGGCTTGCTTGTGTGTTTGGGTCTTGACCAAATTCAGTTGATGAACCTGAGAAAATTTTAGAATTGGTTGCAAGCTGAGTGTGAATCTCGATACCAATAACGACTTCCCAACCGTCAATCAATTTCAACTTTTGAGCTTCAGCCATTATGCATTCTCCTCAGCAATTGCCGCACGTTGAGTATGGAAATCGGTATTTTGTTGGTATTGATGAACAATCGACAACAATTGTGATTCTGACCAGTAGTTACCAATTAATTGTAGGCCTACAGGTAAGCTGTCTTTATCAAAACCAACAGGAGCATTAATCGCTGGTAAGCCTGCTAAGTTCACTGCAAGGGTATAGATATCGCCTAAATACATTTCAGTTGGGCTTAAGTTCGCACCAATTTTATATGCAGTTGTTGGCGCAGCAGGAGCAGCAATCACATCCACATTCTCAAATGCTTTTAAGAAGTCTTGTTGAATCAAACGACGTACTTTTTGAGCTTTTACATAGTAGGCATCGTAATAACCCGCAGAAAGCGCATAAGTACCAATGAGAATACGACGTTGAACTTCTGGACCGAAACCTTCTGAACGAGAGCGTTTGTAAAGATCCATCAAATCAGCTGGGTTTTCACAGCGGTAGCCGTAACGAACACCATCGTAACGTGACAAGTTAGATGATGCTTCTGCTGGCGCGATGAGGTAATACGTTGGAACATAGGCTTCAGTCATGTTGAGGTCGATCTCAACAAGCGTTGCACCCATTTCTTCAAGCTTTTTCAATGATTCTTCAACACGAGCTTTTACGTCGGCATCTAAACCTGCAACGTTAAAGTACTGTTTAGGAATACCAATGCGTAGACCTTTTACAGATGTGTTGTTTAAGTTTGCAACGTAGTCATCAACTTCTTTTTTAACCGAAGTCGAGTCTTTTGCATCGTGACCCGCAATTACATTCATTAAGTAAGCACAGTCTTCAGCAGAGCGTGCCATTGGCCCCGCTTGGTCTAAAGATGATGCATAAGCAATGATCCCGAAACGAGATACACGACCATAGGTTGGTTTTAAGCCAGTTAAGCCACAGAATGACGCAGGTTGACGAATTGAGCCACCTGTATCAGTACCTGTTGCAAAAGGTGCTAAATCAGCCGCTACAGCCGCAGCAGAACCACCTGATGAGCCACCAGGAACGTGGTCGAGTGCCCATGGGTTACTTGTTGCACCAATATACGAGCTTTCTGAAGTTGAACCCATTGCCAACTCGTCCATGTTCACTTTACCTAAAGTGACAAGACCAGCTGCTTTAGTTTTTTCAACAACAGTTGCATCGTATGGAGAGATGAAGTTGTCTAGTATTTTTGAACCGGCAGTTGTTTTAATGCCTTTGGTACAAAAGATATCTTTATGCGCAAGAGGAATACCCGTTAAAGCGGTTGCATTACCTGCTTTTAATGCAGCATCCGCAGCGTCAGCTTCTGCGAGCGCCTGTTCAGGCGTAACTGTCACGTAGCTTTTTACCAGTGGGTCAATTTTAGCAATACGTTTTAAATAGTGTTCAGTCAGTTCGCGAGATGAAAACTTCGCTTGGCTTAAGCCCTCAGCAAGTTCACGAATTGATAAGCGATGTAAATCAGTCATGAGTAAAATTTCTTTACATTCAAAATAGGGAAGATGGGTTAATTGAGTAAAAGTTATTCAATCACGCGAGGAACAAGATACAAACCATTTTGAGTTGCAGGCGCAACTGCTTGGTATTCATCTCGATGATTGCTTTCAGTTACCACATCAGCACGTAAAGGTTGAGGATTGTCAAAAGGACTTTTCAAAGGTTCTACGCCTTCCGTATCAATGCCTTTTAAGGTTTCCATCATGCCTAAAATTTTATTTAGACTTTGAGCATATTCAGCAGATTGCGTATCATTGAGCGACAATCGAGCAAGATTGGCGATTGCTGAAACTGTTTGTGCATTTAAATCTGCTGAATGCTGTGCATCCGATGTAGACATAACATCACCTAATCAGTATTAAAAATTTTCAAAATATCGTGCGTTATAATAAGCGATTGACTTGTTCAAATCATCACATTTAGTTTAAAGTTGCCACCTTGCATCCACATGAAAGTTTAACTGAGAACGAACCGTGATTCTAAAACGACTAATTGGCTTGTTTTCGCCGGATCTAGCCATTGATTTAGGTACAGCAAATACACTTATTTATGCACCAGGCCGCGGCATTATATTAAATGAACCAACAGTTGTGGCAATTCGTCACAGTGGTTCACAAAAAATTGTTGCTGCTGTAGGTCTAGATGCTAAGCAAATGCTGGGCCGTACGCCTGCGAATATTTCTGCAATTCGTCCAATGAAAGACGGTGTAATTGCGGATTTTGAAGTGACTGAAACCATGTTGAATCAGTTTATTGGTAAAGTTCACGAAAAACGTTTGTTCCCACCTGCACCTCGTGTAGTTGTATGTGTACCATGTAAATCAACTTTGGTCGAGCGTCGTGCGATTCGCGAAGCAGTATTTAATGCTGGTGCCCGTGATGTTCGTTTGATTGAAGAGCCTATGGCAGCAGCAATTGGCGCAGGTATGCCAGTTGAACAAGCATGTGGTTCTATGGTTGTGGATGTTGGTGGCGGTACAACAGAAATTGCAATTATTTCATTGCAAGGTTGTGTCTATGCTGACTCTTTACGCATCGGCGGCGATGTTTTTGATGAGCAAATCATCAATTATGTTCGTAAAGCTCACGGTTGTGTGATTGGTGAAACCACTGCTGAAATTATTAAAAAAGAAGTAGGTATGGCTGTTTCTGATGGTACAACATTAGAAATCGAAGTACGTGGCCGTAACCTTGCAGAAGGTGTGCCTCGTGCAATTACCGTAACTTCTGACGAAATTACTCAAGCTATTTCTGATCCATTACAAAGCATTGTAAGCGCTGTGAAATCTGCTCTTGAGCAAACTCCTCCTGAACTTTCTTCTGATATTGCTGAGCGCGGTATTGTGTTGACAGGCGGTGGTGCGCTACTTCGTAACCTTGACAAGTTATTGGCTCAAGAAACTGGTTTACCAGTTGTTGTTGCTGAAGATCCTCTTACTTGCGTAACCCGTGGTGGTGGTAAAGTATTAGAATTCTTCGACAACCCGAACCATGACATGCTTTTCGTCGGTTAAGTTTAAGGATTAGGCGGTGCAACCGAATATTTTTTCAAGACAGCCGCCATCTTTCCGCTCGTTCATTATTGCGGTCATTACATGTTTGGTTGTGCTCTTCTTTGATTGGCGCATGCCTTATGTAATTCAGCCAGCAAGGGATGTCTTGTACGCTGCATATAACCCAATTTATGCATTGGCTAGCTATCCGGTACTGTCGAGAGAATGGCTGAATCAACAAACAAAATCTGAAGCACAACTGCGTCGTGAAAATACAGCGATGCAGGCTGAGCTTTTACAAGCTCAAGTCCGCTTACAGAAGCTTTCTGAACTGTCAGCTGAAAATACCCGTTTACGAGGCCTTCTTGATACACCGTTAATTATTGATGGTCGTATGGAAATTGCCGAAGTAATTGGGACAGATGCAGATCCATTACGTCATATCATCATTATTAACCGAGGCTCTACGGACCATCTAAAGGTCGGTCAAACGGTTCTGGATGATAAGGGGATTATGGGGCAGATCATTAATGTATATCCTCATAGCTCACGTGTGATGCTACTTTCAGACAAAGAGCATTCACTGTCGGTACGTCTTGAGCGTACTGGAATGCGGGCAATTGTTTCTGGTACAGGTGATTTGGGCCGTTTAAAAATGGAATATGTCCCGACCAGTGCGAATATTCAGGTGGGTGATAAAGTGTTTAGCTCAGGCTTGGGTGAACATTTCCCAGCAGGTTACGCAGTGGGTACAGTTGCTAAAATAAAACGCCATAATTCAGGTGAGTTTGCTGAAATTGATGTAACACCATCAGCACAATTGGCAACAGGCCATCATGTAGTTGTACTTTTCTCTGAATCATTAGCGAAGGAGCAGCCGTATGCCGATCGCTAAACTAAAACGAGAAAAGCGTAAAGATCCATTATGGGGAATTATTCTCTCCGTTATTGTGGGTTCTGTACTTATGGTTTATCCGCTATCTTATGATATTTCAGGATGGCGGCCACTATTCATGTTAATGATTATGCTATTTTGGGTAGTATGTCAGCCAACATGGTGTGGGGTCTGGTTTGCATTTGGGATGGGGATCTTTACAGACTTACTGCTTGATGCGCCTTTAGGACTCAATGCCTTAAGTTTTGTAATTGTGACTTTTCTTACCCGTTTTTTAATTCGGGAACGCCGTATTTTAACTTTTGTTAATTTATGGACGATAGCAACGCTGGTCATTATTGCCCATTTAGCATTTATGTGGGTAACACAGACGATGGGTGGAATTCATTTTTCGATTGCTAGACATTGGCAACCTTTGATGACAAGTATCATCACGTGGCCAGTCGTCTATTATTGTTTGGCAAAATGGCGCATATAGTTTTAGCATCTAGCTCTCCTCGTCGAAAGGAGCTGTTGCAACAGCTAGGCTTAGATTTTGAAATCTATAGTCCTGACATTGATGAGTCTGTTCATGAAAATGAGCTGGTTCATCATTATGTTGAACGATTGGCTAGAGAAAAAGCTCAAACTGTATTGAAGCTTTTTCCAGAAGCAATTGTTATTGCTGCCGATACAAGTCTGGGACTTGATGGCCAAATTATTGGTAAGCCTGAATCGAAAAATCATGCTTTTGAAATCTGGAAACAATTATCTGGACGTTGGCATGATGTGTTTTCTGGACTGTGCGTTGCGACTCAACAACAAATGTTAAGTCAGGTAGTGCAAACACAAGTTGAGTTTCAGCACCTGACTAAACAGGATATGGAAGATTATTGGACCACGGGTGAGCCTGTTGGAAAAGCGGGTGGATATGCAATTCAAGGAATTGCCTCGCAATATATTCCCCAAATTCAAGGAAGTTATAGTAATGTGGTAGGACTTCCTTTATACGAATTTGCACAGTTATTCAAAAGAGTAAAGACATAAGGGGTTGTTATCATTCTTCATTGAATAGCATTGTCGATGAACACTAGACAACGTTAAAGTTAACAGCTTCTCTGACTCTTTAATAAAAAATTTTATAATGCTTTGAGTTTATGTATGTCAGAAGAACTACTTATTAATGTCACGCCTATGGAGTGTCGGGTGGCATTAATCGAAAATGGAACTGTTAATGAACTGTATGTCGAGCGTACAGTTAAACGCGGTCTAGTCGGCAATATCTACAAGGGTAAAGTTGTGCGAGTGCTTCCGGGCATGCAAGCTGCCTTTGTTGATATTGGTTTGTCTCGAACAGCCTTTTTACATATCAATGATATGGTTTGGCCTCGTTCGCAGCCTACCCCAAATGTCTTTGAGCTATTACATCCTGGGCAAACCCTTACTGTCCAAGTAATGAAAGATATGTTGGGCACAAAAGGTGCACGTCTAAGTACAGATCTTTCAATCCCTTCTCGCTATTTGGTTTTAATGCCATATGGCAACCATATTGGTGTTTCGCAGCGTATTGAGTCTGAAGAAGAGCGAGATCGTCTGCGTAATATTATTGAAGGTATTCAATCTGAGCATAATTTACCCGGTAGCGTGATTGTCCGTACGGCTGCAGAAGGTGTGGATGAGGCAGAAATTGCACAGGACATGTGCTATCTGAGCAAATTGTGGGAGTACATTCAGCGTAAACAGACCGACGTTGCTGTTCCTTCTTTAATTTTTGAAGAACTTCCATTACCTCAACGTATTATTCGCGACTTAGCAAGCGAAGAAACTGCAAAGATTTATGTAGATTCGCGAGAGATTCATGCAAAACTGCTTGAGTTTGTAGATGAATTTGTCCCGAATATGAAGAGTCGTCTCATTCATTATCCGGGCGAGCGACCACTATTTGATCTTTATAATGTTGAAGAAGATATTCAAAAAGCCTTACAAACTCGCGTAGCTTTGAAGTCGGGCGGTTATCTGATGATCGACCAGACTGAAGCCATGACAACGATTGACGTTAATACAGGTTCATATGTAGGTGGTCGTAGTCTTGAAGACACCGTTTTTAAAACCAATATGGAAGCGACTCAAGTTATCGCGCGTCAACTTAGACTGCGTAATTTGGGGGGGATTCTCATTATTGATTTTATTGACATGCAAGAAGCAACTCACCGTGAAGAGGTGATGCGTCAGTTCGAGAAAATGCTTGAGCGAGATCACGCGAAGACCAAAATTACTCAAGTGTCAGAACTTGGTCTGGTCGAAATGACGCGTAAACGAACTCGTGAATCATTAGAACACTTGTTATGTGAATCATGTCCAACATGCCAAGGGCGGGGTTTTGTCAAAACAGCGGAGACAGTGTGTTACGAAATATTTCGTGAGATATTACGATATACCCGCGCATTTGAGTCAACGAGTGGCTTTACTGTTGTTGCCCATCCTTCTGTGATTGATCGATTATTAACAGCAGAAGCACCAGCAGTAGCCGATTTAGAGCATTTTATTAACCGTGTTATTAAATTTCAGGTCGAAAATTTATATACGCAAGAGCAATACGATATCATTTTAAGTTAAAGTTGTAACAAGATATCGCTTAATCCTTGTTACAACTGAAATTTTACTTTCATTCATGAATTTTAAATACTACTTACATACAGTAGCCCTAGACGTTCTCCCTATTAAACGTCTTAGCAAACAATAAGAGGTATAACCCATGAATGTAAGTGAAAACTTAATTAGCAACGGTCTTAAACATGTTTTAGAAAGCACGCCAGTAAATAGCTGCTATATGTTGAATGACCAAGGTAAAGAAGTACCAATCACAACTGCAATGATTCGTTCAGTATGTCATCAGTTGCTTAACCAGTGCCGCACAATCAAAAAATAAGGGGCCAATTCAAAGCCCCTTAACTTTTTCTAACTTGCTGAATGATGTTTCAGCTGTTTCTCTGCAATAATTTCTTCAAAACGTTGAATCTCATCTTCTAAATGAGTCAAAAGGTTTTGCATTTTCGGCAAAGCATTTCGACAAGCTGTTAATCCAACTTCAAGCTTATCTAAATAACTGGTCATGGTAATGTTTAGAGCTTGTCCATCCATGACAATCGAAGCAGGGTAGAGCGCATCTAATTTCGCGCCATTCCAATAAAGTGGCTCACGTGGTCCTGGTACATTGGAAATTACTAAATTGAACGCCTGACGCTTAGGAAGCATTCCTGACATGATGTTTAATCCCGCCGGACCATAAACAACCGCACTATAGTTTAAAATTTCATTCGCAGTCATGCGGCTAAAGCGTTGCTTTGAATTCTGCATGCTGCGACGAATGATTTCTAGGCGTTCTAACGGTTGATCTTTATGCGTCCCTAAATTTGCCAGAATCATGGTAATTCGGTTACTCATGTCAGAATCATCTGTACGTAATGAAGCTGGAACCATGGCAATAAGTGGCTTTTTAGGTAAGCTGTTTTGGCTAATCAAATATTCACGTAAAGCGCCTGAACATACAGCTAGGACAACATCATTAATCGTCACGCCTAATGCTTTTGAAATTTTTCTAAGGCGGCTTAATTCAAATGATTGGGCCGCAAAACGACGTGAAGCACTAACTCTTTGGTTCAAAATAGAAACTGGTGCCTGAAAAGTAGAAACATAATCAGGATTTTTACCCATTTCCTTGAATATTGTTTGAGATAGCTCGTGCATAACTTTTGGAGCTATGTCGAGTTGAGATTTAATACCGCCTAAAATACTCTTAATTTTACTAGTACTTGGAGTTGGTACTTTTAGACGCTTAGCTCTTTTGCTTTCAACACACCATAAAGGAACAACATGTTTTTCTTCTGGTGTTTTTGATAGAGATTTCTCGATCAAACGCATACCAGCAACACCATCTACCATTGCATGATGGATTTTAAAATACATGGCAAAACGATTGCCTTCGATTCCTTCAATAATGTCACAAGTCCAAAGTGGCTTTGCACGATCAATTAGTGAACTATGCTGCTGTGAAATATACACCAGAAGTTCACGAATACGGCCAGGATGAGGCAAAGCAATGTGGCGAAAGTGATGATCGATATCGAATTCTTCATCTTCATCCCAAAACAGACCACTTAAGCGGTTATTGAAGGGCGGAATAGGAATGCTCTTTGAGCGTTTAATATCTTCTACTAAATCATGTACAAAGGTTTCTGGTGCATTTTCAGGAATTTCAAATAAAAATAATCCACCGACATGCATGGGTTGCTGTCTTTTTTCAAGTGACAGAAAAATGAAATCAATTGGGTGTAATGGACGCATAAATCATTGTGCCTCATGCATTTTTCTAAGAAGCCCTTATATGAGCTCTTATTAGAATTATAGAACCGTAAAATTAAGTATATAGCGTTTAGAGTAGAGAAAATATGACTTTGTGTACGGAACATGACATAAAAAAAACCACTGATTTGCCAGTGGTTTTTTGATATCCAATTACTTTTTCATATTACCAGCATGTAAGCCACACTCTTTTTGAGTGGCTTCTTCCCACCACCAGCGTCCTTCACGCTCATGTTGATTTGGTAATACAGGTCGCGTACATGGTTCACATCCAATAGAAACAAAACCACGCTCATGAAGAGGGTTATATGGAATTTCCATCATACGGATGTAGCTCCATACCTCAGCACTTGTCCAGTTTGCTAGAGGATTATATTTAATGAGTTGCTTACCTGGGCCAGAGAAGCCAGCATCAGCTTGTACTACAGGAATCTCTGTACGCGTACCAGGGCTTTGATCTTTACGTTGACCCGTAATCCAGCCATCTAAAGTCGCAAGTTTTTTACGTAAAGGCTGAACTTTTCGAATACCGCAACATTCTTGATGCCCATCTGTAAAAAAGCTGAATAAACCTTTTTCGTTTACCATGTTTTGAACAGCTTCAGATTCAGGGAAACAAATTTCGATATTGATATTGTAGTGTTTACGGACAGTTTCAATAAATTGATAAGTTTCGGCATGCAGGCGGCCTGTGTCGAGACTAAATACACGGAAAGGTTTGCCTAAGCGTGAAGCAATATCAATTAACACAACATCTTCTGCTCCCGAAAACGAAATTGCAATTTCACCTTGTTGGCTTAAGGCAAGTTCTAAAATTTCTCGAGGGCTTTTGGTTGCATATTCAGCAGCAAGAGCATCTACGATATCAATAGTCGGAATAACGGTCATGTGTGTTCCTGGCAAAAGGCTTGGGCGCATTGAGTTATGAAAAATATTCTAAAGGATAGTTGATAAAGTGCTTAGCACTTTAATTTCGATCCTTATGAATAAAATTGATTTGATCAATAACAACGCAAAACTGAAAATCTTAATGGTATGATACAGCAATTTTTAACCAACGTTGGAAGCATTCATGGAAATCGTATGCCTAGATCTTGAAGGGGTTTTAGTTCCTGAAATCTGGATCAATTTCGCTAAAAAAACAGGGATTAAAGAACTCGAAGCAACAACTCGTGATATTCCGGATTATGATGTTTTAATGACTCAGCGTCTTAATATCTTAAAACAACATGGTTTAGGCTTAAACGACATTCAAGAAGTCATTGCTGAGATGGGGCCATTACCGGGGGCAAAAGAGTTTGTTGAATGGGTGAGTACGCATTTCCAACTCGTGATCTTATCAGATACCTTCTATGAATTTGCGCATCCTTTAATGAAGCAATTAGGATGGCCAACAATTTTCTGTCATAAGTTAGAGACAGATGAAGAAGGTATGATTACCGCTTATAAACTACGTCAACCCGATCAAAAACGTGAGTCTGTTAAAGCACTGCATGGCTTAAATTTCCGTGTAATCGCTGCAGGTGATTCGTATAACGATACAACCATGCTTGGTGAAGCGGACCATGGTTTCTTATTTGATGCACCAGCAAATGTGATTGCTGAGTTTCCTCAGTTTCCAGCTATCCACGGTTACGATGCATTAAAAGAAGCAATCCGTTCAGTTTCACAGCGTACAATCCCAGCTTGAGAATAAATAATAAAAAAGGCGCTTTAAGCGCCTTTTTTATATAGATTAGTTTTTAAACTTAGAATTTATAACCAAGTTTTAAACCATAAGCGATAGCGTTGTTGTCAGAGAATTCTGCAACATAGTAGTCATCGCTACCAGCTTGGGCTCCAGTTTGTGCTTTTGCATCGCCCAACCAGAAATATTTTACACCGCCAGCAATAAAGGTTTGTGGAGTAGGGCTGTATTGAACACCTACGCCTACGTTCCAGTAACCTTCAGTTGGACCTAAAGTTGTTACAGGATTACCTGCGCCAGAGTCCCAACCTACCGAAACATTACCCGCCCACTTGTCGTTAAGTTTACGACCTACACCAGCATTCACAGACCATTGGTCATCAGAATATTCCACTAAATTAAAGCCATTTGGACGGCTAGGAGTTGCTATTGGACCTACAGCTTCTGATACTTTGCCAAATTTATATGGACGAATTGCGAAATCTTTCCAATTTACCCAGCGTACATTCGCAAATGCGACTGTATTTGCCATAATTCCTGTCTGGAAATCAAGGTTTACAGATTGAGGGGTAGTAATTGTAGTCTTGCCTTCTAATTGGTTAGCAGCAATAGCTTTACCAATTGTTTGTTGGATCGCTCCAGCTTGAGCTGGAGTTAACTGACCAGCTGCAACTAATTGTCCAATAGTTGACCCAAGTGCTCCAGCATTGGCTGTAATTGAATCTGCAAGTGCAATTGTTTCATCTGCATCAATTTTGTGGTCAATTTCTGAACGGTATGTAATCGATGCCTTAAGTGCAATTTCTGGGATTTGGAAAGCGGCCCCTGCTAACCAGCCAGCTGCTCCATCTTCAGGAATTGAAGCATCATAGCCATTATATAAGCTGTATGCAGAACCTCTTAAATGAACATTTCCTTTAATTGTTTGATATACACCACCACCGTAGAAATTAAAGTTTTCGGTAGGTTGGAAACCAAAAATCATCGAAATATTTTGACTATCAACTTCAACAGAAGTTGCACCTTGAGTACCACCTAAAGCACCAGTTGTAATTGGTAAAGTGCCAAGAATTGGATCTGATGGGCTTGCTACAAAGGCATTATTACCAGAATATTCTGCATCTGCCCCAAATGGTTGATCATAGAGTAAACCAAAAGAGAATTTATCAGTAAGTTGTAGTTTTAAGGCTGCGCTAGGGAAATAATAGTCATCTCCCATATCGCCAATATTACGACCTGTTTTAATTGTACCAGCTTCTTTACCAGCTACATCTGGGTCTAAAACAGAAATTCCAGCTTCAAAGTAATTACCAGGCTGCAAAAATGCAGAGATGGATTGTCCAGAGCGATCTAATGCTGCTGCAAAAACCCCAGTTGCAGGCAGCGTTGCTAAAATCATTGCAGTGCTCAGATGTTTTAATTTCATTTTAATCTTTCCTTGAACTTCAAGACATTTTTTTAAAAGTAACAGAGTTAAACCGTTTAAACTGTGTTGCCTTCAAAGCTCCTAATTACAAGTAATAGAAGCTTTGATAACTCCATGTAACAAAAATAGCATAATTACAATAAGAGTAAATCTGTTATATGAACTGAGGAGTACTCACTTTTTATACAAATAATGCCAATAATGGATGAAATATGAAGGAATATTTGCATTGTTAAATTAATTTAATTATTTGATATTTATATTTTTTATATATTAGTGGTGACCTTTGTTTTTATGACATTTTTGTCACAAATCCAAGAAAAATGGTCAAAGATTTTTTTGTAAAAATATGAATTAAGTGATTATGAAATGAGTATTGGTAGTCATTTTTAGTTGACAAGTCCAGTTTCTCTACATCTGTATATTATTGATTAAATTTTATATTATTCATTTTATGAAAAAGTTTACCTTAATTTTTTTACCATTTGATCTATTTTTTGAGCGAATTTGGATTCTATATTTGAAAGTTATGTGTAATAAAAAACCGAAAATAATGATCTAAATTCGGTTATTCAATTTTAAGAGCTAAAACAGAGTATTAGAGTGGATAAAGTTTTTCATCAAATTGTTCAAGTTGAGGAAACTTTAAAGGTTCGAGTTGGTCGAGGTGAGTAAGGTAGATTACATAGTCTTCAAGAAGGGTTTCTCGTGCTTCTTGGCTAATATACGGTACATGGTAAGCAATGAATGGAGGTAAGACTTCAAAACCAGCATATGCCAAAGTACCACGTTGAATCGGGGATAAATAATTTTCGATTGGGCCGTGAATTGAGTTTTCTCCAAACATGTGTGTTCTACCACCGAGTGTTAAACACAACATCGCTTTTTTTCCTGCCATGCCACCATGGTTGTAAAACCGCTTACCCCCATAAAAAAGCCCAGATACAAACACACGATCAATCCAGCCTTTTAAAATTGCTGGCACAGATGTCCAATAAAGTGGGAAATTTAAAATGACGAGATCAGCTTTTTTTACCTTTTCAATTTCTGCTTGAATATCTGGAGCTAGAAGCTGATTTTTGCTGGCATTTCTTTGTTCAAGTGCATAGTTAAAATAATCAGGTTGGTTAAGCTCTAAAAAATCTTCTTTGGATGCAATAGGGTTAAATTGCATCGCATATAAATCTGAAATTTCTACGCTGTGCCCCAATTCTTCTAAGGTTTGCTTAGCTGTACTTTTTAGAGCAGTGGTGAAAGACTGGGGTTCTGGATGAGCATGGACAATCAGAATGTTCATAAGGCGACCTGTATTCTTTTCAGAAATTGTGCTGTCTAGTGCAATTCAGCGGATTTTGTTTTGAATAACTATGCATCAATTTAAAAGCATGGCATAGTTCATGAACTGACAGTTTTTACCATTTCGCGCCATTTTATTTTGCTCATATGGGTTGCTCATGAATCCAGAATTACCCGGAACTTATATTAATTTAATCGTCGAGACTGTTAAGCGGTGGGGTGTCTCTGGTGAGCAGCTTTTAAATGGAAGCGGAATAACTTTAGACCAATTAGAAAAGCCTTACTGGTATGTTGAATTCAACATCTTAAATCAGCTTATTGAACGGGCGATCGAGTTATGCAAAGAGCCAGCACTAGCAGGGTATTTAGCTTTAAGCATGACGGCTTCATGTTATGGTTCAGTCGGAATGGCTGCCATAGTTTCTCCAAATTTAGGAGAAGCACTGAAAATACTTGAACAATTCATTGGTTCACGTTGTAAGGTTTTTAAACCGGAATTAAAACAAGAAAATAATGATGCATATTGGTCAATTCATCAGCCTGTCAATGCATTTCAGCTGAGCCCAAATGCCAACATTTTTTTGTTAGTCGGTTTTGTTCAAATTGCCAAAAAATTAACAGGGCTTTCTCATTTGGGAAAAGTTGAATTACCAATGCCAGAGCCGATAGGTTTTGGCCAAATCAGTCATCAACTGGCTGTAACTTGTTTATTTAACCAAAAGCGTAATCGTTGGATATTTCCAAAAGAGTATTTAGCACAACCTGTATTAACGGCAGACCCAATGCTAGCGCCGTTGTTAAATGCACAATGTAAGCGGGATATAGAGAAATTAAACTTAAAAAGTGGTTGGAAAGGCCAAGTCAAACAAGTTGCCGAAAAATTGCTTTTGAATGGGGAGATTGACGCATTAAAAGTTGGGCAAGTGGCTCATATCATGAATATGTCAGAGCGAACTTTGCAACGCTATTTAGCTCTTGATGATACTAGTTTTACACTCTTGGTAGACTCACTGAAAAAGGAGCATGCCCAGAAACTTTTAACTCAAAATAACATGTCGATCGAAAAAGTTGCTTTAATGCTAGGTTATGCCGAGACTTCTCACTTCACTCGTGCGTTTAAGCGCTGGATGGGGATGACGCCTAAATATTTCCAAACCCAGCATAAAATGGCGGATTCAAATTAAAAGGTCATAAATTTAATTTCATGGCCTTTCATTTATTATTTGAGTCAATTAAGTAGACTATTCTGGCTTAGATGAGAGTGATTCAATCACTTCAAAATAGCTAGGCGGTGCAGGAACATGTCCGCGGTCTCTCAATAGACGATGCATACGTGGCAGTTTGAAGTAGGGCACCGAAGCCATTAAATGATGTTCCATGTGATAATTGACATGAATCGGCGCTACAAAACTTCTAGCAATCCAACCTGCACGTGTAGTACGGGTATTAGTTAAAGCTGTATTACTCGTTTGCATCCCTGCATGTTCGGCCATTGAGCGAATTCTTAAAAATAATGGAAACGGTGTTAAATAAGCTAGGGGCCATAACCAATAAAACCGTTGCTGACCAAAAGCTTTTAAAACACCATAAAGAGCAACATTGGTTACAATGGCACCACTACTGTTTTTTATAAGACTTTTTGCATAGTCAACGAAATCTTTATTGCTTCGATCTAACCAGACTTGATCATTTGCAACGGTCCATTTCATTAGATCTAGGTCCATTAATACTCGGCCAAAGCTAAACTTTAATCCTGTCATACCTGTTAAGTCGCGTAAAAATTTACGAGTAAGAGATTTTTTGCTTACAGGAAAACCGGAAACTAAAGAAAGATCGGGGTCATCTGGAGTAGATGTTTTTGCATGATGACGAACATGATGTACGCGATATTTTTGTAGATCATTCCAGATTGGACGGGCGCATAGCCATTCGCCTACAAAGTCATTTATTTTTTTATTTTTGAATAAGCTTTTATGAGATGCATCATGCATCAAAATTGCTAGGCATAACTGGCGACCTGCCAATATAACTAAAGCTAGCATACAAGCAAGTAATTTGCCCCAGCTAGGTAAGTAATCCCACATCATGATTAAACTGGCAAATGTTCCGCCAATAACAGCCCATGTACTTGCAACAGCCCAAGCACCGTATATATCTGAGGGTTGTGTGAGCTCCTGTATTTCTTCTCTGCTAAATAGATCGGTCACACTCACTTGTGCATTCATTTTTATTCTCCCAAATCAGATTTTGGCATTCATATTTTATATTACAAATATAATCATAAAATTTTAAAAATTGAAATATTTGTTTGTAAAAAAATAAATCGCCTATTATTGGGCTAATTCATTTTCATAAAGTTTTTGCCATAGCTTTTGTCCAATCGAATCGAGTTGCTGTACATTCTGAGCAAACTGATTGCGGGCATGTTCGTCAACAAATGGAGAGGGCAGTAGAGGATCATTCATGAGTAAGGTAATGGTTTCACGTCCTAATAATAAAGCTTGGGTAGCAGCCTCATTTAAGGATAGATTTTTATATTTTAAAAGCCATTCTTGAATATCTTGACTATACATTTCATAGTTCTTTTCAAGCTGTTTGGTATCCCACAAAGAATGAATTAATGAAAGTGTTTTTGCGTCAAATTTTTGAATAATAGAAATTTTAGCTTCATTTTCAAGACCCGCTAAAATGAGCTCTTCACATGTTTTTTCAAAGCTATACGCTAAATTATCTGGACGTATATAAATTCCAGTTTCGAGTTCTCTAAAACCAAATTGACGTAAAGCTTGTTCTCTCTTTTTTAAAGCGGTTCGATCAATACGACCTAAAGTTCCAGTAAAGACTGCCAGATATTGATGTTGCCATTCTTTAGTCTGCTTAATGCCATTTTTACGATTCAAAATAACTTTTGCCCATTCTTTGGTTGATGGCGAAAGTTGATAAATACCGCGTTCTACACTTTCTATCATCCCTTCATTTAATAGCCGAGTCGTAGCCACACGAATACCGTTGTCACTCATATTAAAAAGTTTAGCGGCAATTAATATTTGTCTAATCGTGAGCTGAGGGTAAGCAGAGGAAAGAAATAAATCGATAATGAGATGGCGTGCATTAATTTTGATATTTTTCATTCAGATTGAATTTTTGATATGAGTTGCATTTGATCAGAATAATATCATGTTTTTTTAAGGACTTTTTAAGATCATTTTGTAGAGTAAGTAAAGGTAAAAAGCTTTGTCTATAACAAGAAAAACTTTGGCAGTTCTTAACCAAGTTTTATCTTTTTACGATAGTTAACCCAAGTTTGTCATCATGATGTGATACATTATCGCACTTTAAATAAACTGCCTTTAACTAGGGGCAATAACCACAAACGTTAGAAATGATCTGATATTGAACATGTGTTAAGTCTAATTTGGGACTTACCAATTTCGATAAAACAAATTTTAGGTCGTTCTAATGATTAACTTTCTTTGAGCAAGTTATGGAAAATTTTGAAGTTATAAAAGCACTGTTTTTAGGCTTTGTCGAAGGCTTAACTGAATTTTTACCCATCTCGAGTACAGGCCATTTAATTTTATTTGGTCATATTATCGATTTCCACTCAGACGGCGGTCGTGTATTTGAGGTCGTAATCCAGTTAGGTGCTATTTTGGCAGTGTGCTGGTTATATCGACAAAAAATTATTAACTTGATTAAGGGATTTTTTAGCGGTGATGTGGAGTCACGTCATTTTGCGATCAGTGTGCTTATTGCATTCTTTCCAGCAGTCATTATTGGTGTTCTAGCTGTCGACTTTATTAAAAGTGTTCTATTTAGCCCAATTGTGGTTGCGATTGCCTTAATTGTCGGTGCCCTTATCATTTTCTGGGTGGAATCTAGACAGTTTGAACATAAGACACTTGATGCAACCAAAATCACCTTTAAACAAGCGCTTTTAGTAGGTCTTGCTCAGTGTGTGGCGATGATTCCGGGAACTTCGCGTTCAGGCGCAACAATTGTAGGCGGAATGTTTGCAGGTTTATCACGCAAAGCTGCTACAGAATTTTCTTTTTTCCTTGCTATGCCGACCATGTTGGGCGCTGCGACTTTTGACTTGATTAAAAATGCTGACGTACTTACCTCAGACAATATGGTTAATATTGGGGTGGGATTCGTTGCTGCTTTTATTGCCGCGCTGTTTGTTGTAAAAGCATTGGTACTGTTTGTTGAGCGTCACACGTTACGTGTATTTGCTTGGTACCGAATTGTACTTGGTGTAATTATTTTGATTGCAGCAATGTTCTTTAATTTATCGGCTTAAATAATCTTATAAATTGAAAAAAACCTAGAATGCTCTAGGTTTTTTTATGCCTAAAAATTGATTTGAATTGCCTATTTATACAAAGTAAACGCAAGACAGATGTTTTCATTTTAGGTTCATTGTTATATTGATTATTAGATTACCTTTCACAATAAAACTATGCCGCAAAATCATCTTACAGAACATTTGGTCGATGCATTTTTGCACTTGGCTCCAGCAGAAGGCCTCTATCCTACTTTTATCTCTAACATCACTTTGATGCGTGTAGATCATTCCACACCACCTATTGCCGTGCTGCAAGAACCCTCAATTGTTTTAGTGATACAGGGGGTAAAGCGAGGATATATTGGTAAAGAAATCTTTCAGTTTCAACAAGGTCAGTGTTTATTTATCTCAATTGCAATACCGTTTGATTGCGATACTGTGGTTGAAAATAATGAACCAATGCTCGCGATAGCCATAAAATTTGAACCACAAATGATGACTGATCTCATTACTAAAATGGATAAACAGCAACAAGTGGTTACTGAAGATGCTCATTCAGAAGATTTAAAATTAAGCTGCGGGCTTAGAGTGATTGACATGAATGAGACTATTTCAGAGGTTGCTCTACGATTACTCAATTTACTTCGCTCTAAACAAGATACTTTTATATTGGGTGAGCAAGTTAAAAGAGAATTGGTTTATCGTGTGGTGCAGACTTCAGGCGGCAATCTAGTCGAGAGCTTATCGGCTATGGCAAGTCGAAATGGCGTGATTTACACCATTTGTGAAATTATTCAACGTGATTATTATCATAACTTAACGGTTCAAGAGTTGGCGAAACAAGC
The DNA here is from genome assembly GCF_000588535.1 of Acinetobacter sp. 742879. Taxonomy (NCBI): domain Bacteria; kingdom Pseudomonadati; phylum Pseudomonadota; class Gammaproteobacteria; order Moraxellales; family Moraxellaceae; genus Acinetobacter; species Acinetobacter sp. 742879. The sequence continues at coordinate 81,949 of NZ_JFYC01000012.1, read as the reverse complement.
GGGCATGAGCATATCGCTTTTTCATCAAACTTTTAAAAAGGTGACGAATTATTCGCCCTTACAGTACATCAAAATTACTCGGTTACATAAGGCACGCGAGTTAATCACGAACAATAAAATGGGAGTCGCAGAAGCCGCCTATGAAGTTGGATATGTTAGTGCTTCACAATTTAGCCGAGAATTTAAACGACTGTTTGGCATTCCACCCAAGTCCTCAATTATTTAACGTAGATTAGTATTTTTAGATATAAATCAAACATGGAGCATTTTATGACCCTTCCAACAACCATGAAAATTATTGAAATTACGGCTCCGGGTGGACCTGAGGTTCTAAAAGTTCAAGATGCTAATATTCCAGAACCTCAAGCAGATGAAGTCTTAATTGAGGTAAAGGCTGCAGGAATCAACCGCCCTGATGTATTGCAGCGTATGGGATTATATCCAATGCCTAAAGGTGTTACTCAAATACCTGGACTTGAAGTCGCTGGTGTTGTGGTTGCTGTAGGTGACGAAGTAGATCAATTCAAGGTTGGCGATAAAGTTTGCGCCCTAACAAATGGCGGCGGTTATGCAGAATATTGTGCGGTAACTGCAACTCAAGTATTACCAATACCTGAAAATTTATCATTTACTCAAGCTGCTGCGATTCCAGAAACATTTTTTACAGTTTGGGCAAATCTATTTGATATTGGCCGTTTAAAGAAAGATGAAACCGCACTGATTCATGGTGGGGCTAGTGGTATTGGAACCACAGCTTTAGCCATTTGCCACGCTTTGGGGATTAAAACTTTTGCTACGGTTGGTAGTGAAGATAAAGTTGAAGCACTCTCAAGTTTAACGACAGCAATTAACTATAAAACCCAAGATTTTGAGCAGGAAGTTTTGAAGCACACTCAAGATCAAGGTGTTAATGTCATTTTAGATATTGTAGGTGGTTCTTATTTCACGAAAAACCTAAATCTATTAAAACGTGATGGCCGATTGGTCATTATTGGTTTTATGGGTGGACGAATCGCAAAAGAATTTGATTTACAAAAACTGATTTTAAAACGTGCCACAATTACGGGTTCAACGATGCGAGCACGTAATAGCCAAGAAAAAGCACAAATTGCCCAATCTTTGCATGAGCATGTGTGGCCATTATTGGCACAAGGTAAATGTTTACCGCAAATCTATAAAACGTATGCTTTTTCAGATGTACAAAGTGCTCACGCATGTATGGAACAAGGTGATCATATTGGAAAGATCGTTTTAGAAATGAATGCGTAACACTGTAATCATTGAAGTTTGGGCGAACGACAGGTTCGCCTAAACTGAATTTTATAATTCTAGATTCTGCCTATTTCTCTATAAAAATTGCCAAATTCTATTGGCAGATTGCACCAGTTCCATAACTTCACCTATAAATTGAGTAAGAAATAAAAATGGGTTCTTACCTTATTATTTCTTTCCATACTGATGAAAAAGGATAGTAACAATGAATACCGCAAATATTGATGATAAAAATCCTACTCCAGATTTGGCTGAAGATAATGCCTTTTTCCCATCACCTTATTCACTAAGTCAATATACTGCTCCTAAAACCGATTACGATGGCACCACTTATTCAACGCCGTATGCGGGCAATAAAAAAGTTTTAATGATTGCAACTGATGAGCGTTACATTCAGATGCAAAACGGTAAGTTCTTTTCAACAGGCAACCATCCTGTAGAAATGCTTTTACCGATGTTTCATTTAGATAATGCAGGCTTCGAAATTGATATTGCGACACTTTCAGGAAATCCAGCCAAACTTGAAATGTGGGCAATGCCAAAGCAAGAACAAGTGGTGTTAGACACCTTTCAGAAATATGCAGATAAATTAAAAAATCCGCTAAAACTAGCTGACATTTTAGAAAATGCAGTTGGTGAAAACTCACCCTATGCGGCTGTATTTATTCCGGGTGGGCATGGCGTATTAGCTAAAATTCCACATAGTCTTGAGGTAAAGAAAGTTCTTAAATGGGCGGTTGAACAAGATAAATTTATTATTACGTTATGCCATGGTCCAGCCTCATTACTGGCTGCGGCAGTTAATGAACAGCCAGAAAACTATATTTTTAAAGGCTATCAAATTTGTGTATTCCCTGATTCATTAGATAAAGGAGCAAATATTGATATTGGTTATATGCCTGGAGCTTTACCTTGGTTAGTGGGTGAAAATCTTGAAAAACTCGGTGTAGAAATTTTAAATAAGGGCATTACAGGTCAATGTCATAGAGACCGTAAATTGCTAACTGGTGATAGTCCGCTTGCTTCTAATAATTTAGGGAAACTTGCAGCTGAAACATTGTTGGCTGAAGTGAAGGATTAAGTGATGAAATATGTACGCCCTGCGGGACTCGAACCCACGTCGGTCGCTTAGGAGGCAACTGCTCTATCCAGTTAAGCTAAGGGCGCATAATTTTATGATTATAAACAAAAAAGCTATTGCGAAGGCAATGGCTTTTTTACGTTTTAGTTATTAAAAATTTTGCCAGAGTGGCCAATAAAGATAAAGTTGAACCATTCAACGGTTTCAAACACTTATATCTGTAGAAAAACAGTTTATAAAGCTAAAAAATCACAAAAACTTCATGTTGATCTTTCTATGATCTGAAGCAAAACACGAAAAGGTTTAAGACAAGCAATTGAGTAGATGAAACTGTTCCCGAAAGGTTGTTTGTTAAAAATCAGATTTAGCTACCTATAATTCAAAAGGGCATAGCATGAAAAAAATTGATGAACAGGACTTATCTAGAATTATTGAAATGGCATGGGAAGATCGAACCCCATTTGAAGCAATTGAGCGAGAATATGGGTTAAGTGAAAGTGAAGTGATTCGTTTAATGAGATACAACCTAAAAACCAATAGTTTTAAACTTTGGCGTAAACGTATGGCAGGGCGTAAAACTAAGCATCAACAATTACGTTCACCAGCCGTTGAACGAGCTTACTGCTCTCGTCAGTATAAATATGCTTAAGGCGATCAAATATAATCAATTGAAATACAGCTGATTCAACAATTAAGAGTCGTGTTGAATCAGTTAAAACAATCGAGTGAAATATCTACTTAGTTGATCGGGCTTGTCTTTTACATCTTTCAGAGCAATATTTTACTTCTTCCCAGCAACGTTCCCATTTTTTTCGCCAGTCAAAAGGACGTTGACAATAGACACATATTTTCTGGGGTAAATGCTGTTTTTTCATGATTTTAAAGCTCATCAAGTTGATGAATAAGTAACTTTGCGTGCTGCATGACAGAAGCTTTATCTTTCATACGATCAAGATTTTTGTAGATCATCGACATTCTGGGATTCTGACGAAATATGGCCTCATGCTGGCTCATAAAATACCAATACAAACTGTTAAATGGACAACTGTCTGGTTCAGTTTTTGTTTTGACGTTATATGTACAGTGCTGACAATAATTTGACATTTTATGTATGTAATTACTTGATACAGCATAGGGTTTACTTGCCATGATGCCGCCATCTGCATACATCACCATACCTAAAGTATTCGGTAATTCGACCCATTCATAAGCATCTACATAGACTGCTAAATACCATTTGCAAATTTCTGATGGATTTACACCTGCTAAAAGTGCAAAGTTGCCTGTAATCATTAAACGCTGAATATGGTGAGCATAGCCATGTTCAAAGGTATTTCTGAAACACTCGGCCATACATGCCATTTTTGTATTACCCGTCCAGTAATATTGTGGCAGCGGCGTGCTGGCTTGAAGGGTATTTTGATCGCTATAGTCAGGCATACACAACCAATAGATTCCACGCACATATTCCCGCCACCCTAATATCTGCCGAATAAATCCTTCTACTGCATTTAAGGGAGCCTGTCCGTTGTAATAAGCTGTTTGGGCAGCGTCACATACCTCTTTTGGTAATAACAATCCACAATTTAAATAAGGCGAGAGCAGACTATGAAACATAAAATCTGAACCATAAACCATGGCATCTTGATAATCGCCAAAGTGGGGTAGGTTGTTAGAAATAAAATGATCTAGAGCAAGTAGGGCATTTTGACGGGTTGTTGCCCATTGAAAGGAGTTGATATTGCCGATATGTTGAGAAAATTCTTTCTTGACCAGTTGAATAACATCTATATCAATTTGATCATGCTCAAAGGTTAATTTTGGTGGCAAAGGTGGATTGCCTGACCAAGCTTTTCGATTGGCTTGATCAAAGTTCCATTGCCCGCCAACGGGTTGTTGGTCATGCATTAAATAATGAGTTTGCTTGCGCATTTCTCGGTAAAAGTATTCCATTCTTAGTGTTTTATATTTGTTTGCCCATTGCTTGAATTGTTCTACGGTACAAAAGAATCGATCATCTTCTAAACAAATAACAGGTAGTTTTAGCTTGTTAGCCCATGAAGTTCCGATTTCATGTTGTAAGCGATACTCACCACATTGGGTAATGACGAGAGTATTCGCCGAGAAGTGTTGCTGCTGCAAAGCAATAAAGTCGACTAACTTTTTTATATGACTTTCGCGCTTAAATGTGTGATAACGGATTTTCCAGCCCTGTGCTTTTAATTCCTTTGCAAAGTGACGCATTGCACTAAAAATCAGTGCTATTTTTTGTGGATGATGAGCAACATAAGATGTTTCCTCAAGTACTTCAGCCATCAAAATAATGTCTTCATTCCGGTTTAAATACTTGAGCGTTGCGAGTTGGTGATTTAATTGATCACCCAGAATTAAACCAAATCGCATATTTTTGCTTCATGAGATGGAACTAAAATTAGTCTATATTTTCAGAGATCAATTTTATGTGAAGCAGAGCTTCTAAGTTCATCACTGGTCAGTTAGCTATAAAGTCATAGATATAACTTAAAAGCATAGCATGCGTGAATAAAATGTGATTTTAATCAAAAAGATACAAATTAAATAAATTGAAGATGTTTGCCAGTATACGTAAGATTTTTGAAAAATATGTTTTAAGTCTGATCCTTTTGAAGGAGCTATAGAGGCCGTCGAAAGGTTCTTCACTCGAGTATATAAATGGATACCAACAACCTTCCTATTGCTTATATTTTTCAGCAGCAACAACTTTTGGTTGATGCGAATTTTAATCTACCTTGCCTTGAACAGCAGGAATATGATTTACCTATACAAGCAGACCCTCTAGTAATAGCAAGAGATTTCCAAGAAAGCGAACTTATACCAAAAGGATATCAGTTCATACCCATTCGCCAACTCTTACAGTATTGGACTAAACCTCAGTTTGAGCAGGCAAGTCGCGCTTTTCAGTTGCTAGAGTGGCGTCGTAATCATCAGTTTTGTAGCCGTTGCGGACATAAAACCCAACAGCATAAGACCGAATATTCTATGACTTGTCCTGCATGTAATTTTAGTCAATATCCTAGAGTTAATCCTTGTGTGATTACTATTATTACACGTGGAGAGGACGAGATTTTGCTGGCTAAAAATGCCAGAAATACGAGCCAGATGTACAGTTTAATCGCTGGCTTTGTCGAGGTAGGGGAAGCACTAGAAGATGCTGTTCGACGTGAAACATTAGAAGAAGTTGGATTACAAATTAAGAATATTCAGTATTTGGCGAGCCAACCATGGCCATTTCCGAGTAACTTAATGTTGGCTTTTAAAGCTGAATATGAAGCGGGCGAAATTGAAATTCAGGAGAAAGAACTTAGCGATGCTCAGTTTTTCAAATTTAATCAATTACCTGAAATTCCATTTAAGGGCAGTATTGCTCATGCAATGATTATGCACGTTATTCATGGCACACCTGTCGCTGATGATACGAAACAGTGGCTTTAAACTGAGATTCAGATATGGCTTTAATCTTGTAGTTTTAAATAAAAAAGCCATTGTCTAGACAATGGCTTTTTAGATTTATTTATTCTTCAGGATTCTCAATGGAATCTAGTTTTTTAGGATTTAAATAGTCAAAAAGTACAAGCATTGCCGTAATCCAAATAGGGATCATCATTACTGACTCTTTGAAGCCTTGAGTCCACATAATATAGAGAACCACAGCAATAAACGCTAAAACTGAGTAATTACTAAAAGGTGACCATAACGCTGGAAAAGATGTCTTAATATTCGCGTGCTTAACAAAGCGTCTATACTTCAAGTGTGTAATTGATATCATTGCCCAGTTTAGAACAAGTGCACCAACTACAACATACATGAGATGTCCAAGAGCATCTTCAGGTACAAAGTAATTTAAAAGAACGCAACCAAAGATTAATAAAGCAGAAAGCAGAACAGCGGGAATAGGAACCCCCTGTTTATTGGTTTTTGCAAAAACTTTTGGTGCATTCCCTTGTTGAGCGAGACTGTATAGCATACGGCTATTTGCAAACATCCCACTGTTATAAACAGATAGAGCAGCAGTTAAAATAATAAAGTTAAGTAAGTGTGCAGCCCAACCAATACCCATTTGGCTAAAAATCATAACAAATGGACTTTTGTCGAGACCGCCAAGATCTAATTGGTTCCACGGCACTAATGAAAGTAAAATTGCCAATGAACCGATATAGAAAATCAAGATACGGAAAACGACTTGGTTAATTGCTTTTGGAATCGTTTTTTTCGGATCTTTTGCTTCTGCTGCGGCCATACCAATCAGTTCGATACCACCAAAGGCGAACATCAAGAAAGCCAACATATAGAAGAGGCCGCTAAAGCCATTTGGAAAAAATCCACCATGAGACCAAAGGTTACTAAATGAAATATTTGAGCCTACATCTGCTGTAAATAGCAAATAGAGTCCAAAAACAATCATAGAGATGACCGCAGCAACTTTAATAATAGCGAGCCAGAATTCGGACTCACCATAAAATTTGACGTTTGTTAGGTTAATTGCCGTAATCACGACAAAGAAAAATAAGACAGACGTCCACGCTGGAATATGAGGCCACCAATAATTAATATATTTGGCCACTGCGGTGAGTTCGCTCATCGCAACCAGAACGTAGAGTATCCAATAATTCCATCCAGTTAAAAATCCGGGAAATTTCCCCCAGTATTTATACGCAAAATGGCTGAACGATCCTGCAACAGGTTCTTCAACAATCATTTCTCCCAGGTGGCGCATAATTAAAAAAGCAATTAAGCCACCAATGGCATATCCTAAAATAATGGATGGTCCCGCAGATTGAATCACTTGCGCCGAGCCTAAAAATAATCCGGTACCAATTGCTCCACCCATAGCAATTAATTGGATATGTCGATTTTTTAGTCCTCGTTGAAGTGTAGAAGATTCGTTGGTCAAAGGTCTTCACTCACTATGAATAAGTAAATTATTCTAATAGATGGAGTTATTTTAGCCTAGACTACAAATTAATAAGCAGTGACTGAAAAGTAATTATAAAAACTATTTAAAATCATAATCTTGCATTTAATATTTCTATTTCGAGTGAAAAGTACTCTAAAAAATATAATTTCAGATAGACTTTTTTTCTTAGATTTTGCTTAGATTAAGTCATTGCAAGAGCATTGTTAAATTCACAAAATATGCTCGCGTCAATACGATTGATGTATAAAGCAGATCGCTATCTCTTGGCCTTAAAACAATTTAAGATGAAGAGAAGGGTAAACAAGAATGCTTGTTTTGATATAGAAGAACATAATAGTAAGGATAACAGTTGATATGAGCTCAGTACCGCAAATTAAAATTCCAGCAACTTATATGCGTGGTGGAACGAGTAAAGGTGTCTTTTTTAAACTTGATGATTTGCCGGAAATAGCTCAAGTTGCAGGTCAAGCAAGAGATCAGCTGTTACTACGTGTCATTGGTAGTCCGGATCCTTATGGAAAACAAATTGATGGAATGGGTGGTGCCACTTCGAGTACCAGCAAAACAGTTATTCTCGCTAAAAGTACGCAGTCAGATCATGATGTCGATTATTTGTTTGGTCAGGTTTCAATTGATCAAGCTTTTGTAGATTGGAGTGGTAACTGCGGTAATTTGACTGCGGCTGTTGGTTCTTTTGCGATTTCAAACGGTTTGGTTGATGCCGATCGTATTCCAGAAAATGGTCTATGCACGGTTCGAATCTGGAAAAAAAATATTCAAAAAACTATTATTGCGCATGTGCCTATTACCAATGGACAGGTTCAAGAAACTGGAGATTTTGAACTGGATGGAGTGACGTTTCCTGCCGCTGAAGTTCAAATTGAGTTCTTAGATCCTGCTGATGATGGTGAAGAAGGCGGTGATATGTTCCCGACAGGGAATGTTGTTGACCAATTAGATGTTCCAGAAATTGGTAGTTTTCAAGCGACATTCATTAATGCAGGTATTCCAACCATTTTCTTAAATGCAGAAGATTTAGGCTACGAAGGTACTGAATTACAAGATCATATTAATGGTGATGCAGCAGCATTAGCACGTTTTGAAAAAATTCGTGCCTATGGTGCAGTTCAGATGGGCTTAATTAAAGATATTTCAGAAGCAGCAGCGCGTCAGCACACACCCAAAATTGCCTTTGTTTCTAAACCGAAGAGCTATACGGCATCAAGCGGTAAAAACGTTTCAGAGAATGACGTTGATTTACTGGTTCGTGCTTTGTCGATGGGTAAACTTCACCATGCAATGATGGGAACAGCAGCGGTGGCGATTGGTACGGCTGCTGCTATTCCGGGCACATTGGTAAATTTAGCAGCTGGCGGCGGTGAGCGTGAAGCAGTACGCTTTGGTCATCCATCTGGGACATTACGTGTTGGTGCTCAAGCAGAACTTACTAATGGCCAGTGGATTGTTAAAAAGGCAATTATGAGTCGTAGTGCGCGTGTGTTAATGGAAGGTTGGGTACGCGTTCCGGGTGACAGTTTCTAAAAGTCACTTAAGAATGTAAAAAAGCCTCTCCATTTTGTAGAGGCTTTTTTACATGGGCCTTCGAAAACTCATCACGCACTTTTCATAGTGAATCGTGTATGATGTAGCGCATGAATGCTTCATGACATTCAATAAAATTTCTCTACTGATTTTATCGAGGCGACTGTGTCATCACTCTCTCAAGTTAATGCGGATGTTTTAAAACAAGCTCAACAACGTATTCAACAAGATTTATTGACGACACTGGCCGCATTTTCAATTCCAGAACCTTTAAAAAGTGCAGTACACCATGCAGTCATGCTTGGTGGAAAACGTGTGCGTCCAGCTTTATGTTATGCCACGGCTTCTTTACAGCCAAATCCGAATTTTGCTGCGGCTCGCCGTGCTGCGGTTGCAGTTGAACTTATTCATTGTTACTCACTAGCGCATGATGACTTGCCTTGTATGGACAATGATTTACTGCGTCGTGGTCAGCCGACTTGTCATGTTGCGTTTGGTGAAGATACGGCTTTGCTTGCAGGCGACATTTTACAATCAATGGCTTTTGAGATTTTAGGGAGCCGTTTGTTCGATGAACAAGGGCAGGGTACCGATGCCGCGATTGTATTAAAACAAATGCAGATTTTAGCAACTGCCAGCTCCAAAATGGTCTCTGGACAGGTATTAGATTTGCAAGCTGAAGGTAAGAAAATTACTCAAGACGAACTTGAAAATATCCATCGCAATAAAACTGGTGCGCTCATTCAGGCTGCCATTATGATGGGTGCCGTGACCATTTTCTCTGGAACAGATCAAGCAATTCCAAAGTTACGTCAATATGGGCAGACGATTGGTTTGGCTTTTCAAGTATTAGACGATATTCTTGATATTACTTCGAGTACCGAAACCTTGGGTAAAACCGCAGGTAAGGATGAACAAGTACAAAAATCGACGTACCCAGCTTTAATGGGTCTCGAACAAGCAAAGTCCTATGCTAAAGAATTGCATGATCAAGCTTTTGAAGCCTTAGCTCACTTTGGTGACGATGCAAAAGAATTAGTAGATATCTCACAATTCCTTTTAGCACGTACCAATTAATAATATTAAATCAATATTCATAACTTCTATTCATATTCAATGAATAAGGGAGAAAAGAATGAATGGTGCTCAGCTTCATCAAGCTGCAATTGAAATCGCTCGCAATCTTCCTTTTAGCCAACAGGATCATCCATTTGGGCCTGAATATGAAGTTTTTAAAATTTTAGAAAAAATGTTCATGCTGACCGCAGAAGTAGCTGACGTCAAAATAGTTAATGTCAAAAGTGATCCCTATAAAAGTCAGGAATATCAGGAGCTCTATTCATTTATTATTCCGGGTTATCACATGAATAAAAAGCACTGGATTTCGATTACACCGCATAAGAACTTAACAAGCGATTTACTTCAAGACTTGATTCACGACTCTTATGACTTGGTCGTAAAAAAGCTACCTTTGAAAGATCAAAAAAGATTAAACAACCAATAATACTCAATATAAAACGGCGACATAGTAGTCGCCGTTTTTATTTCAATTACGTATTGAAAGTTCCTAAATTAATTATGTTTTCCCATAATTCCGCGAATTGTATTTAAAACATCGGCTGGTAAAACCACAGTTTTAGCATTGCTTGATTTCGCCATATCTTGCATTGCTTTGACATACTGTTCACCTAACAGATAAGCAACAGGCGTTTCTTTATCACCCACTGCACTTGTCACCATCTCAATGGCTTTTTGTGAAGCTTCTGCCAAAACAACTTGTGCTTCTGCATCACGGCGGGATGCTTCTAAGCGACCATCAGCTTCTAAAATTGCAGCTTGTTTTTCACCATCAGCTCTCGTTACTGTAGCACGGCGTTGACGTTCTGCGGCAGCTTGAGCTTCCATGGCAGCTTGCATGGTAGAAGAGGGTTGAATATCTTGAATTTCAACAGTTTTTAAAGTGATACCCCAATCTGAAATATCATCAGAAATAGCAGCTTTGAGCTTCGCTTTAATATGATCTCGTGAAGACAAAGCATCATCTAGATCCATTTCACCGACAATAGAACGTAATGAAGTTTGTACAAGGTTTTGAATTGCCCATGTATAGTTTTCAATACCATAAACCGCTTTTTCTGGTGTGGTTAAATTAATATATGCCACAGCATTCATGAGTAATACAGCATTGTCGCGCGTAATCACTTCTTGAGATGGGATATCTAACACAATATCTTTAGTGGTAACTTTATAAGCCACTTCATCGACATAGGGAATCACAAAATTAAGCCCCGGATTAAGGGTAGAATGATATTTCCCTAAACGTTGAACAATCCACTTATAACCCTGAGGAACAATACGAACCCCTTTAAAAATGGTGACAGCCACAAAAGCCAAAAAGGCTAAAACAATAATAGTACCGACTGGCATGAAAATACCCTCTCTTTATCTTTAATGTTTATGAAGTACCATGGGACTGGACAATTAAGTCGTTACCCGAAATATCAATAACTCTAACACGGTCACCGACTTTGACTGGTGTGGTGCTTCGGCAGTTCCACTCATCGGCCCCTAAAATAGGCATTGGAAAGCGAACAATAATTTGATCATGGTCGAGACCGGTTTGGATCACCATACCAATTTGACCAATCGTCGCTTCACGGGGTAATCCCGCTTTAGTTTTATCAATTGATAATGGTTTAATAAATTTGAACCAAAGAATGGTGCATAGCACTGACAGAGCTATCCACAATACAATTTGCGTTGTGAGGCTAATATCTGGAAATAACCAGTAGAGAAAGCACACCATAATGGCGGCAATACCAAACCAAAGCGCGGCAAAGGCGGGTAGAATCAGTTCAGAAAGAATAAGTAAGATACCCAATACAAACCAGTGCCAAGGTTGTATAACAAACTCCATAGATCTGCTCTTTTATATATCTTTATGATGGGTAAAAGTGACTCAATATCACTTTTACCACTGTAGCAGATGATGGGGAGTGTGGATAGAAAAAAACCACCTCAATTAGAATTTAGGGCGTGGTGCAGGCTTAAACGCAGCTGGAGATTTTTTGAAGTTTGCAATTGCAGTTTCAACTTGGCGTATTTGCGCTTGAGCTGCTTTTTCGCCTTCCAAAATTGCTTGGTTACTTGATTTGAGATCAAGAGTACCTAGGTGACCAACTTTAGGTTGAATGACAACATTGGCCTGCTTGAGCTCTTCATTAATACTTTGTTGACCCATGATATTAATAGTTTGATCCAGTAATCCCCACATGTTTGCTGGGCGGTTTCCTGCTGGACGCGCAGAAATATCGACTGCAATGACAATATCTGCACCCATGTCACGAGCTGTTTTAACAGGAATTGGGCTAACCAATCCACCGTCGACATATTTCTGCTTGCCAATTGTTGTTGGTACAAACACATTTGGAATACTGCAAGATGCACGCACTGCTTGGCCTGCATTACCTTTAATGAAGTCAGCTTTTTGACCATTATCAAGGCGTGTTGCCACGGCAGCAAAACGGATTGGGAACTTCTCAATCGGTTTATTGCCTACATTACGGTTAACGTAGTCCTGTAACTTTTGTCCTAGAATAATACCCTGACGATTAAGTGTTAAATCGCGGATATCTGATTCTTGTAACTTCAGCGCTAGACTTTGCAACTGATAAGGCGTTTGTCCACTTGCGTAGATACTTCCAACAAAGCTACCGGCACTGGTACCCGTGACAATTTTAGGTTTAATTCCGTGAGACTCTAAAACCTTAATTACACCAATGTGTGAAAATCCTTTTGCTCCACCGCCACCTAAAGCAAGTGCAATCACAGGTTCACGGGCTTTCATTGAGGTTGTCGGTGTTGGTGTTTTGCTAAATTTATCACAGCCAAATAGTGCTAGAGAGATAAATCCAATACTGGCAAATTGAGCAATTTTCATCTTTAAAAATAATCTACGTCGAGATAAATTAAGAGGGCTCATGAGACCAGATTTGCTCAATTTTTGCTAGGTTTTTTTCACTAGATTTTGTAAAGGTTCGGCAAGCCAATTGCGATTTTTAGGTGAAATTTTTCCTTCATAACGCTCAAAAATCTTGGTGAGATCTTCATCATAGTTGCCACTTGGGTTTAGGTGACCTAAGCAGTGAATCGTCTTGTGATCATAATCAAAAGAAAACATCACAATGGGAATATTGGCTTTTGCAGCGATATGATAAAAGCCACTTTTCATTTTTTTTGCTTTTTTACGTGTGCCTTCGGGCGCCATTCCAATCCAGATCTTGTCATATTTTTGAATGGTTGCAACGACTTGCTCAGTAAGTCCATTGGCTGTGTCACGTTTAACTGGAATGACCCCAGCCCAATCTAAAGCTCGTTTAAACGGTGGTTTAAAAAGGGCATCTTTACCCAATACTGTAATTTGGATACCTAATCCGAAAATCGCAAGAAAGCCATACCATCCATCAATATTGGAAGTATGGGGGGAAATAATTGCCACTGCTTTTGGAAAATTAGGAACTTCGCCTTCAATTGTCCAGCCTTGCGCTAAAAAAAGTTTTTTAAATAGTGCTCGGCTTAAAGCAGTACCGCGTTGAGGCACCAAATCAGGTAAATTAGGGAAATGTTGATCCATATTTTTTTAAATTTTAACTTGTCCTAGTTTTATCTTAATCTTTTGAAATATATGCTTCATTGGCAAAATGTAAGAACAACATGACATTTGATGTTATTCCTCATTAAACAAATAAAAAGTAGGTTTCTATGTTGCGGCAGCAAAATCTTTATCTTCTGCTATTTTCCTTATATTGGGCACAAGGACTGCCTGTTGGGTTTATGACCCATGCTTTACCCGTGATCTTAAGGGCAGAAGGAGTTTCACTCGCCCATATTGGTGGCTTTGGCTTATTAATGTTGCCATGGTCAATCAAGATTTTTTGGGCGCCATGGGTCGACCGACACGCACTTTCCCGTTTAGGACATTATCGTAGTTGGATTCTACCTACTCAGTTTTTGACTGTGGGTGTACTGTGTATTTTGTCTTTTTTCCCTGTTCAAGCTTTAGATCAACCTATTTATTTATTCGCATTTTTTATTTCCCTTCTTTTTATGAACTTAACTGGAGCAACACAAGACATTGCTACCGATGCTTTAGCAGTCAACTTGTTAAAACATGATCAGCAGCATTGGGGCAATACATTTCAGGTCATTGGTTCGCGGTTAGGTTTTATTGTTGGGGGAGGCGCCGTACTTTGGTGCTTAGACTGGTTAACATGGCAACCCACTTTTTTGCTATTAGCAACCATAGTATTTTTAAATACTCTACCAGTTTGGTTATTTAAAGAGCCTCAACATTCTTCTCATGCGAGTTGCGAACTCAAACTTGATCAGCAAAATTTAGTCCTAAAAATTAAAGCTTACCTAAGATATTTCTCTCAAAATAAAGAGCTCCGCTCTTGGTTAATGGTACTGATCACTTTTAAAGTAGCAGACGGCTTAGCAGGGCCATTACTTAAACCTTTAATGGTGGATATAGGATTAAGTTTTACTCAAATTGGTGTTTACATCACGATGCTCGGTGCAGTAGCAGCACTCGCTGGGGCGGCAATAGCAGGAGGCGTGCTTAAATACTTTTCAAGACCAGCAGCATTAATTGGCTTTTCAATTTTTAAAATTATGAGTCTAGGAGCCTATGCTTATTTAGCCTATGCCTATGAACAAAAAATTCAGTTGAATGTCTGGGTTATATATACAGTCAATGCTTTAGAAGATGCATTCTCGGCAATGCTGTTGGTGGTTATGTTGACTCTGGTCATGCATTACAGTCGAAAAGAATATGCGGGAACAGACTTCACCTTTCAGGTTTCAGTCATGGCGACTGTTAGCGGTCTTCTTTATAGTTTTAGTGGGGTGATTGGAGATTTACTCGGTTATTTCCATTATTTGATAGCTATTGTCATTATTGCAGTGATCAGTTTACTGCCTATTTTCCTATGGAAACATGAGAAACTACAGGAAAAATAATGTTAACTAAATGAAATAAAGAACTTTAATATTGCTCAAGTAGTGATCTAAGCTTTATATAATACCTTTGTCTATGTTTTTAAAAATGTATATTTTTAGCTATTTAAATGCTCAATTAATTGTGCCATCTTGTGTGGGTAGCAAATGGAAGCTAAATGGAGAAAAAATGGATTTGGATAACAAGAAAAATCATGTGAATCAATCAAAATGGGCAGAAGAATGTTCAATTAGATTGGTTATTAGCCTAAAGTCTAAAAAAGAATAATGAAATAACGATTTAATCATTCTATAAGATAAGAGAGTTGTGTAGGATTCGTTACAACATGAAGTTAAGGTAAAAATCTGTAAATCAAAGTATGTTTTTTATGTCTTTGTTTATCGGTTTTAGTCTTGCACAACGTTGAAATTGGTTTTGGTTGCGGTAATAAAATTAATGTAACCAATGTGGAGGAGAGTTGATTTTTTAGCCCCTAATTTAATGGCGTAAATCAACTTGGCATGGATAGGCAACATAAAATATATTTTTAGGAGTTTTTGATGGATCTATTCCTTAATCGTAAATCTTTCGTTATTAAAAGTTTAGCTCTTACAGTTACAGCTTTAATGATGAGTGGGGCACATGCTGCGACTTCCGACAAAGCGGAAATTCAACAGCTTCGTAAAGAAGTTGAAGCGTTAAAAGCTTTAATTCAAGAACAACGTCAAGTTCAGCAACAACAACAGCAAGTACAGCAACAACAGCAAGTACAGTTAGCAGAAGTTAAGGCACAACCTCAAGCTGCTGCACCAGCTTCTCCATTAGCAGGATTTAAATCTAAAGCTGGTGCTGATGTGAACCTATATGGTTTTGTTCGTGGTGATGCTAACTATATTATTGAAGGTGCGGATAACGACTTTGGTGATGTAAGTAAGTCAGACGGTAAAACTCATGATAAATTACGTGCGACTGCTAAAACAACACGCCTTGGTTTAGACTTTAATACGCCTGTTGGAGACAACAAAGTAGGTGGTAAGGTCGAAGTCGATTTTGCTGGCTCAACAACAGATTCAAATGGCTCATTGCGTATTCGTCATGCTTATTTAACTTATAATAACTGGTTGTTTGGTCAAACAACGTCTAACTTCTTGTCTAACCATGCACCAGAAATGATCGACTTCTCGACAAACATTGGTGGTGGTACTAAACGTGTACCTCAAGTACGTTATAACTACAAGTTAGGACCAACTACACAATTATTTGTTTCTGCTGAAAAAGGTGATAGCACTACTTCGGTAGCAGGCGATAGCATTAAGTATAGCCTACCTGCATTAACTGCTAAAATCACTCAAGGCTATGCAGAAGGCAGAGGCTCTGCTTCAGCTCGTGTTCTAGTAGAAAATTATAAATCACAACTTGCTGATGATGATAAAACTGGCTGGGGTGTAGCTGTTGGTACTGACTTTAAAGTGTCTGATCCTTTAAAACTCTTTGCTGATGCATCATATGTTGTTGGTGATAATAGCTACTTATATGGTAGTAACACTCCTTATGCAGTAGAAGGTAATTCTATTGAGCAAAATGAATTTGTAGCAGTACAAGTGGGTGGAACTTATAAGATTTTACCTAACTTACGTTCTACTTTAGCATATGGCGCGCAGTTCTCTGATGACGGTACTGATTTTGCAAGATTGAATGCATCTGCAAATGAAAAAGTTCAACAAGCATGGATTAACTTCATCTATACACCAGTTAAACCAATTGATTTAGGCGTTGAATACGTAAACGGTAAACGTGATACTTTTGAAGGTAAATCTTACAAAGACAACCGTGTTGGTTTAATGGCTAAATATAGTTTCTAAAAACAATATTTAGTTAAAAACTCAAAAGACGAGGTTAAATCTAACCTCGTCTTTTTTTATATAAATTAAAAGAATTAGTATGCTTTAAAGCTCCTGAATTAGATCATTTTTTATTTAAGTCATTTTTAAGTTTCAATTTCTACATTAGAGCATCATAAAAAGATTGTAGTCACCCAAGATGCTGAATTTTTTTTCTACTTTAAAACATAAACAGATTTCGCTGTTTATGTTTAATTTGATTATAGCCATTTGGTTAGGGGCAGTTCTAAATATTGGTTTTTATCACCAAGTACATCTTTTAACTCCATATTTTGGAATAAAGGCTATTCTATTTCTAGCTGCTACAGTAGTTATTGTGGTTGCTGCTTATTATGCGGTTTTACAGATTTTAAACTGGAAATGGACTGCTAAAATTTTTGCAATTTTACTGATCGTGATTGGTGGTTTTAGCTCTTATTTCGTCAATACATTAGGTGTAATTATCTCACCTGATCAGATTCAAAATATGATACAAACCGATGTCTCTGAAGTTTCTGATTTAATTTCATTGCGTTTCGGGCTTTGGACAGTTTTCTTTGTTGCTTTGCCGATTATTTTAATTACTCAGGTAAAACTTAAACAAGAAAAAGTATCTTATTTATTGATGAAAAAGCTTGGTTCGATTGTAGCCTCATGTGCAATCGTGGGTATTTTACTATTTGTTTACTATGTTGATTTTGCATCTATTTTCCGTGAGCATCGTGATTTAAAAGGTATGATCTCACCACAAAATAGCATTTCATCTTTAATGTCTTATTATCACAAAATGGCGCCTAAGAAGAACTTGCCACTTATACATTATGGAGAAGATGCTCATCAAGTTCAGCAAGTACAAAGCAACTTGCCTAAATTAATGGTTTTGGTGGTAGGTGAGACAGCTCGTGCGGAAAGTTTTGCATTAAATGGTTATCCGAAAAATACGAATCCGGAACTTTCTAAACAAGATATTTTGAATTTTTCCCAAGTCAGTTCATGTGGTACAGCAACTGCTGTGTCGGTTCCATGTATGTTCTCTGGAATGCCTCGCATTGACTATGATGAACAGTTAGCAAGTCACCGTGAAGGTCTATTGGACATTGCTAAACGTGCGGGTTACCAAGTAACTTGGATTGATAATAATTCTGGTTGTAAGGGTACTTGTGATCGTGTTGAACAGTACAAAATACCTGAAAAGTTAAAGCAAAAATGGTGTAAAGATGGCGAATGCTATGATGATATTTTAATCGATAGCTTAAATGAGTATTTAGCGACTATTCCTAAAGAAGACACTCGTCCGCGACTCATTGTTTTACATCAAGTCGGAAGTCATGGTCCAGCCTATTACAAGCGTGCACCTGCCCAATATCAATCGTTTAAACCGACTTGTGATACTAATGCGATACAGGGATGTTCTCAAACAGAGTTATTAAATAGTTATGATGACACGATTGTATATACAGACCATGTGTTAAGTCAGATCATTAATAACCTAAAAGAATTATCGAAATATCAAACAGGTTTATGGTATTTATCTGATCATGGTGAATCAACGGGTGAACATGGTTTATATTTACATGGTTCACCGTATGCAATTGCACCGACCCAACAAACGCATGTACCAATGATGATGTGGTTTTCTGATAGCTGGAAACAACACAACCTTGCACAAGTAAGTTGTTTAGGCCAACAAACGAAAGAAAAGTTAAGTCAGGATAATTTATTCCCAAGCTTACTGAGTTTGTTAGGTGTAAAAACTCAGGTCATCAACCCTCAACTGGATATGCTGCACTCTTGTGCCCATGTGAATTAAAGCGAGCCTAGAACATGACAAAAATCTTGATGATTGAAGATGATTTTATGATTGCAGAGTCAACAATAACGTTGCTGCAATATCATCAATTTGAAGTGGAGTGGGTCAATAATGGCTTAGACGGTCTGGCTCAGTTGGCTAAAAATAAATTCGATTTAATTCTTTTGGACTTAGGACTACCTATGATGGATGGCATGCAGGTCTTAAAGCAAATTCGCCAAAGAGCAGCAACTCCCGTCTTAATTATTTCAGCGCGAGATCAGTTACAAAACCGTGTTGATGGCTTAAACCATGGTGCAGATGATTACTTGATCAAACCATACGAGTTTGATGAATTACTTGCTCGTATTCATGCGCTATTACGCCGTAGTGGCGTAGAGGCTCAGCTTGCGAATCATGAGCAACTATTACAAAGTGGTGATCTGGTTTTAAATGTTGAACAACACATTGCTACATTCAAAGGACAGCGTATTGATTTGTCTAATCGTGAGTGGGCAATTCTGATTCCTTTAATGAGCCACCCAAATAAAATCTTTTCTAAAGCAAATCTTGAAGATAAGTTATATGATTTCGATAGTGATGTGACCAGTAATACGATTGAAGTATATGTGCATCACCTGAGAGCTAAACTCGGGAAAGACTTTATCCGAACTATTCGAGGATTGGGTTACCGTTTAGGGCAATCGTAACTTAATTTTGGAACTTCATAACAGTGCATTATTCATTAAAAAAACGACTGATTTGGGGCACCTCAATTTTCAGTGTCATCTTAGGTTGTATATTAATTTTTAGTGCGTATAAAGTTGCACTGCAAGAAGTTGATGAAATTTTAGATACCCAAATGCGTTATTTAGCTGAGCGAACAGCTGAATATCCATTAAAAACGGTAAGCAGTGAATTTGATTTTCATAAAACTTATCATGAAGAAGATCTGTTTGTAGATATTTGGGCTTATAAAGATCAAGCCCATTTATCACACCATCTCCATTTATTGGTTCCACCTGTTGCACAAGCTGGCTTTTACTCACATAAAACCAGTAACGGCTTAATCCGTACCTATGTTTTACCGTTAAAGGATTACCAGATTCAGATTAGCCAGCAAGAAAAGGTTCGTGAGGCTTTTGCTTGGGAACTTGCAGGTAGCATGTTCATTCCATATTTGATTATCTTACCATTTGCGATTTTTGCTTTAGCTGCAATTATTCGTCGTGGGCTGAAGCCGATCGATGACTTTAAAAATGAACTGACCCATCGTGACTCAGAAGAGCTGACGCCTATTGAAGTTGTAGATTATCCTCAAGAATTGTTACCTACAATTGATGAAATGAATCGACTTTTCGAGCGCATTTCTAAGGCACAAAACGAGCAGAAACAGTTCATTGCAGATGCAGCCCATGAACTCAGAACCCCTGTGACTGCTCTAAATTTACAAACTAAAATTTTAATTAGTCAATTTCCTGAGCAGGAATCGCTGCAAAATTTGAGTAAAGGATTAGCGCGTATTCAGCACTTGGTGACACAGCTTTTAGCGCTGGCTAAGCAGGATGTTTCTTTAAGTGTGATTGAACCGACGAGGGCTTTTCAGCTTAATGATGTCGCTTTGAATTGCGTTGAGCAGCTTGTTAATCTGGCTATGCAAAAAGAAATTGACTTGGGGTTTGTTCGTAACGAACCAATTGAAATGCATAGTGTTGAGCCAACAGTTCATTCAATTATTTTTAACTTAATTGATAACGCTATCAAATATACGCCCCATGAAGGGATGATTAATATTTCTGTTTTCACTGCAACAGATGGCGATGCATGTATACAAATTGAAGATAGCGGCGCGGGGATCGACCCAGAACATTATGATAAAGTCCTAAAGCGTTTTTATCGTGTACATCATCATCTTGAAGTGGGGAGTGGTTTAGGTCTATCCATTGTTGATCGAGCAACTCAACGTTTAGGTGGGAATTTGACACTAGACAGAAGTTTAGAGCTTGGTGGACTTTCGGTTTTGGTTAAACTTCCAAAGATTTTACATGTTCACGAAACAAGGACTTGAGTTAGATAAGTTCTTGTTTGATTCGTTTTTCAAACTCAAAGCGGTGAATACAAACGGCATAAAATAAGATATTTACCGCCCAAACTACCCAACCTGTCCATAAATTATGACTCAGGAAATGTGCTCCACGCATCATTTGTGCCCATCCCATCATAAAACCTAATAAAATGCCTGAAATGAGATAAAAATAGGCACGTTTGGGTTGTTCAAGACGATAAACAAAATAACCTGTCATTAAAATAAAGCCAGCGCTTGCATGGCCGCCCGGAAAACAATGCCCATGCTTAGCAGTAAAATCCCATACATAACTTAAAGCAGTCGGATGAACCATATTCCAAGGGCAGGCATGAGCCGATTGTGATTTTAAGAGACCAACCAGTGCGCTACCAATCATGCTCACAAAAAACATATAACCATATTGCCAGCGATAAAGCTTTAATTTCTCAACTTTAAATGACGCAAGCCATAGACCGAAAAAGATGACATAAATGCCAGTAATGATCTGTTTTACAATTTCATGATTAAGCCTTTCCAGATACCAATTGTCTCGATTGAAAAAATGACCTGTTGAATCAATCCAAGGCTGGATGAGGTACATATCAATTTTCCCACCCACTGGAAAAACGATTAAAAGCAGAAAAAAACTGAAAAACAGAAGAATGATATTAATCTGGAAAAATTGTTTTTGTTGATTCATGCCGTGCAACATCAATTAGATTGTGGGTAAAGGCATTACATAAAATAAAACTTAAATTGCTCTTAAACTATACTGAAGAAAGAAGTTCAATTTTCCTTAAAAATAAAAAAGCGACGAGAAGTATCGTCGCCCTGAGCACTTTAGAAAGTATTAAAACATACCCTCTTCAGAGTTTGCTGAAATTTTATGAATAGACAAATCTGCACCACGAAACTCATCTTCTTGAGATAAACGAATGCCGATAGTTGCTTTAAGCAAGCCGTAAACAATAAAGCCACCCGCAAGCGCAATAGCGATCGCGAGCGCTGTCCCGATGAGCTGTGAGATGAATGATACGCCGCCTAAGCCACCAAGCCATTGTTGACCAAATAGGCCTACTGCAATACCACCAAATGCGCCGCATACGCCGTGTAAAGGCCATACACCTAACACATCGTCAACTTTAAGTTTGTTTTGAGTATAGGTGAATAGATACACAAACATAGCCCCAGCTGCACCACCAATAACAAGTGCACTGATTGGATGAACAATGTCAGAGCCGGCACAGATTGCGACTAAACCTGCAAGTGGACCGTTGTGTAAGAAGCCTGGGTCATTTTTCCCAATCGCATTTGCTGTAATTGTACCCCCAACCATTGCCATAAGTGAGTTAATGGCAACTAAGCCAGAAATTGCATCAACACGCTGAGCACTCATTACATTAAAGCCAAACCAGCCGACAATTAAAATCCATGAGCCAAGTGCCAAAAATGGGATAGACGATGGCGGGTGAGCACTTACACGACCATCTTTCTTATAACGACCAGAACGCGCACCCAATAAAATGACAGCAGCAAGTGCAATCCAACCGCCCATGGCATGAACTACGACTGAACCCGCAAAGTCGTGAAAAGCTGCGCCAAAGGTTGTTTCTAACCACTTTTGCAGACCGTAGTTACCATTCCAGACCATACCTTCAAAAAATGGATATACAAGCGCAACTAAAGCAAGTGTGGCAATTGCTTGTGAACGCATTTTTGCACGTTCAGCAATACCACCCGAAATAATGGCAGGAATTGCCGCAGCAAAAGTGAGTAAGAAGAAGCAACGCATAAGGTTATAGCCATGATCACTTGATAAAACCGTACCATCATGGAAGAAGTGCTGGCCATAAGAGATGTAGTAGCCAACAAAGAAATATGCGATTGCAGAAAGGGCAAAGTCAGTCAGAATTTTACTAAGTGCGTTCACCTGATTTTTGTGGCGAACCGTACCAAGTTCCAAGAATGCAAAACCTGCGTGCATGGCAAGAACCAAAACAGCACCAAGTAATAAGAAAAATAGATCTACATTTTGCATAGCATGCTCGAAAAAAGTGCTAAATTCCATTTTGGAACAAATCTGGGTCTGTAAATTGCACCAAAATAGATTTAAGGAATCTAAAAACCTAAGCTTGTCGAAACAAACTCAATTGCATAAAAGTGAATATGCAATAAGCGCACCAATTTGGATTAAATAAGTGGTTTTTGGCGATAAATGGTGCGTTGATTTGGTTAAAGAGGGGCAGTTTTGGCGCTTTTTACGTTACAAGTCATCTAATGTGCTTATAAATTGACCTGAAAAAGTTCGTTATAAAATTCCTAAAAATTATTCGTAATCATTTAATGATTTGACCAAACCGATTGTGCGACTTCAATAAAAGCTTTCGCAGCGGGACTCATATGCTTTTTATTTTTGACTGCAAGACCAATAGAACGTTTAAGGTTTGGTTTAAAAGGGCGTTTAACCACGTTGGGATAAAGTGACAGTAACTCTTTGGTGAGCACCATATCAGAGACAATAGAAATCCCTAATTGATTGTGAACCATGCTAACGATACTTAGAATTTGTGAAACATAAAACTTGATGTCTGGTTTCACATCAAAGTTTTTTAAAATTAATTCGACCTGATGTCGACTCCCCGCCATTGTCATAATAAAAGGGCAATTTTCTAGCTGTACTGGATCAATATAGAGTTGTTGGGCGAGCGAGTAACTATTCGGAATTAGGGCAACAAAACGATCTTCAATTAAAGGGAATGTATCGAATCGCTCATCTGGCATAATCAAGAAACCAACTTCTATACGCCGTTCCAATAGCCACTGGGCAACTTCTTTATCTTCACCTTCATCAATATAAATTTCGATTTTAGGGTAGCGCTGCCGAAAGGTTTCTAAAATTTCAGGCAATAGATAAATAGAGGATGAAGCCCCAAAAGATCCAATACGTAATGTGCCTTCGTTTAAACCGTGGATTGCAGCCACTTCTTTTTCTAAGGTATCAGAAATACTCAATAGCTCTTTTACATGTGTAAGAAGCTGCTGACCTGTCGTAGTCAGCTCAATATCACTTTGGGTTCTTGAAATTAGGTTAATGCCCCATTGTTGTTCTAATGATTTAAGTGCATGAGAAACTGCCGACTGTGAAATTCCCAGCTTTTCTGCAGTAGCAGTGAAGCTTTTTAGTTCAGCAATGAGTGCAAAAATTTCAAGCTGGGTAAATGTCATGTTGTATTTGTTATGAGTAAAAACTCATTTTATCATGAGTTTTCATTATCTTTAATATATGAGTAAGCCAAGGTAGTTGCCAAACAACAAGCCCTAACAGAACTCGAGTAAAGAAATGAATAGCATTGTTTTATCTCTTTTTCCTTTAGTTGCATTAATTGCATCGGGATACTTATTTAAAAAATATCGCTTTTTTAGCGATGAGTTTTGGGCTGGGGCAGAGAAGCTTAATTACTATATTTTATTTCCCGCTTTGCTTTTTAGTACGCTATCGACTGCAAAAATTGACTTACAAAGTTTGAGTACAGCCATTATTGCGATGTTGATTGTGGTCTTAGCTGTGACCACCTTTTTATACATACTCCGAATGTTTTGGCACATACCGCCTGCACGTTTTGGTGTGCATGTACAAAGTATGGTTCGCTTTAATACCTATATTGGTTTGGCTTTAGTGACTTCACTTTTTAAAAGTGAAGGAATGGCAATTCTGGCAATTTTATTGGCGCTTTGCATTCCTCTTGTGAACGTTATTTCGGTGCTTGCTTTAACCTCTAAAGAACACATGGCAATTAAACCTGTTTTGATTGCACTCCTTAAAAACCCTTTAATTGCATCGTGTGTAGTCGGGGCAGCAGTCAATGCACTTCATATCCCAATTTGGGAAGGCTTTACTCAGTTTATTAAGCTTTTTTCAATGTCGAGTTTGCCGCTAGGGTTGTTATGTGTTGGCGCAGCTTTACAGTTTATGCAAATTAAAAAAGACATTGTGGTATTGGCAGCAGACACGTTTGCTCGGCTTTTAGCAGTGCCTGCTTTGGCTTACGCGGTCTGCATGTGGTTTGGTTTACCAAGCTTACAAACGCAAATTTTAGTCATTTTCTTTGCGCTACCGACTGCTTCAGCTTCATACATTTTAACCAAAGTTTTGGGTGGAGATAGTCAGCTCATGGCAGCCGTGATTAGCTTTCAAACTCTATGTGCTGCCGTGACTTTGCCATTAGTGATTTGGTGGATCTCTTAATGTATAAACTTTAGTTAAGTCGTATTGTATTTTCTAAAAATGAATAGGCTGATTCTGACTTAAAGAATGCCTGACTACCTTACTCATCTGATTATTGCTACACTTTTTTCTTTTTCAGGTGGATGAGTATGTCCTTTGATCTTAAAGTGAGCTTGCAGCAAAGGTCTGAACCATCTGCACAGCAGAAAAAACTGAATCGCCTGATTGATAAAATAGAACAGCAAAAAGTTAGCCTGAGCACATGGCAAAATGCACAAGCTGAGATTCAACAGCACATTCGGCAAAAACTGATGCCTGTGTATAACGATTTGCATGAAGTGCTATTTCAGCAGCTAGAGCAACTTTGGAATATGCTGCATAGCCATGAGTTTTCCAAAGCAGACATACAACAACTAGATGAAAAAATTGCCCAACTTGCACAAATGTTGAAGCGCTCCAAAATCCTATCTGCTGAGCAGTTAGAGTTAGTGAAGCAAATCGATACCTTTTATGAGCAACATACACGAGAGTCAGCAAGGAAGAATAAAAAAGCTCAGTCAATAAAATCTGAATATGAAGAAAGCGTTGATCAACGTGCAGATTTAGAAGAGGACTTTGAAAAGTATGCTGCTGAGCAACAACAAGAGAGAGAACAAGCCAAGCAGCAAAGACAGCAACAGAAACGTGAACAAGCTGAGCAAATGGCAGCCCAGTCGCTCAAAACAGTTTATTTAAAAATTGCCGCGATGATTCACCCAGACCGTGAGCAAGATGAAACAAAGAAACAGGAAAAAACTGAGTTGTTCCAACAAGCAAGTCAGGCCTACGAAAAGCAGGATTTGTTTTATTTACTCAAACTCCAGTTACAGCTTGAACAGAATACAGGGTTAGGCACTAAAGAATTATCTGCGGAGCAGTTACGGTTTTATAAACTGGCTTTGGATGCACAAAGTCAGCAGCTTGAAAGTCAAATTGCTGAGATTTTAGATTCTTTTCAGTTAGCAAAGAGTGTAAAAGTAGAACATATACATATCAGTGATGTTTATAAAGCTGTAGATGCTGATTGTGCTGAGTTAAAGCTGCAGGTGAAGTGGGAAAAGGAGCGTTTAAAGCATATGAAAAAGGTGAGTGGGGTGGAGATGTTGTTGGGGCATGGGGTGCTATAACCTCTCCTGAAAGGAGAGGAACTTCATTGCGTATCGAATAACAAGTTTTAATTCACAAAGGATACTGCTTCTCCCTTAGTGAGAGGGCTGGGGTCAGGTTAATTAAAATGGAAAATAAAGAATGAAACTAAATCCACAATTATTAGAATTCGCTAAAACTATGTGAAGCAATGCAACAGATGCAAAAAGCTTAATGTGGCAATTACTTCGTGCCAAGCGGTTTAGAATCATAAATTTCGTCGGCAGTATGTGATTACACCGTATATTGTAGATTTTACTGCCATGAAATAGATTTGGTCATTGAGCTGGATGGTGGTTAGCATAATACTGCTGATGGTCGAGCTTACGATGTCGCACGAACTAAGTTTTTAGAAGTTTTGGGTTTGATAATTGTGCGGTATTGGAATTATGATGTTTTGGGTAGGATTGATGTAATGTTGAAGGACTTATGGTGTTTTATTTTAACTTGAAAAATACCTTTCTAACCCTCTCCTAGAGGGAGAGGGTTATTATCGGATATAGAACATAGGATTATGATGGGCATAACCCACCAACTTTATTAAATAGGCCCTGAATATGACCATTCTCAATATTTATAGGAGTCTGGATCATCCAGGCTTGAGGATTAAAAGTTCCTGAATTAGCCTTATCATTTAAAAACCATGCGCCCAACGAAATTAAATTTTTTCCTCTTAATTTATAATGATAATTATGAATTAAGTCTTGGTAGAGTTTGTCATTAAATACTTCCCCATTCTTTAATAATGTAAAATTGTTTATATTATTTTCGCTTTCAAAAAACTTGAAAGGGGTTACTTTTAGACTTGAATTTCTTGAGAGAGCCAAAGTAAACCATTTAATATATTTTTCTAAATGATTCTTATATTCGTTAATATTTTTATGTGTAAGAATTATTTCTTCAACTTTTGAGTCTATATAAACATCATTCTCAATTGAATATCCTGTTGTAGTTAAAATTCTATCATGCTGATATTTTTGTGGAATACCATTAATAATCCAAGTATCTTGATCAACAATAAAAATACATTTATTAATTTGTGAAGTATCTTTTATTTCAGTAAATACTTTTAAAACATTAGGACGGCATCCAGCGGCAATTAAACTTAAATCTTGATCGAAATAAATTCTTTCAAGTTTTCTATATACAAGAATGTCATCTTTACCTTCTATAATTACATTAATTAGGTCCGATCTCTCAATAGTACTAATGATCTCAGAAACAGAAGGATATTTAGGATCACTCATTACTTTCTCCTAAATTTTCTGAATTACCTTTATCTTGACGTATATCTACACATACTTCTTTTTCTGGATATTTACTATATATAAATGGTGAATGAGTGGTAATGATAAATTGATTAGAAGGATTTTGTTGATTAAGCATTAAAAAAAGTCGTCTTTGCCAATCTACATGTAGGCTTAATTCAGGCTCATCTATGAAAAATATTGTGTTGTTATAAAAGGCATTATAGCAGATAAAACTCAGCATTTGTTTTTCACCTGCTGATAGCATATTTGATTTAATAGCAGTAGCCGCATCACCAAAAGTAATTTTTTTAGTGAATTCAATGCCAGATTTTTTAAATATTTTTTGTACTACATTTTGTACTTCTAATAATGGCTTCATAGCCTTGTTTCTAAGTTTTTCAGAAAACTCGATTTCAGTTTTAATTTTATCAATTAACTTGATTGCTTCCTCTAATTCATCTTTCCTATTTCTATCATCTTTTGAGAAACTTGAAATTGAGCTAATAATTTTGTTGGCTTGATCCTTTTGAATTTCGTTAGAATACTCTGAAATTTTGGTATATTCTTTTAATAATAAATTGGAAATATCAACAGATGAAATTGAAGTTACAAAAACATGATCATTGTTAGATAAATGAGTTGATAATTTCCCTAATGCATCCTCGATTTCATTTTTTGT
Organism: Acinetobacter sp. 742879; assembly: GCF_000588535.1. Taxonomy (NCBI): domain Bacteria; kingdom Pseudomonadati; phylum Pseudomonadota; class Gammaproteobacteria; order Moraxellales; family Moraxellaceae; genus Acinetobacter; species Acinetobacter sp. 742879. The sequence continues at coordinate 54,029 of NZ_JFYC01000012.1, read as the reverse complement.
AATTTTTCTATAGAAAGAGTTATTGTAATTATTATCTAATGTAAAACCACCTTCGATTCTTCGGAAAGTTGGTAAAAATACACTGCTTCCAATATTTTTTATATATCGATTTGCTTCATCCTCAGCTGATATAAGAACATCTTCATCTTGATAATCCATGAAGGTAAGTGTTTCCCTATCTTTTGGTGTAATGGAGACAGTGCAATAATTTCTTCTAATTAAATTGACTCTAATCTCATATAAATCTGTTCTTATTAGACAATTTCTAAAATTAATCTCTTCAATAGCTTTATCAATATTACCACTGATGATGTACCAAACTAGTTTTAAAATATTAGTTTTACCTGCACCATTCTTCCCTGTTAATACATTAATATCATCATGAAAGTTTAATATTATTATACCGTCACGTCCAAATAATGAATCAATTTCTACATATTTTATTTTCATTAAAAAACCCCTTCAAGTCTGAAGGGGATTTTATCTTGATTTTTTACTAAATAACAACCAATCTAATACTAAAGCGCAGCAATTTGCTTCATATTCGCTTTAACTTTCTCTAACTGAGCAGCAAACTCAGCAAGCTTCGCTTTTTCACCTTCAACAACCGCTGCTGGTGCTTTAGATACAAAGCCTTCGTTTGCAAGTTTGCCCGCGATTTGGTCGTGTTGCTTTTGGATTTTATCCAAGTCTTTTTGCAAACGAGCAAGCTCAGCTTTAGGGTCGATTAAGCCTTTCATTGGTACAAATACCGATGCATGGCTTACAACGCTAGAGCAAGATAATGGCGGTTCTTGATCTTTATTCAAAAATTCAATGCTTTCAACTTTAGCCAAGGCTTTGAACAATGCTTCAATACGAATAATTTGTTCACGTTCAGCGTCAGAAGTGTTTTGAAGTAATACTGGCAACAAGCGTGCATTACCTAAGCCCAACTCACCACGAATGTTACGTACTGCACCAATCAAGCCTTGAAGCCATTGCATATCTGCTTCAGCTTGTTCATTGATTTTTGCTTGCTCAGGAATAGGGTATTGAGCAGTCATAATGGTTGGGCCGCCTTGACCAAGCATTGGGGCAAGCGTTTGCCAGATTTCTTCTGTCAAATATGGCATAAGCGGATGAGCCAAACGTAAAGAAGCTTCCATGACTGCAAGCAATACACGGCGTACTTCAGCTTTACGCTCTTCAGACACTTCTGCATCATTCAGAACTGGTTTAGTTAACTCAACGTACCAGTCACAGTATTCATTCCAGATAAAGTCGTAAATCGCTTGAGCAGCAAGGTCTAAACGATACGTTGCAAACGCTTGATGTACAGCAGCTTCTGCTTTTTGCAAACGGCTGATAATCCATTGTTCTGGAAGTTCCCATAGATCAGGACGCGCTTCTTGACCAACAGTTTGGCCTTCAACATTCATCAAAACGAAACGAGTTGCGTTCCAGATTTTGTTACAGAAGTTACGGTAGCCTTCAACACGTTTTAAGTCGAACTTGATATCACGACCAGTGTTTGCAAGTGCACAGAACGTGAAACGAACTGCGTCAGTACCATAAGCATTAATGCCTTCTGGGAACTCTTTGCGCGTTGATTTTTCAATCTTCGCTGCATCTTTAGGGTTCATTAGGCCAGTTGTACGTTTTGCAACTAAGCTTTCTAAATCAATACCGTCAATCAAGTCTAATGGGTCGAGTACGTTACCTTTAGACTTCGACATTTTTTGACCTTCACCATCACGTACCAAGCCGTGAACGTAAACAGTCTTAAATGGAACTTGCGATGAACCATCTTCATTTTTCATGAAGTGCAAGGTCATCATGATCATGCGGGCAACCCAGAAGAAAATGATGTCAAAACCAGTCACCAACACATCTGTTGGGTGGAAAGTTTTTAAGAAATCATTTGCTGCGTCTTTTTGTGCGTCGCCAGTCCAACCTAAAGTTGAGAATGTCCAAAGTGCAGATGAGAACCATGTATCAAGAACGTCTTCGTCTTGTTTAAGTTCAACGTCAGCAGCGATGTTATTTTTCGCGCGGACTTCTTCTTCGTTACGGCCAACATAGATGTTGCCATTTGCATCGTACCAAGCTGGAATACGGTGACCCCACCAAAGCTGACGTGAAATACACCAGTCTTGAATGTCACGCATCCACGCCATGTACATGTTGCTATATTGTTCTGGAACAAACTTAATGCGACCATCTTGAACTGCTTCAATTGCAGGTTCAGCAAGCGGAGCAATTTTTACGTACCATTGGTCAGTCAATAATGGCTCAATGATCACGCCTGAACGGTCGCCACGTGGCGCTTTTAAGTCATACGGTTGGATTTGATCTAACCAGCCTTCCATTTCCGCTTGAGCAACTAATTTTTTACGTGCTTCAAAACGCTCTAAACCAGCATATTCCGCAGGTGCAGTAATGGTTTTAGAAATTTGTTCGCCAGCTTTGGCAATATATTCAAACTCACCTAAAACTTCGGCGTTTTTGTTGAAGATATTAATGATTGGCAAGCTATTGCGTTTACCTAGATCATAGTCATTGAAGTCATGAGCAGGGGTAATTTTTACACAGCCAGTACCGAAGTCTTTTTCAACGTAGTCATCTGCAACGATCGGAATTAAACGACCAGTAATTGGCAATACAATGTTTTTACCAACAAGGTGCGCATAACGCTCATCTTCAGGGTGAACAGCAACAGCAGTATCACCAAGTAAAGTTTCAGGACGAGTTGTTGCAACGACTAAATAGTCTTTGCCGTCTTGAGTTTTAACTGATTTGTCTTCAAAGAAATATTTAAAGTGCCAAAGTGAGCCTTTTTCTTCTTTGCTTTCTACTTCAAGGTCAGAAAGTGCTGTTTGAAGTTTAGGGTCCCAGTTTACTAGGCGCTTACCGCGGTAAATTAAACCGTCTTCGTGTAAACGAACGAATACTTCTTTAACTGCGTTTGATAAACCTTCGTCCATCGTGAAGCGTTCACGTGACCAGTCTACCGAAGAACCTAAGCGACGGATTTGTTTAGTGATCGTGCCGCCAGATTGTTCTTTCCATTCCCAAACTTTTTCAATGAACTTTTCACGGCCTAAGTCGTGACGAGTTACACCTTGTAGGCCAAGTTGACGCTCAACAACCATTTGAGTTGCAATACCAGCATGGTCTGTACCCGGTTGCCACAAAGTGTTTTTACCCATCATGCGGTTATAACGGGTGAGGGCATCCATAATGGCATTGTTAAAACCATGGCCCATGTGCAAACTACCAGTGACGTTTGGTGGCGGAATCATGATACAGAATGATTCACCGTGACCAGAAGGTTTGAAGTAACCTTGTTCTTCCCACGTTTTGTACCACTTCTTTTCGATCTCGGTTGGATCGTATGTGGTTGCAATATTTTGAGCGGTTTGAGCGTCAGTCATAGTAGCTTAGATCGAATATGCATAAAAAATTGCATCTATTGTAGCAAAAAAATGCCTCGAAATTAATGTGCTGAAAACAGATAAACGGTTTTGTATTTTTTTCAAAAAACGGTAGATTTATGAAAGATGGATCACAATTTAATCGTGTGGCGACACGGCACAAAAATTACAAAAGAATTGAAAAAGGATGCTGCTGATGAGTTATGAAGTTTTTTTGAAAATTTCCGATTCGACTTATACACAATTCGAGGCTATTCGACAAAAACTGCATGATGGGGTAAGCCAAAGTCAGGCAAAAGTTTTGGGGGATGTATTGTCTGATCTTTCTTGTGAAATTATTGAGCAGGTTTTTTCTGTGCTTTTACAGTCAGGAAATGCAAGCATGTCTCCAAAACAACAGGCTGAGTCTGAAAAAGTTATTCACCAAGTTTTAGAGACTTTTCGAAAATACATGCCGTGGTCGGTTTCATTCTTTGGAAATGAACGTCTTTTACCCTTAGTTGACTACATGACCTCTCTCATGAAAGAGCAAGGGCAGCAAGTTTATATTACCTATCCGGTCACACTTCAACTCGTACAACAAGCCGAAACTCTTACCCAGCAAATTCGTGACGGTAATATGCAAAGCATTACGGCTGCATTTGAAACGCTCATACAAATTGTGGATTTAGGCGTAACAAGCCTAGTACGTGAACCTAAAAAGCGTTTAAAATTTAATTTGGTTGTCGATAAAACTCTTAACGGAGTCATCAACATGACGACGCATTTGGGCTATAAACGTTTGGAAAAGTTAGGGACACAGGTCGATCAGACCACAGCAACTCATTATATCAACCACTTTTTGGCCTTCATGCACCAAGCAGCATAATTTAAAAAGATAATAGGAACATCACATGGCCAAACTTGATACTTTGCAAAATAAAGTGGTATGGATTACGGGCGCATCTTCTGGTTTGGGTAAGGCCTTAGCAGGAGAGCTCGCTTTACAAGGCGCAAAGCTGATTTTGACCTCGCGTCGTTTTGAAGAATTAGAAGAGGTTCGGGTTGGTTTATTAAATCCCGACCATCATTTGTCTGTGGTCGCAGATATTACTGATGAAAAGCAGGTTCAAGAGGCTTATAAGCAGATTTTAAAGGCGAAAGGTCGTATTGACTGGCTCATCAATAATGCGGGTTTAAGCCAACGTGCTTTAATTAAAGACACGACCATGGCAACTGAACGCGCCATTATGGAAGTCGATTATTTCTCACAAGTCGCGCTCACCAAAACCGTATTACCGACCATGCTAAAACAAAAGTCTGGCCGAGTTGTATTTGTGTCGAGTGTAGCGGGTTTATTAGGTACACAGTATCGTGCAAGTTACTCGGCTGCTAAAGCAGCGATTCACATGTGGGCAAATAGTTTACGTGCTGAGGTCTCAGATCAAGGTGTCGAAGTTTCAGTTATTTTCCCTGGTTTCGTAAAAACCAATGTTTCTTTCAATGCACTCAATGGTGCAGGGGAACCTCAAGGCCATCAAGATGAAGCAATTGAAAATGGTTTAGAAGCAGATGTTTTTGCAGAGCAAGCTGTAAAAGCGTTAGTACAGGGGCAAGAATATATTGTTGTGGGTGGGGCCAAAGAAAAACTAGGTGTGATGGTTTCTCGGATGTCACCAAAACTTCTTTATAAAATGATTCGGAAAACAAAAGTAAAATAAAAAAGTGATTTCGCCGTGCTAAATTGGTGAAAAACCCGCATAGAAGGTTCACCATGGATCAGGATTATCACCATATTTTAGAAGTCGTCACGCGTTTTCAATTGGTCTTTGATCAGAAAAATTGGGATGCTTTTGATGAGTTGTTGGCAGATCAACTTGAGGTGGACTATTTCCAATTTAGAGGAGAGCCTTTATGTGTCGTATCTTGTCATGAATATAAAGGTTCTCGGCAGCAAGCCTTATCCCATTTGCGACTACAGCACAATTTGAGCAATCCTCTGGTTCGAATTGAACAAGATCAAGCTTGGTTAGAATGTAATTATCAAATTTATCGTTTTTCAGAAAATGATTATTTTCATTCTTTTGGTCGTTATTATTTTACGTTGGCGAAACAACAAGACCGTTGGAAAATTACCCGAATTTGCCAACACTTAACTAAAAATATTGGCAATCCGCGCATTCATTTTTCTGAGGTTGGGCAGTATTAATCTTTAACTGCTGTTCCATAAGCAAAAACTTCGACCATTCCGCCTTGCATACCAAGTTCGGTTGTACTCAGCCGAACTCCCATAATATGAGTAGCTCCTGCGGTATGGGCTTGTTGTTTTAAACGTACAATTGCCTCTCGGCGAGCACGTTCAACAATACTTTCATAACTGGTCAGTCTTCCGCCCAAAACATTTTTTATAGATGCCAATACATATTTAAAGTAATCATGAGAAATCACAACATTACTGCTAATAAAGTGGCCTAGCTGATCGCTTGTTGCAAAGCGATTGGTATCAATTCTGATATGGGCAAATTGTTGCTCTTTTTCTAGAAGTTCATTCAAATGTTTTCGTTCAATATGGCGGCCAAAAGCCCAACCAATGCTGAAAAGAATGAGAAAAATAACAAGCTGAAAAATAAGATTGTCCATTTTCTACCTATGCATTAAATGGATCGGGTAGATGAGGTGCTTGAGGCTGCACAACCACTGCTGTGCCATACACAAATAACTCAGAAGCACCTTGTGCAATATTGGAAGTTGAAAAGCGAATACCCACAATTGCATTCGCACCAAGCTGTTGGGCTTTTACAATCATACGCTGCATGGCTTCTTGGCGAGATTCTTCTAATAATTCGGTATAACCCGTCAGTTCGCCACCCACGATATTTTTTAAACTTGCCATCAAGTCACGGCCAACATGTTTACTACGAACAGTACTTCCGTAAACAACATCCAGCTGCTTTAAAATTTGGTGGCCTGGAACACTTTCTAAATTACTCAATAACATTGTTTTTTATCAATCTAAATTCTTAAGGTTTCAAGATAAAAAATATTCAGATGAGTTGCAATAAAAAAGCCCACCGAAGTGAGCTTTTGTGAATAAGTTATTTAAAACTTATTGCTTTTTAAGTTCAGCACTAGATGGTTGATTAACCACTGTATCTGAGGTATTTGCTTTTAAACCACCACCTAGAGTTTTGTATAACTCGATTTGGTTGTTTAAGTTTGCTTGTTGAAGCAATAACAAACCTTGTTCTGCTGAATAAGATGAGCGCTGTGCATCAAGAACCGTCAAGTAACTATCAATACCGGCACGGAAGCGGGCATTTGAAAGTGTGTAGTTGCGGTTAGTTGCTTCTACTAGACGTTGTTGAGCTGTTAAACGCTCACCAATGTTGGCACGAGTTGCAAGCGCGTCATTAACTTCGCGGAACGCAGACTGAACTGATTTTTCATAATCAGACAATGCAATTTTCTGATCAGTTTCAGAAATTTTCACATTCGCACGACGAGTGCCCCAGTCAAAGATTGGTAAGTCTAAGCTTGGTCCAATTGACCATACAAAACCACCAGACTTAAATAGATCACTTAAGTCAGTTGATGCATAACCTGCAGAACCCGTTAAGCTAATGGTTGGGAATAAACGTGCTTTTGCAGCACCGATATTCGCACCGGCAGCGCTTAAGTTATATTCAGCAGCTTTTACATCTGGACGGTTGTTAAGCAAGTCGCTTGGTAAACCCGCTGTAAATACATTTTGTTGAGTAATGCGTTTTACAGGTTGGGTTGGCAACAAGTTTTGTGGAACTGATTGGCCAACTAACAAGTTCAACAAGTTTTGCGCTTGAGCAATCTGTGTTTTGTAGTTCGCTACATCATTACGCGCAGTTTCTACAGAAATCTGTGCCTGACGTAGTGGAACTTCACTGTCGATGCCCACATCAAAACGTTTTTTGTTGAGATTATAAGAATCTTGCTGTGCTTTAAGTGTTTGCTCTGCAAGTCTTAAGTTGGCAGTTGCGAAAGAATAGTTCAACCATGCTTGAGCCACTTGACTGATTAGACTGATTTGAGTCGAATCACGTGCGCTTTGCGTTGAAAGATAACTATCTAATGCAGCATCTTTTAAGCTACGTACGCGGCCCCAAAAATCAAGCTCATAGGCAGTTACACCCAGACCTACTTGATAAGTAGAGTAGGGGTTATTCGGATCACGGCTTTGAGAAACCTGACGAATTGCACTACCACTTGCTCCGATTGTTGGAAGCTGATTGTTCTGTGTAATTCGATATTGCTGTTGAGCACGTTCGATATTGAGCGTTGCTGTACGTAAGTCGCGGTTGTTGGCAAGTGCCAAATCAATCACTCCGAGCAAACGAGGGTCAGCAAAGAACTGTTTGTAACCCTGTTCAGCAATAGACGTACCAGAAGCGCTATATGCATAGCTTTGTGGAATATCGGTTTTCACGACTGGTTCTGGGCCGCGCATGCTTTGACAAGCTGCCAAAGCAAGCGCAAGTGCAGATACCGCAATGCTACGACCTGAAATAGACCATACGTTTTGCATCACGATTTATGCTCCTGAGTGTTTATGGTTTTTGGTTTGTACTTAAAGATACTACGAATCCACACATAGAATACAGGGATAAAGAAGATACCTAAGAACGTTGCACTGAGTACGCCACCGAGTACACCGTAACCAACAGAGTGCTGACTTCCTGCACCTGCACCTGTTGAAAGGGCAAGCGGAAGTACACCGAAACCGAAGGCAAGGGTAGTCATGATGATTGGACGTAAACGCATTTTTGCAGCATGTAAAGTTGCTTCAATCAGGTCTTCACCTTTTTCCTGCAGCTCTTTTGCGAACTCAACAATCAAGATCGCATTTTTTGCAGAAAGACCGATTACCGCGATCATCGCTACCTGGAAGTAAATGTTATTTGAGAGATTTGGATCTCCTTTAATAATCATACCCAAGTAAGTTAATACGATTGCACCAATAATACCGAGTGGTACCACAAGTAAAACCGAGAACGGAATAGACCAGCTTTCATACAATGCAGCCAAGCAAAGGAAAACGATTAACAATGAAAGTGCATATAAGAATGGAGCTTGAGCACCAGACTCACGTTCTTCAAGTGATAAACCTGTCCATTCATAGTCGAAACCTTGTAAGCCCATAGATGGTAACTTATCAATAATTTCTTCCATTGCTTTCATCGAGTCACCAGAGCTCACGCCAGGTGCAGGTGTACCTTGAATGTTAACCGATGACACGCCGTTATAACGTTCAAGACGTGGAGAACCATATGTCCATTCGCCAGTAGCAAATGCAGAGAACGGTACCATTTCGCCTTTGTTATTACGTACATACCACTTGTTTAAGTCTTCAGGCATCATACGGCTACCCGCATCACCTTGAACATAAACTTTTTTCACACGGCCACGGTCAACGAAGTCGTTAATGTATGAGCCACCCCATGCAATACGCATCGTATTGTTAATTTCGGCAATACTCACACCCATGGCACCAGCTTGAGCTTGGTCTACATTAATTTGATACTGAGGTGTATCTTCTTGACCATTAGGGCGAACACCCACAAGACGTTTATCTTGTGCAGCCAAACCTAAGATCGTATTACGTGCAGCAATAAGTTTCTCATGGCCTTGACCACTTGAATCTTTAAGTTGCAAGTTGAATCCGGCTGTTACACCTAATTCAGGCATTGCTGGAAGCTGTAAAGGCATGATGTAAGATGCGTCTTTAACGATCATATTCAATGCCATACCACGCTGAATCAATGCGCCAATTTGAGTTTCTGGTGAAGTACGTTCACTCCAGTCTTTCAATTTAACGAAGCCAATACCAGCATTTTGACCAACACCTGTGAATGAGAAGCCCGAAACGGTGAAAATCGATTCCACAGTATCTTTTTCATTCATGAAGAAGTTTGTCATGGTGTCAATCACTTTACCTGTACGGTCAAGCGTTGCATTTGGCGGTAATTGAACAAGCGTCATTACCACACCCTGATCTTCTTCTGGTAAGAATGAAGATGGGAGTTTTTGGAACAAGAACACTAATAAAGCAATAACTACAGCGTAAAGCACGCCAGAGAAGATTTTGCCCTTAAGCATGCGGTTAACACCATTTTGGTAGCTATGCGACATGCGGTCAAAACCATTGTTAAAGCCTCTAAAGAAACGAGCAAAAATATTATTGCTTGGTGCTTTGTTAGGATCATGCTGTTTTAAAATGGTTGCACAAAGTGCCGGTGTAAATGTTAACGCTACAATTAACGATAGAACCATTGCTGTTACAAGGGTAATCGAGAACTGACGGTAAATTACACCAGTTGTACCACCAAAGAATGCCATTGGTACGAATACCGCTGTTAATACGCTTGTAATACCAATTAACGCGCCAGAAATCTGTTGCATTGATCGTGAGGTCGCCGTGACCGGATCGGTATGCTCTTCACTCATAACCCGTTCGACGTTTTCGACCACAACGATGGCGTCATCGACCAGAAGACCAATTGCCAATACCATGGCGAACATGGTTAAGGTGTTAATTGAGAAGCCAAAGATATTAATAACAGCGAATGTACCTAACACAACAACAGGTACAGCAAGTGTTGGAATAATCGTTGCACGCCAGTTCTGTAAGAACAAGAACATGACAATGAATACCAAAACTACCGCTTCAATTAATGTGTGTACAACACTTTCAATTGAAAGACGAATAAATGGAGTCGTGTCATAAGCTAGTTTATCTGCAAGACCTGTTGGATAGTTCTTACGTAATTCAGATAAACGATGTTCAACAGCTTCTGCGGTATCAAGTGCGTTGGCACCAGTTGCAATTTTAATTGCAAGACCACCAGCAGGTTTACCGTTAAACTTCGAGTCAAACTGATAGTTATCAGAGCCTAACTCTACACGTGCAACATCTTTTAAACGAACCTCAGCACCAGATGCTGTGTTCTTTAAGAAGATATTTTTAAACTGTTCAGGTGTTTGCAGCAAACTTTGTGCATTCACTGTTGCGTTAAGCACTTGACCTTGTACAGCTGGTGCACCACCTAATTGACCTACTGCTACTTGTGAGTTTTGCGCTTGTAAAGCTGTCGCAATATCACTAGGTGTAAGCTGGTAACTGGTTAACTTAGCTGGATCAAGCCAAATACGCATTGCGTATGAACCACCAAAGACTTGTACCTCACCCACACCAGCAACACGGCTAAGCGGTTCTTTAATAGACGAGTTTACGTAGTCTTTAATGTCTGAATCAGAAAGGCTGTTATCTGGTGAGTAGAATGCAATAACTTGCAAGAAGCTTGCACCAGATTTAGTTACTGTTACACCTTGACGCTGTACATCTTCAGGTAAAAGCGCAGTTGCAGATTGCAATTTGTTTTGAACCTGAACCTGTGCAATATCTGGATCAATACCTTGTTCAAAGTTTAATTGAATAGAGGCCTGACCGTTACCAGCACTGTTAGATGAAATGTAGCGTAAACCATCTAGACCATTCATTTGTTGTTCAATGATCTGGGTTACAGTGTTTTCAACAGTCTCAGCAGATGCACCAGGATAAGTTGCAGCAATTGTAACTGTCGGTGGTGCAATCGTCGGATACTGTGCAATAGGCATTTTTGTTAGCGTAAGAATACCTGCCAACATAATGACTAATGCAATCACCCACGCAAAAATGGGGCGATGAATAAAAAATTGTGCCATTCAATCTACCCCTTATGCATTAGATGCTTTCTGTTCTGCTTGAGGTTTACCTGATTGAGCCGGTTTTGTCGCATTTGGAGCTGCACCTTGTGGATTCGCTGGTTGAGCTTGGTAAGGTTTTGCTGAAACTTCTTGCCCTTCTTTAACTTTGGCAACACCGTCAACAATCACTTTATCACCAGCTTTAAGACCGTTAGTCACAATCCAGTTTTGTCCTTGAACACCAGAGGTTTCAACAGGACGACTCTCAACAGCACCTTTGGTATTAACAAGCATTGCTACAGCTTGACCTGTAGGTAAACGTGTAATTGCAGCTTGAGGAATCAGGTAAGCATTAGGAACTACACCTTGAACAATCTGTGCAGTGGTATACATGCCTGGAAGTAACAGATGATTCGGGTTTGAGAATACGGCACGTAAAGTAATCGTTCCTGTATCCTGATTTACAGAAGCATCAGAGAAAGCAAGTTGTCCTTCGATTGGGTAAGTTGAACCATCTTCGAGCTTCAATTTCACTTTCGTGTTGTTACTATTGTTTAAACTGCCTTTGCTAAGTTGTTGACGTAAACGTAATAACTCGGCACTAGACTGGTTAATGTCAACATAGATCGGATCTAACTGTTGAATCGTCACTAAAGGTTCAGTTTGGTTAGCAGTGACTAAAGCACCTGCTGTTACAGAAGAACGTCCAGACTGACCAGAAATTGGTGAGCGAATTGTAGAGTAGCCAAGATCAACATTTGCATTCGTTACTTGAGCTTTTGCAGCAGAAACTTGTGCTTCGGCAACATTAACCTGACCAAGTAAGTCGTCATATTCTTGTTTAGATACAGCGTTACTTGAAACAAGTTGCTTATAACGGTTTAACTTAGTACGTAGTGAAGCTAGATTTGCCTGTTGTTGTAAAAGGGTAGCTTTTGCATTTTCAAGCGTTGCACGGTTAGTTCGAGAATCCAGTTCATATAGAGCCTGTCCTTCACGAACGTAACTTCCTTCAGCAAACAAGCGTTTTAAAATCACGCCACTTGTTTGAGGGCGAACTTCAGAAATTTGATATGCTGAAGTACGGCCGGAGAGTTCAACGCTTTGTTCAACACTTTGTGGTTGAGCAACAATAACACCTACTTCTGCAGGCGGCATTTTCTGAGCAGCAGCAGCTTGCTGTTTCTCATCGGAGCCTTTGCTACAACCAACAAGTGCGATACTTGTTGCTAATGCGCAAGCAGTAAGGGCAGGAGCCCAAAGCTTAGCCGACATCATTGTTCCACCTCGTTTAGATAAAATCTAAAAATATATTTGTTTTCTACTTAACCTACTTTGTGTTTGTAATAACCAGAGCCAAAGCAGTGCAATCCAAATAAAACCTATGCCCCAACCGGCGAGTACATCTGTTGGAAAATGAACTCCAGCATATATTCTTGAAAGCCCCATGCAGATAAACCAAAGACAGGAAATCAAAATGATATAAGGAGAGTTAGTGTTGGGCTTATGGCATAACATTATCATTGCCATACAAGCCAGTGTTGATGCATAAACACTATGTGCACTTGGGAACGATGCACCATAACTTTCGACAATATGATATACCTGTGGGGGTCTTGGACGGTCAACACACCACTTGAGCAGCCAACCCGTGATGATACTGCCAAGAACACCCACGCTAATGAAAATAACAGTAATATATTTTTTATACCATGCTTGATATATACACACCAATAAGGATAAAAAACATACAAAAGGCATACCACCTACACGTGCTAGAAAGGTCGTAATAGAGTTAAGATAATCTGATCGATTTTCACTCAATATTTGAACGGTGAGAAGATCCAAAGATTGAAGTCTTGGTACAAAAAGACCAAGAACACCTAATCCTAAAAAAATACAACCAATAAAAAGCAATAAATAGGGCATGTATATACCTTTGCTTGTTCAAGCAGTGTCTACTACTGAAAGCCGTTAAAAGTGTACTTGCCAGTACACTTTTTTTCAAGCCTGATAGATCATCGTAAATTCATTTTGAAAATTTTTTAACATTTGGAAAAACAATCACAACAAAATTGACGAAAATCATATTTTGTGTACAAAGCAAAATTTTTAGTGGTCTGCTTTTTTTCCGTTATTTGTTGAAGTGTTTTCTTCAAGTTCTAATGGTTGTTTTGGTGGCCAGAAAAAATCGCTTGGACGAGTTAAAAAATGAGTCATGACCAATTTGGCTAAAGGTTTCCATTGTTCAAAGCGGACTCGACGCGCTCGTAATGCCACAATAATTGTTAAGGTGAAACTCACAAATAAGTTGGTGAGACCAATACATAACACACCGAGAAAGGAAACGATAATCAGTCCGATATCTGGGCTGCCGTTAATAGTCATTAAACCCTGAATAAAGTTAGCGGATGCAAAGGCAATATGGCGGATATCTAAAGGTAGACCTAGGATAAAGCCTATGGTTCCCATACTTCCTAACATAATACCGAATAAGAAGTTACCGGCTAATGCACCTAAATTACGTTCAATATATTCAGCAAAACGGTTAAGGCGATCTTGCCCAAACCAGCTAGCTAAACGGCGATGTGCTCTTAGACGCGGGCCGACTTTTCGATAAACAGCCATGTTGTCAAAGTATCCTGCAATGAGACCTGACAAAAACAGACATACTCCAGCAATTGCCGCATGTGGAACTGCTAGTGAAGTAAAGGGGTTTAAGCTGTGTAGAAGATATGTTGCTTTAGTATGGGTTAATAACGGTTCATCAAGGTAAAACTGCCAAGCAAAAGTAATGAGTGCAGCAGTAGGAATCGCAATTGAAATATTGCCTAAAATAGCAATAAATTGCGTTCGGATAATATTAATAATAAGCGCCGCTAACTCTGCAATTTGAGCCGTTTTAGAGCCTTTACGTTGCTGCACTGTTGCAGCAAGAGCCGCCGCCGTCATAGCGGGTTGCTTGGTCGCAACTGTAAAATGCAGAACATGAATCAGAATGAAACCTAGGGAATAATTCATACTGAAAGTAAACGCTTGCATGAGCGGGGCCATTGTCATTCTTGCAGCAAGAATTTTTAAAGATGCCATAAAGGCAATAATGACACCTGCACCAGCGGCAGCTTTATACATTCCCCAAAAGCCTTTGGTATCCGTACTTACGTAATGTTCACCTGTACGGCTGGCATTTTCTGTAACTTGAAAGGCAATGAGTTCACTAGTCGTACTGAGTAATGAGCGAACACTTTTTTCGCTGTAATGTGCCTTGGTTAAATCGGAAATCAGATGTCCTAAAGAAACATATTTTCCTTTAGTGTTATCTACGACCAGATAAAGTAATAACTCAATTCGATCAAGACATTGCTCAAGTAATGACAGCAAATAAGTCAAACTTAAGCTGACACCAATTCTTTTGGTCGCACGGCGAATCTTTAAAACCACATCTCGGCATTGTTCCAACATAACAAATGCTTGTGATGCATCGGGCGGGGAAATAACTGCAATTTCATGTTCAGAAATTTCTTGTTTTTTATACTTTTCAATAAACTCAATAATTTCACGGTTCTGAACTAAAAACGGTGACTCATATTCTGTTAATTCTGGCTGAGCGTTAATAAATTCGGGATAAAGACCAATTCCACTAATTCGATAAGATAGGACTGTAATGGCTTTAATCATTTCACTTTGAATGACTAACTTCTCATCGACATTACTTTGGCTTTGCCCAATAAGACTAAATAAATTTGCCCAATCTTCATCATCAATATTATTGAGCCAAATTTTGTCACTTTCTAAATAGAAAATTTTACCAATTAATATTTTGAGTTGGCTTGAGTCTTCAATTAGCGGTAAAAAATGTGCTCCGAGTCTTTGCCCAAGCTGGTTCCAGAAACCATCTAAAGACAAAATTCCACTATCAGCATATAAACTAACTTGCTTATAGCGATTAATTAAACGTAATAAAAAAGTTTGTAGTAAGAAGGGCGCTGTAGGTGTGCGCAAAAGACTTTCAATAAAAGCCTGTATTTTTTTCTTAATTTCATCCGTATCTTGTGGGTTGGATGGTCGGATGACATTGACGAGTTCAATCAGTAGATTTTCATCAATGACAGCTCGAGGATCCTCAAGCTGTTTCTCTATTTTTAAAAAAAGATCTGAAAAATTTATATGCATAGGCAAAATAATATCTATTGTATTCGATGTAACGCAAGCTGAGTTAAGTTAATCAAAGCCTGACGATACGGTGTATCGGGTAGGTTTGATAAAGCTTGCAGTGCTGCTTCTGTTTCTTCTTGGGCACGTTGGTTGCAATAATCTAAAGCACCAGACTTCTGTACAATTTCGATGACCTGAGATAGTTGGTCTACTCCACCGGTTGCGATACTGCGACGAATAATCGCATGCTCTTCACCTGTTGAGCGCGCTAATGCAGAAATTAACGGTAAAGTTGGCTTACCTTCCATTAAATCATCACCAATATTTTTACCTAATGTTTCAGCATCAGAGGTGTAGTCTAAAATATCATCAATAATTTGGAATGCATTACCAAAATGACCGGCAAACAATCTTAATGGCTCACGATACGCTTCTTGCCCCGCCAAAATAGCAGCACCTTCTGTAGCCAGCTCAAATAGGCGAGACGTTTTACCATGAATAATTTTTAAATAAGTTTCTTCAGTTGTATCTGGTTGATGCTGTGATTGAAGTTGTAATACTTCACCTTCAGCAATTTCACATGTCCCTGTTGAAAAGTCTTTCAATAAAGTCATGTTGTTTAAATCGACCAGTAAATCGAAAGCACGAGCAATCAGGAAGTCACCGACTAAAACAGCTGTCTGATTGTTCCACGTTGCATTTGCTGTAGGGCGACCACGACGAAGCCCAGATTCATCTACCACATCATCATGGACTAGTGTCGCGGTATGTAACATTTCAATGATTGCAGCTAAACGCTGTGCATTTGCCATGTTATCTAAACCACAAGCACGTGCTGCAAGTAAACACATGATTGGACGCATACGCTTTCCGCCAGCTTCAACGACATGTTTGCTGACAGACATGACTAAACCGACTTTTGAGCTAATTCCTTCATTAATCAAGTGATCCATCGCAGCGAAGTCTGAAGCAACAGGCGCAAGAATGTCTTGCTTGAAATCGATGACCATATGAAGAAAAACCCCGTATTGGTAGATAAGTGGCGTTAGTGTATCAATTAAAGATGTGTTGCATAGCTTAACAAGTGGCTGATATTAATCATTTCTATTGTTTTTAAGCGTTTTTTGTTCTTTATTTAAGCAAAATACGATGTTTTCGGCAAAACAATAAATTTAATGACATCAGCATTAATACAACTTGTTCTTGACGCAATTTGTGTTTGGAACTGTATTTTAATTTTCATTCAGAATCAATGAAAACTGCTAAATTCCAGTCCAAGCTGTTTGATTTTGTAAGAATAGGGGATCATGCTTTACTGATAGATAGAAAATACTTGTCGTTTGATCAAATTTCACTTAAAATCTGTCGCCTTGTATAACCCCAGTGGCGATCGTTTTAAGATCGATATATCCCTTTATCGACACGACGACACGGGCTGATTGGAGTACATTATGTACGCAGTAATCCAAAGCGGTGGTAAACAGCACCGTGTAGTTGAGGGCGAAACCCTTAAAGTTGAATTATTGAAAGCTGAATCTGGTGCGACTATTACATTTGATGATGTATTAATGGTTGTAAACGGTGACAACATTCAAATCGGTGCTCCAGTTGTAGCTGGCGCTAAAGTAACTGCAGAAGTGATTGGTCATGGTCGTCACGACAAAATCCGCATCATCAAAATGCGTCGTCGTAAACACTACCGTAAACAACAAGGTCACCGTCAATGGTTCACTGAGTTGAAAATTACTGGTATTTCAGGCTAATCACGAGGAGTAAGAGACATGGCAACTAAAAAAGCCGGTGGATCGACGAAGAACGGTCGTGATTCAAACCCAAAAATGTTAGGTGTTAAAGTTTACGGCGGTCAAGCTGTAACTGCTGGTAACATCATCGTTCGTCAACGTGGTACAGAGTTCCACGCTGGTGCAAATGTTGGTATGGGCCGTGACCATACTTTATTTGCTACTGCTGACGGCGTAGTAAAATTCGAAGTGAAAGGTCAATTTGGCCGTCGCTACGTAAAAGTTGAAACTGTATAAGTTTTAGCTCGAAAAAAGCCCACATTTTGTGGGCTTTTTTTATGGCATTTATTTTTATTCATCTTCATCATGATGAATGAAATTCTACAAACAACATGAATAACATAACAAAATATCTTATTTTCTCAATGATTAGCACAGAGTTTGTCGGTTAATATGAGTCTTGAATTAAGAGCTTACTCAACTTCATAACTTTACTTTGAAAGAGAGTAAGTTGTCTTACAGCAACTAAAAAGGTGATGACATGAATATGCTTCGTAAAACTATGTGTGCTATTACACTTAGCGCGTCAGTGCTTGCTCCTGTAATGAGTACTACAGTGTTTGCTGCGCCTGTAGCAGCACCGGAGCAACAGGCAATTGGGAACCTGGTTAATCAGTTATCAGGTTTACAGCGTTTGACTGCCGACTTTGAACAAACAACTAAAGCCAATACAAAAACTGTGGCACAGAAAAAGAGTTTAAGTGCACAGCATATGAACCAGACATTTAAAGGCTCAATGAAAGTTGAGCGTCCGGGGAAATTTTATTGGGAAACAGTAAGTCCTGCTAAACAAACTATTGTAACGAGCGGAAAAACAGTTTGGATCTATGATCCAGATTTACAACAAGCGGTCCGCCAAAGCTTAGATGATCAGGTTGCAGATACACCAGCATTATTACTCTCTGGTAACACCAACCAAATCATGAAGTCTTATCGTGTAACACAACCCGATAAATCTAAACTTTATTTCACATTATTCCCTAAAAAAGAAGATGGGGCATTCCAAAGCTTAACAATTAGCTTCGGAGCAAATAAAGCGCCTACACTTATGGTATTACAAGACTCATTAGGTCAAACCACCTATGTACGCTTTAAGAACGTTAAAGTAAATGCTTCAATTCCGGCATCAGTCTTTAACTTTACGCCGCCAAAAGGTACAGATGTTATTGACCAATAATTAAAGCCTCTTCAAAAAAGCTACTTTAACGGTAGCTTTTTTTTATATAAGAGAAACAGATACATTTTTTAACCCCGTCTTATTCTTACGCTTTGTATAGTGTTAGAGGTAAATTCATGGGGATTATTATGCGACTTTACGATAAGAAAATTATTTGTATTCTTCCATTAATGGCTGCAATGGCAATGGTGACTGGTTGCCAACCAAAGTCGGCAGCCAAAGAAGAGCAGGCTGCTTCGACTGCAAAAGTTAAAGAAACGAAAGAGGCTGGTGTTCCTGTAATTCAAGCAAAAGTAATCCCGGTAAAATTGCCAAAATCAAAAGTTTGCTTAGAAGATGGTTGTACTGAGTATGATTTTCAAACAGTACAGACCAATCAAAAATGGATTAATGATTACTTCACCAATCGTATAAAGAAAGCAGATCCGAATGCTTTTGCAAATTTAGCCGATCAACCAGTTGAAGTACCTGAAGGTGAACCAAGTTCAAGTCAAAGTGCAATTTATGTTCGCTATTTAGGGCAAAACTATAATCTTGCTACCTTTGCATTACAGACTTATTCATACTCAGCTGGTGCTGCACACGGCATGTCTCATCAAGAATTTGTAAATTTTGACTTATTAAATAAAAAGCACATTACTGTTGCTGAACTTATTCAGCCAGATGTTGAAAAACAGTTGGTTGATGCTCTTTTTGAAGCAAATACAAATTGGCTTCAAGCGCACAATATTAGCCGTGAAAAACTTCAGCTAAGCGATAATTTCTACTATGGTGCTAATGGCATTGTATTTGTCTATCCAATTTATGAGCTAGCTTCATATGCAGAGGGAATGTCTGAATTAACGCTGCCATATTTTGATGCGGGTAAGTTCATTAAACCTGAGTATTTACCAAGTGTGCCAAACTATAACTTTTAAAATAAGTGATCTATTCTAAGAATTGTGTGAAAGCTATTCGTTATGAAGATGATCACTATATTTTTTAGTGTTAAGGCCTTACACTATAGCCAGTTTTTTACCCATATTATGATTGATTATGATCGACCCTAAGTTACTCAGAAATAATATTGAAGCCGTTAATGCGGCTTTGGCAAAACGCGGTGTTCAATTAGATGTTCAAGAATGGGCTTCTTTAGAAACTCGCCGTAAAGATTTGCAATCAAAAACTGAAAAATTGCAGGCAGAACGTAATGCCGGTGCAAAACAAGTGGGTCAGATTAAAAAATCCGGTGGTGATGCTTCTGAAATCATGGCGCGTATGCAAGCCATTGGCGACGAAATCAAAGCTGCTGAAGTTGCTTTGTCAGAGTTACAAAACGAGATTGAACAAAAAGCGTTGAGTATTCCTAACTTACCAGATGAGTCTGTTCCTGCTGGTAAAGATGAAGATGATAACGTTGAAATCTCAAAATGGGGTACGCCTCGTCAGTTTGATTTTGAAATCAAAGATCATACTGATTTAGGTGAGTGGATGGGTGGTTTAGAGTTTGAAACCGCTACTAAATTGACTGGTTCACGTTTTAGCGTATTGAAAGGTTCTTTAGCACGCCTACAACGTGCATTAACACAGTTCATGCTTGATACCCATACTTTAAAGAATGGCTATACAGAAGCTTACGTGCCTTATTTGGTCAATGCTGATTCACTTCGTGGTACTGGTCAGTTGCCAAAATTTGAAGAAGATTTATTCAAACTTCAAGGTGAAAAAGAATATTACCTCATCCCTACAGCAGAAGTTCCAGTTACTAACTTCGTTCGCGATGAGATTATTGATACCGAACGTTTGCCTTTAAAATATGCAGCGCATACGCCATGTTTCCGTAGTGAAGCTGGTTCTTATGGTCGTGATACCCGTGGTTTAATTCGTCAGCATCAATTTGATAAAGTTGAGATGGTGCAAATCGTTAAACCTGAAACATCTATGCAAGCACTTGAAGAGCTTACTGCACATGCTGAGGGCATTTTGCAGGCACTAGGTTTGCCATACCGCAAGATTTTGCTTTGTGGTGGTGACATGGGCTTTGGTGCAACTAAGACTTACGACTTAGAAGTTTGGGTTCCAAGCCAAAATACTTATCGTGAAATCTCTAGTTGCTCTAATATGGGTGATTTTCAGGCACGCCGCATGAAAGCGCGCTACAGAATGGATCAAAAGAAGACCGAATTGGTGCACACACTAAATGGTTCAGGTCTGGCAGTTGGACGTACTTTGCTTGCTGTAATGGAAAATTACCAACGTGAAGACGGTTCTATCGAGATTCCAGAAGTATTACGCCCATATATGGGTGGTGCAACGTTTATTGACTAAGCTTTGCATCTAAATTGTGCACGGTTTTTGCTTAACCCAAATCAGATGATTAATGTAGAGGTTTAAGGTGGATATTTTTCCAATCTCTTTAAAGTTGCAACAGCAACATTGTCTGATTGTGGGTGGTGGGCATATTGCATTGCGCAAAGCAAACCTTTTAGCCAAGGCGGGAGCAGTAATCGATATTATTGCTCCTGCAATTGAAGAGCAGCTTTTACAGTTAGTCAAAACGACAGGCGGAGAGTATTTTGCCGAGTCCTTTGCTGAAAAAATATTAAATACACCATATCGATTAGTGATTGCTGCAACTAATGATGCGCAAGTGAATAAAGCTGTTTTTGAACAATGTGAAGCGCGTAATTTATTGGTCAATAGTGTTGATGATATTCCACATTGTCGCTTTATGGTTCCAGCTATTATTGACCGTTCTCCGTTAATTATTTCTGTCGCTTCAAATGGTGCATCACCAGTTTTATCGAGACAACTTCGTACTCATATAGAAACAATTGTTCCGCATGGCATGGGTAAGTTGGCTGAGTTTTCTGGTCAGTGGCGTAAGCAGGTAAAAGAAAAAATTCCCAATCCAGATGAGCGTCGGATTTTTTGGGAAAACCTCTATGCTAGCCCATTGAAAGAACAAGTTTTCAATGACAATTTAGAAGTTGCAAATGGTTTGATTCAGCAAGCCTTAACAGAATGGACTGCACCTAAAGGTGAAGTTTATTTGGTAGGCGCTGGACCGGGTGATCCAGAGTTACTGACACTAAAAGCATTACGTCTTATGCAGCAAGCTGATGTTGTGATTTATGATCGTCTTGTTTCTGCGCCCATTTTAGAGCTTTGCCGTCGTGATGCGACTAAAATTTATGTCGGTAAAGCCCGTTCAAATCACTCCGTTCCCCAAGATGGTATTAATGCTTTACTGGTTGAATATGCTCAAAAAGGAAAGCGTGTTTGTCGTTTAAAGGGTGGTGATCCATTTATCTTTGGACGTGGTGGTGAAGAGATTCAAGAGCTCGTTGAGGCGAATGTCACTTTCCAAGTTGTACCAGGTATAACAGCAGCATCAGGCTGTTCAGCTTATGCGGGTATCCCATTAACACATCGTGATTATGCACAAAGTGTTCGTTTCTTGACTGGGCATTTAAAGGAAGGTTCACCTGAACTTCCTTGGAATGAGCTGGTTTATGAAAATCAAACTTTGGTTTTATATATGGGGCTAGTTGGTTTAGAACGCATTTGTGAGCAACTTATTGCTCATGGTCAACGTGCTGATATGCCAGTAGCTTTAATCTCTAAGGGAACCACACCAGACCAGAAAGTTGTAGTTGGAACATTAGCTGATATCGCAACGAAAGTGTCTGAACATCATATTGTAGCACCGACTTTAACCATTATTGGTGAAGTGGTGAATTTACGTGAACAGTTAAAATGGCAATAAGTTCATTTGAGTTTATTGCTGGTTATTAAAGTCGAGAAAATTTGTGATTCATGTTGTCCTATACGAGCCTGAAATTCCTGCCAATACAGGCAATATCATTCGTTTATGTGCTAATACTGGTGCACAGTTACATTTGGTCAAGCCTTTAGGTTTTGAATTGGATGATAAAAAGCTCAAACGAGCAGGTCTTGATTATCATGAATGGGCACGTATGCAAATTTGGGACAACATAGAACTTTGCCTTGCCGACTTGAAAGCTAAAGGGGTTGAGCATGTTTTTCCACTCACCACTAAAGGTTCTGCAACTCCGCATACAGTTGATTTGAATCGACCTGTGGCTTTACTGATGGGGCCGGAAACACGCGGTTTGCCTGAGCATGTTCGCTTGATGTTTCCACAAGAACAGTGGATTCGTTTGCCGATGGCGGAAAACTCAAGAAGTTTAAATTTATCTAATGCAACGGCTGTGATTGTTTATGAAGCATGGCGTCAGCAGGGTTTTAAAGACTTAGGATAAGTTAATAGTTTTTAAATAAAAATAAGGCCACAGTTGTGGCCTTATTTTTTTATATAAATCCAATTAAGCCTGTTCTAGCACTTTTTCGTCATAAGTCATTTGGGCTGCTAAAACCTGTTCAATATTGCTTTCGGCCCATTCCTTTAATTGGAACGCCATTGAAGCGACATTTTGCCCCAGAGAAGTGAGTGAGTAATCAACACGAATAGGAGATGTATTTTGAATTTTACGCTCAATAAAACCGTCTCTTTCCAGCATTTTTAACTTCTGTGATAAGACTTTAGGCGAAATACCTTGAATATTCTTTTTGAGCAAGTTGAAGTGCTGAGTTTCCTCTTCAAGCACATTTAAAATTAATAAAACCCACTTATCTGCAATTTTTTCAAAAAATAAACGAGCAGGGCAATGTTGTTGAAAAACATTATATTTTAGACATTCATTCATACTATTTACCTGCTAATTTCTTAAAAAATTACCATAGTTACCAGTTAGTAACTAATTGACACCTAGTTTCTAAAATATATCATAAGTTGGAATTTAATAAAACAAAGGTTTGCTCCCATGTCTAACTCTAATATCGCGGTTGTATATTTCTCTGGTTATGGCCATACCAAAGTAGTGGCTGAAACGTTTGCAAACGAAATTAATGCTCAGCTCATCCCAATTGATCAAGAAGGTAATATTACTGAGCAAGATTGGCAGACATTAAATGATGCGAAGGGGATTGTTTTTGGTGCTCCGACTTATATGGGTACAGCACCATGGCAGTTTAAAAAGTTTGCTGATGCAACTTCAAAAGTTTGGTTTACACGTGGTTGGCAAGATAAAGTATTTGCAGGCTTTACAAACAGCGCGAGCTTAAATGGGGATAAGCAGGTTACACTTATTCAATTACAGACTTTAGCATCGCAACATGGTGGAATTTGGGTGAGCCTTGGTTTATTACCAGCGAATACAAAAGATGCAACACGTGAAGATGTAAATAACTTAGGTGGTTCAGTTGGACTTTTAGTTCAATCGCCTTCTGATGCAAGTGTAGAGGAAGTCCCTGCTGGAGACCTTGAAACAGCGAAACTCTATGCTCAACGTGTACAAAATATTGTGAACAAAATTTTTGGTTAATTTGACAATAAAAAAGGCGCTTTAAGCGCCTTTTTTATGAGGGATGGTTATTCATGTTCATTATGTTGAGGTGCTTGATATTTAAAACCTTTAGTTTTATAACCTAGGTATAAAATACCGAACATTGCCCACCATAATCCATATTTCAAGGCTGTCTCTTCAATCTCAAGCCATAGAGCGAAAATACTGAAGAAGCCAAGAAGTGGAATAATTACAAAGTTAAAAATATCTTTGAAATTCTTTGTACGGCCATCACGTAAAGCATAGCGTGAAATCACTGATAAATTAACAAATGTGAATGCAGTTAACGCACCAAAGCTAATCATTGAAATGACAATATCTAAACTCATGAAACCTGCTGCTAGTGCTACAACACCAACAATAAGAATATTGTATGAAGGCGTATAGTTCTTTGGACTAACATGACCAAAGATTTTTTTATTGATTACACCATCACGTCCCATTGCATACATTAAGCGCGATACACCTGCATGAGCTGAAATACCAGATGCCATGACAGTAATAATTGCAAAAGCAAGAACGTATGACTGAAATAATGAACCACCTACAAGTAATAAAATGTCTGGCTGTGTTGCTGCAACATCTTCAAAGTAGTTTTTAGGATCATGTGGGAAGTAAATTTGCATGAAGTAAGTACTGATGACAAAGATTACACCAGCGATAAGTGCTGTTAAGAAAATCGCTTTAGGTAATGTTTTCTCAGTGTCTTTTGTTTCTTCTGCTAAAGAACTTAAAGAGTCGAATCCAGTAAACGAGAAGCAAAGTAATGTTGCACCAGTGACTAATGCCCCTACGGATGTCAACTCATTCCAGAAAGGCTCTAAGCTCCATAACTGATAACGGGTTGCTTCTGTAATTGGACCTTCTGCATTATAGCCCATTTGTAATTTGCTATAGACTAGATAAGTAAATATGCCGATCACGAGTAACTGTACAAATACAATCAGGCTATTAAAATTAGCAACAAAGCGTGCGCCACGTAAGTTAATACCAGTCATGAAAGCGGTTAATACAATTACCCATACCCAATGATTGACTGTAGGAAATAATGCATCAAGATAAATACCAGCCAAAATAATATTGACCATTGGTGAAAGCAAATAATCTAACCAAGATGACCAACCCACCATAAAACCAACATTAGGGTGAATTGATTTTTGTGCATAGGTATAAGCTGAACCTGAAGATGGATAGCGCTTAATCATATGTCCATAACTAATCGATGTTAGCAAAATGGCAATTAATGCAAAAATGTACGAAGTTGGAACATGGTAATGACTTTCTTCGGAAACTAGACCGAATGTGTCAAATAATGTCATTGGCTGAATATAGGCTAAACCAATAATAATAATATGCCAAAGACCTAGCGTTTTTCGTAGCTTAACTACAGACGGAGTCCCAGAGATAGTTGTCAACGGCGTTATCCTCATAATCGTTGATCAAGGATCAGCTTGGTGTTAAGGATCGTTTGAGACGAACGATCCCCCCTACAGAAAAAGATAAAGTGCGCCAATCTATCCTAAATTGATGCAAATTGTCAGTACTTTCATCGATTTTTTAGCAAATTTTTTGCCATATTTACAAATAAAATGATGAATATAGATTCACATCTATAAAAAAGGTCCTGATTTTATATAAAAATCAGGACCTTATGGGGGATTTTTGATTTAACTTATCTTATTACCATGCCTTTTGTAAAATATCGCGGATATCTTTTAGGCTTGCTTCTTTAGGGTTGTAAATAATTGAGCCGTCATTTAGTGCTTTTTCTGCAACTTCATCGAGCTGTGCTTCAGTTACTTTGCCAGTTTCACGTAAAGTACGTGGTAACTTGGTTAAGGTAAATAAACGATCACGCATTGCCAAAATTGTTGCAATCGCTCTGTCTGCACGTTGAGTTGCTGGAGTTTGTGCATAGATATCAGCACCAGCTAATGGCAACAGTAATTCACCAATTTTCTGGCCATTTACCTGCTTATTATATTCAAGCACATATGGTAAGAATAAATTCATACATAAACCGTGGGGCAGGTGAGCAACAGCACCTAAAGCATGACCTAAAGAATGTACAAGGCCTACCATTGAGTTAGAGAATGCAATACCTGCCATTGTAGAGGCTTGTGCTAGTTCTAAACGACCTTGTGAGTCATTTGGGTTTTCTAGGACATTAAATAGGTTTTCACTAATCTTTTTAATTCCAGCACTTGCATAAGCATCGCTAAGTGGATTGGCAGCCATACATGTATATGCTTCAACACAATGTGTTAAGGCATCCATACCTGTCATTGCAGTTAAATGAGGTGGCAATGTAAGTGTCATGCGTGGATCTAAAATCGCTGCATGTGGCATTAAGTAATAAGAGGCAAATGCCAATTTAACATTCTTTTGCGTATCTGAAACCACGGCAACCATAGTCACTTCAGATCCCGTACCTGATGTAGTCGGAATTACGAAAAATGGTTTTAATGGTTTTGGTAGGTTGTGTGCACCAGAATATTGAAGTAAGTCATCTCCACCTTCAGATACTAAAATGTTAGTTGCTTTAGAAGTATCGATAACTGAACCACCACCTACAGCAATAATCGCATCGCATTTATTCTTGCGATAAGCTTCTGCGGCAAGACGAACGACTTCTAAACTTGAGTCTGGTGGAACATCATCAAACACATGACCAATGACAGCATCAGTCGTACTGAACGCAGCTTCAATCGGGTTGAGTAGGCCATTTGCGCGCACACCTTTATCTGTAATGATGAGCGGACGTTTTGCACCTAAAGTCGCAAGTTCAAACGGAATATGTTCTAACGCAGCATTACCGGCAATGACTTTTACAGGACAAAAGAATTCGTAATATGGTTTAGCCATGTTATGCGCTCCGCTTGAAATAGGACTTAGCTACTTTTAAGTAAATATTTGCAGCTTCGTTGAATTTTTCTTTTAGGGTGAGTTCGGTTGGGTATTCTTTGACTGCAAGAGACGCAACCAATTTAGGTAAAATGAGAGATTCCATTTTATTTAGACAGCGTACTAAACGAATGGCAGCAGATACATCGCCATCAGCAATCATTCGGTCATTAGCAAATGCTTGGGCAGTACTTTCTTGAAAAGAAAATACTAAAAAGGCATGAGTTACATGTTTGAATGTAATAGTTAAGTCTGGCTTTCTTTCAGCTCTTTTGAGTAGCTCTAACTGTTTGTCTTCTGTGACTCGAGCAAAAAATGCTGGTCCATTTGGGAAAACATTCATTGAAAGTACAAAGTGAACAGGAAATTTAGATACTTCCTCTTGTATTTCAGTGTCCACTTGACTTGCCATGACTAAGCCACGACCAACAACATCCATCATGAGCTTAACATAGGCAAGTTGCAGAGTAGGCTTTACAGCTTTTGTCGAAATCACTCGCGTATCCCTTGTTAAAATTATGCAAAAGCAAATTTAGAGTAATTACTCTAATCCATTTTTATTTCATCGCAAAGCGATTTATTCAGTTTTGACTTCTGGGTCATTAAAGTATTCAGTGTTCTTAATATACTCAATAAAGTCTTGGCAAAGTTGAGTGAATGATGGATAAGGAGTCACCAAATCTTGTATACGCACCATTTCTAAACCAGCGTAGCCACAAGGATTGATCGTCTGGAACCCATCTAGGGCACAGTCTAAGTTTAATGCTAACCCATGGTAGCTACGACCACGACGAATTTTAAAACCTAGGGAACCGATCTTACGGCCATCTACATATACTCCTGGTGCATCAGGCTTAGCATACGCTTCAATTCCGTATTTTTTTAAAACATCTATCATGAATTGTTCAGCAAAACTGACCAATGTACGCACGTTCCATTTTAGACGATTAAGATCAAACATGAAGTAAGCCACAAGTTGACCGGGTCCATGCCAAGTCACTTGTCCACCACGGTCAGTTTGCACTACAGGAATATCTGATGAAATTAGGATGTGTTCAGGTTTACCAGCTTGACCTTGAGTTAAAACATTATGATGTTGGAGTAACCATAACTCATCAGGCGTATCTTGATCTCGCTCATTTGTTAAGAGTTTCATGGTTTCAAACTTGCTTTGATAATCTTGTAAATCGTTCCATTGCCGAATGATTAAGTTAGGTTTATCAAGGCTCATCACAATCTCTTCCTATAATTAGTTTATGCGGCGCCCAGTTAATATCTACTAGATAAAAGCCGAAAACCTTGTAATTTTAAAGGATTTTATAAAAGGAATTATAAATATTTGTAAGGTTTTTCGTGGTAGGGAGTTTTTAAAATTTCCAAAAAAATACCACAGTAAGAATGCCTGACTGTGGTATTGATTGAAGAACTTAAAATTAAAGCGCAGTTCTAATCTGCGGACAAGCAGCCAAGTCAGCATAAAGTGCATGAACTTGTTCCAATTCTTCAAAGCGCAATTGTGCTGTTAAAGAATGATACTTGCCAGTGCGAGATTCTTGAACTTTTAATGTTGAGTGGTCGAAGTCTGGAAAATGTTTTACCAAAATATCGACTACAGCAACACGTAATTCTTCACCCGCATCGCCAATAAGTTTAATTGGATAATCCATCGGAAATACCCAAAGATGTTCTTGTAGTTCGCGAGATGGAGTGCGGTCTAACATAAGTTACCTCATGATTTGAAACGCCTGCATTATCGCAGGCGTTTATAGCTCTTTCTATTAAATGGGGCTTGGTTTTGAAATTTCAAGCTTTCAAAACTTAGTCATTTTCCAAGAAAGAACGTAAATGTTCAGAACGAGAAGGGTGGCGTAATTTACGTAATGCTTTCGCTTCAATCTGACGGATACGCTCACGTGTTACGTCAAATTGTTTACCAACTTCTTCAAGTGTATGATCGGTTGGCATATCAATACCAAAACGCATCTTCAATACTTTTGCTTCACGTTCAGTTAAGTTTTCCAATACTTCACGAGTTGCTTCTTTTAAGCCTTCTGAAGTCGCAGCATCAATTGGAGAAGTGATGTTTTGATCTTCAATGAAATCCCCAAGATGTGAATCTTCATCATCACCAATAGGTGTTTCCATCGAAATCGGTTCTTTAGCAATTTTAAGTACTTTACGAACCTTAACTTCATCCATTTCTAAACGTTCACCTAATTCTTCAGGTGTTGGTTCACGGCCCATTTCTTGTAACAATTGACGAGATACACGGTTGATCTTGTTAATCGTTTCAATCATGTGTACTGGAATACGGATTGTACGAGCCTGATCGGCAATCGAACGAGTAATCGCCTGACGAATCCACCAAGTTGCATAAGTCGAGAATTTATAACCACGACGGTATTCAAACTTGTCTACAGCTTTCATCAAACCAATGTTCCCTTCTTGAATCAAGTCAAGGAACTGTAAACCACGGTTGGTATATTTCTTCGCAATCGAGATTACCAAACGGAGGTTGGCTTCTACCATTTCTTTCTTAGCGCGACGTGCTTTCGCTTCACCAATCGCCATACGTTTAGAGATATCTTTAATTTCAGCAACGCTTAAACTAAGCTCTTTCTCAATATCTGCAATCTTTTGTTGGAATGCTAAAACATCTGGACGAACTTTTTCTAAATGCGCCTTGATTTCAGCAGGTGCTTTAGCAATTTGTTCATCTAACCAAGCTGGATTAGATTCTTGTTTAGGGAAAGATGTACGGAATTGAGTACGGTCCATACGGCCACGACGTACTGCATAACGCATGATTTCACGTTCATTGGCACGAATTTGCTCATGGGTACCACGAATCATTTCAGAGATGATGTCAAATAAACGTGGTGTAAATTTAAACATCATGAACACAGTAGCTAAAGCTTCTAAAGCTTCTTCAGCCTCTGGACTGTTACGACCATGTTTTTCAACAACAGCTTTTGTTTTAGCCCAAGCAGCTTCTAGTTCAGTAAAACGAACTTTTGCAACCTCAGGGTCTGGACCTGAATCGCCTTCAGAGTCATCATCACCTTCAGACTCTTCTTCTTCATCGTCATCATCAAGCTTAACTTCTTTCGTTGATTTTGAAGATGATTCGTCTTCTTCTTCAAGTTCTTCAACTTCTTCTAAAACTTCTGGAATATCTTCATCAGTTTCAGGATCGAGGTAGCCTGATAAAATATCTGCAAGACGGCGTTCGCCAGTTAAAAAATCATTATATTCTTTTAACACAACTTCAACAGCATTTGGCCAGTAAGCAATTGAATTAAGGACATCACGGATACCTTCTTCAATACGTTTGGCAATGCTGATTTCACCTTCACGGGTTAACAGCTCAACTGTACCCATTTCACGCATGTACATACGTACAGGATCTGTCGTACGCCCAGGCTCATTTTCAACCGATGCAAGTACGGCAGCAGCTTCTTCTTCAGCAACCTCATCAGTTGCGTCAGCCGACTCACCGAACATGGTATCGTCAGATTCAGGTGCACGCTCGTGTACAGGAATACCAACGTCTTGAAGCATTTGAATAATGTCTTCAATCTGTTCGCTTTCAGTAATCGAGTCCGGCAGATGATCGTTAACCTCAGCGTAAGTTAAGTAACCTTGTTCTTTGCCTCGGCTAATCAGAGCCGCTACTTGAGAAGTAGGGGAATGCATATCGCTCATCTTTGCTTACTCTTTGTTGAATCTGTGGCAGTGAAAAACCGTGCATGATAGCACAATTTGCTTGAAATGTTTTGGCTTTGATCAGTAACCGTTAAATAAAAAATATCTTTGAATTCACGTCTGTTTTTTGAATATTGGGATAAAATCATTTTTTTCAAGCTTAAATCATCGAAAAGATCATAGAATTTTTTTTTGATCAAAAAAATAGTTCAGCTTTATAAATACACAATTTTTTGGGTGAAAAAAAGCACAAATATGCAGTTTAATGAAAAAAATATAAATAAAACTTGACACAGTTAAATAAGAAAGATAAATAGCGGCTAGACCCATTCACATTTTTTCATTAGAGGTAGTTTTAGTGTCTTCTACAGATTTTGAACTAGATGATAACTACGGTGATGATGATGATGTCGGTTTTGATGAGTCATCAGGCAAAATCACTGCGAAAGAATCATTAGAAAAACGTAGATTAATTGATGATCTATTAGCCCAACGCCGTTTAGAGCGTGAGTTAAAAGATTTTGATTATGATTTAGACGATGATGATCTTGATGATGAAGACTAATCAAATCTGAATAGGGCATCGTCAGCTTAGATGCTATGCTATCGTAGATTTCTTTTTTATAGTCAGGTAACACAATGAGTGCGTTAGATTTAGACCAATTAAGTGAATATCTAGATGGAGACCACAATGAGTATGGTCTGGATTTCGCTGCAACTCATGGTTTTCTGTGTGCAATTGCAGTAGGCCCTCAGTTTGATCGTTGGTTAGATGAATTATTTGATAATAACCATAAAAAAGTTCCTGCCGAAATTATTCAGCAGATCAAAGCGTGGTTAGAGTCAATTCGACAAGACTTAGCAAATGAAAATGGAATTGAATTTCCGTTTGAAATTGAAGAAGCCGATGTTGAGTCTAGCTTAGGCGATTGGAGTGTTGGATTTGTTGATGCGATGTTCTTAAATGAAGATGCATGGTTTGCACCTGAATATGAAGAACAATTAATTGATTTAACTTTACCAATGATGGTATTTAGTGGAATTGATGAAGAAGATCCACAGATGGAATCTTTCCGTCGTAATGGACAGTTAATGGATGAGCTGGCAGAAGAAATCCCAGATAATTTGAATGAATTATACTTGATGTATCATACGCCAAATTAATTTATTAGAAGAAATAATAAATAACGTCCTTTCTAGGGCGTTTTTTATTACGAAAAATTAAGTGATATAAAATAAAAAAGGGCAGTTAGAAATCTAAGTGCCCTTTGAAAACTATTTTATAGTTTTATAGACGTTTTCGCTTTGCAGCAGCAATTTGTGACTGGCGCATACGGAAACCAGCTTTTTGCTTTTCAGTGGTTTTGTCGATGCAATAAACGCAAGAAACACCGTGTTCGTAACTTGGTAGAGCAGACTCTTCAGGAGTTAAAGGCCAACCACAAGCATGACATTTAATATTCACGCCTTCCTCTACACCATGAGTTACAGCAGTACGTCCGTCAAATACGAAGCATTCGCCTTCCCATAAGCTTTCATCAGCAGGGGTTTCTTCTAAGTACTTAAGAATACCGCCTTTAAGATGGTAAACCTCTTTAAATCCTTCTTGAAGAAGTAAAGAAGTTGATTTTTCACAGCGAATACCACCAGTACAGAACATCGCAATTTTTTTGTCTTTATATTGCTCTAACTCTTTCTTAACGTATTCTGGAAACTCACGGAATGTTTCTGTTTTAGGGTCAATTGCACCCTTAAATGTACCCGCTTTATATTCGTAATCATTACGTGTGTCGATTAAAATTACATCATCACGTGCGATTAAATCATTCCATTCTTTAGGGTCAAGATAGTGACCGACTAAGTCACGAGGTTTAACCTCAACACCTAAAGTCACAATTTCTTCTTTAAGTTTAATTTTCATTTTGCGGAAAGGTTTGTCAGAACTATGGGATTCTTTGTATTCCATAGCACCAAAGCCTTCATTGAGCAAAAAATGATGTAGTGTATCAATTGCTAAGCGATCACCAGCAACAGTACCATTAATTCCTTCACCTGCTACAATCAGAGTTCCACAAAGGTTAATTGTTTTCACTAAGTCTAATAAACGTTGTTGAAGATCGGCAGGATCTTGAACTTCTTTAAATTGATATAGTGCTGCAACAACCCAACCTGCGGTCGCTTGCTGTTCTACAGGTGCAAGCTGTTCTACAGTAGCGTTCATGGAAAACTCCAAATGTATTAAGATAGAAATTTAAGGCGCATATTTTAGCGCGAAAATTAGTAATAAGCGAGAAAACCATAAAAAGTATATGGTTTATTTAAGGAGTTTGTTTTGAGTAATGATCATCGAACGCTCTCTCTCACCCCATGTGCAGGGCGTTGTTCAACAGTTTTTGGTGATCAGGTTTGTCGTGGTTGTCGCCGTTTTAACCACGAGGTGATTCAATGGAACACTTATACGGCAGAGCAGCGTTTGGCTGTATGGAAGCGTTTAGATGATCAATTGAATCAAATCTTAGTACCGATGTTGCCTCATGCAGACTTACAGCATGTTGAGGGCTTTATTTTAAGTAAGCGTGTTCGTTTGATGGAAGGGGCGAGCCAGGGGCGTAAGCTTTACCATGCCTTAAAAATATGTGAAAAGAATAAACATCTAGCACACGAGAGTGGTTTGGGTATTTCGGAGTCTCAAGTCAAAACCATATGGGTTGAGTTTGAACGACGTGTTTTAGCTTTGGCTAAAGCGAGCTATGAGTTGGCTTGGTTAAGAGCAGATGGAATTAGCCATCACTTGTTAACTATGTATGAAGAAGAATAAGTCTAGAGTAGAAAAAGACATAAATAAAAAAGCTGCCAGAAGGCAGCTTTTTTTCATTAATTTTCTTTCGAATATTAACGTTTGATGTCGCGTTGAGTTTCACCAGTATAAAGCTGACGAGGACGACCGATTTTGTAAGGGCCGCTGTGCATTTCTAACCAGTGGCTGATCCAACCAACTGTACGAGCAAGAGCGAAGATTACAGTAAACATTTCTGTTGGGATACCAATCGCTTTAAGGATGATACCTGAGTAGAAGTCTACGTTAGGGTAAAGTTTACGCTCAACGAAGTACGGGTCGTTCAATGCGATACGCTCAAGTTCCATAGCAAGTGCTAATTGAGGATCGTTGATACCTAAAGCTTCAAGAACTTCGTCACAAGTTTGCTTCATTACTTTAGCGCGTGGGTCGAAGTTTTTGTAAACGCGGTGACCGAAGCCCATAAGCTTAACTTCTTTGCGTTTAACTTTTTCCATGAATTCTGCAACGTTTTCAACGCTACCGATTTCATCAAGCATTTTAAGAACTGCTTCGTTTGCACCACCGTGAGCAGGGCCCCAAAGTGCAGAGATACCAGCAGAGATACATGCATACGGGTTTGCACCAGTAGAACCAGCAAGACGTACTGTAGATGTAGAAGCATTTTGTTCATGGTCAGCATGAAGCGTGAAGATACGATCCATTGCGCGAGCAAGAACAGGATTAACTTTGTAATCTCGGTCAGCAGGAGTAGCAAACATCATGTGCAAGAAGTTTTCCGCATAACTTAAATCGTTACGTGGATAGATGAATGGTTGACCTACTGTGTATTTGTAACTCCAAGCAGCAAGCGTTGGAATTTTTGCAATTAAGCGAATTGCAGTGATTTCACGGTGATTGATGTCTTCAATATCTAGGTTGTTATGATAGAACGCAGATAATGCACCTACAACACCAACCATGATTGCCATTGGGTGAGCATCACGACGGAAACCATTGAAGAAACGGCTAACTTGATCGTGAACCATAGTGTGAGCACGTACTTTCGTATCAAACTCAACTTTTTGTTCAGCAGTTGGGAGCTCGCCATTTAATAATAAATAACAAGTTTCAAGGTAGTCTGCTTGAGTTGCTAACTGATCAATTGGGTAGCCGCGGTGTAATAAAATACCTTTGTCACCATCAATGAAAGTAATTTTAGATTCGCATGCGGCTGTCGCCATAAAACCAGGATCGAAAGTAAAATGACCTTCTTTCAGTATGCTGCTGACATCAATTACATCTGGACCTAAAGTGCCACTGTAGATTGGTAATCCAATTTCTTTGCCATCAAGATGTAATACGGCTTTTTTGCCATTTGCTTCAGACATTCAATAGATCTCCTGTCCTGGTGAATGTTGATCTGACTCGAAATCCTAATGTTCTCATGTGCGAATCAGACGGTGTCAAAATTTGCTATAAGATTAGTGAGTACTGAAATTTTGTCAATTATACTTATGGATAAAAAATGACGTTCCCACAGAGAGTTAGTCATCAAGACCCGAGCAAAAAAGTCAGTAAAATCACTGCATCGGGATGGTATAATAAGTCAATTCAACAAGAACGTGCAGAAAAAAAATGAAGGATGAGTACAATTGTAAGCAAATTTATAAATTGCAATTTAGAATAATAAGGCGGTAGAAAATGCCAATCTGCTTAAAAAAATCATAAAACTCATGGTGTAATTTCAAATTTATACTCAAAAAAATTGTATTTTTATTTAGTTGTAACAAAGAATATTGTTCTTTTTTTAAGTTTAATTGTATAAAAAATAGCTCATCAGATGACTTTAAAATCATAAGAACTGTTTTTTAATGAAATTCATTTTCGAAAAATTAGTGTAGATCGCTTAATATCTATCTGAAATATAAGTCTGTTCACTTATTTGAAATGTGGCTCACATTGAAAATAGGAGGGTATTGCGATCATTTTTCTATTGATATGAGGAATTTATAACTTTATCTTTAGTCTAAAATCGGCTTATTTAAAAGAAATTTCAGAAAAAATGAAATTAAATAAAAAGTTATTTTAAACAAGGACATGATGTATATAGGTATAGTTTTTTTAATGACCTAATAATGTAATATTGTTTTGAATGATTCTTATTTAATGGTTTTTTGCTGAAATGGCAAAGTGGATTGTTTGTATTTTGATACTTCGCGTTTTATAATTCAGTGTCGTTTATAGGTTAGGCATGAGCTGTGCTTGCCTAACAATGCCAGCTTTCCTTGGAATTAATTCAACAAACTCCGGTCGGAGTTTCTACCTACAGGATGCCCGCTGTGAAAAGCAACAGACCTGTCAATTTGTCCATGGGTCAGGTGTTAGCGGTAAATTTACGCTCACCCGTGGCTATTGCATCAATTTTACACCGTTTATCAGGTGTCATCGTTTTCTTATTAGTACCAGTTCTCTTATGGATTCTAGATAAATCATTATCTTCACCAGAAGGATTTGACTACGTTAAAAATGTCGTTTTTGGAAATATCCTTGTACGTTTTGTTGTTTGGGTATTTGCAGCCGGCTTGATATTCCACTTTATTGCTGGAGTTAAGCACTTACTTGCAGATTTAGGTTTTGCTGAAGAACTGCAAAGTGGTCGTATTGCAGCGACAATTTCATTGATCTTATCTGTGGTAGCCATTATCGCAGCCTTTGTATGGATTATGTTCTAATGAAAAGTGCTACAGGTTTAACTGGTTCAGGTTCTCGTGATTGGTTTATCCAGCGTGTAAGTGCGGTTGTATTAGCAGCTTATACTGTTGTTCTTTTTGGTTGGATTCTCTGCAAAGGTGGATTTGACTATCAACAGTGGGCTGGCTTCATGATGACATTACCAATGAAGATTTTTTCTTTATTGGCAATTTTATCGCTTATCGCACACGCATGGATTGGTATGTGGCAAGTTTTCACTGACTATGTCACTACTCGTCAAATGGGTCCTTCAGCGAAAGGTTTACGCCTTGTACTGACGACGGCTGTCATTATTGCAGTGTTTGTGTACGCAATCTGGGGTATCCAGATTTTCTGGGCGAATTGATAGGAAGATATCATGGGCGCGATAACCCCTAAAGAAGATTATTCAAATATTCAAAACCTCACTTTCGATGCAGTTATCGTTGGTGGTGGTGGTTCTGGTATGCGTGCTTCTTACCAACTTGCTCAAGCAGGTTTGAAAGTTGCAGTACTTACTAAAGTTTTCCCAACACGTTCACATACAGTTGCTGCTCAGGGCGGTATCGGTGCGTCGTTAGGTAACATGCAAGAAGATAACTGGCATTTCCACTTTTACGATACGGTAAAAGGTTCTGACTGGTTAGGTGACCAAGACGCAATTGAATTTATGTGTCGTGAAGCACCAAAAGTTGTGTATGAACTTGAACACATGGGTATGCCGTTTGACCGTAACGCTGATGGTACAATTTACCAGCGTCCGTTCGGTGGCCACTCTGCGAACTATGGTGATAAACCAGTTCCACGTGCTTGTGCTGCTGCTGACCGTACTGGTCACGCATTATTACACACGCTTTATCAAAGCAACGTGAAAATGGGTACTCAGTTCTTCGTTGAATGGATCGCGCTTGATTTGATCCGTAACGAAGCAGGTGATGTTCTTGGTGTAACAGCGATTGACCAAGAAACTGGTAATATCGCAGTATTCCAAGCAAAAGCGACATTGTTTGCGACCGGTGGTGCTGGTCGTGTTTACCGTGCATCAACAAATGCTTATATCAATACTGGTGACGGTCTTGGTATGGCTGCTCGTGCTGGTATTCCATTACAAGATATGGAATTCTGGCAATTCCACCCTACGGGTGTTGCGGGCGCAGGCGTATTGTTAACTGAAGGTTGTCGTGGTGAAGGTGCAATCCTTCGTAACAAAGACGGCGAACCGTTCATGGAACGTTACGCACCAACTTTAAAAGACTTGGCTCCACGTGACTTCGTATCACGTTCTATGGACCAAGAAATTAAAGAAGGTCGTGGTTGTGGTCCAAAAGGTGATTATATCTTACTAGATATGACTCACTTGGGCGCTGACACAATCATGAAGCGTTTACCATCTGTATTTGAGATTGGTAAAAAATTTGCGAACGTTGACATCACTAAAGAACCAATTCCTGTAGTACCAACAATCCATTATCAAATGGGCGGTATTCCTACAAATATGCATGGTCAAGTGTGCTTACCTGAAGCAGGTACAGATAACTACACTAAACCTGTAAAAGGTTTTTATGCAATTGGTGAATGTTCTTGTGTATCAGTACATGGTGCAAACCGTTTAGGTACTAACTCACTTCTTGACTTGGTTGTATTTGGTAAAGCTGCTGGTGAGCACATTATCGACTACGTAACTAAGCATCATGGTGATGAATATGCGCCACTTCCAACAAACGTATTAGAGCAAACTTTAGATCGCGTACGTAAGTTGGATGAATCAACTTCTGGTGAAAATGCACAAGAAGTTGCTGATGCGATTCGTGATATCGTTCAAGATCACGCTGGTGTATTCCGTACTCAAGCTTTGCTTGATAAAGGTGTTAAAGAGATTCTTGCTCTTGAACCACGTGTGCGCAACATTCACTTGAAAGATAAATCTAAAGTATTTAACACTGCACGTGTTGAAGCGCTTGAAGTTGAAAACTTATATGAAGTTGCAAAAGCTACATTAATTTCAGCTGCTGCGCGTAAAGAGTGTCGTGGTGCGCATACTGTAGTTGACTATGAATTGCCAGCTGATCACCCAACTTATTCATACGGTCGCCGTGATGATGAGTGGATGAAGCATACTTTATGGTATTCATCAGACAATCGTTTGGAATATAAGCCTGTGCGCTTCAAACCGTTGACTGTTGATGCAATTCCACCAGCACCACGTACATTCTAATCGGGAGTATAAAGATGAGTAGAGGTACTCGTACATTCGAAATCTACCGCTATGATCCTGATAAGGATAAAGCGCCGTACATGCAAACTTTCAAGCTTGAATTGACTGATAAGCACCGTATGTTGCTTGATGCATTACTTGCTTTGAAGGTTCAAGATGAATCATTAACGTTCCGTCGTTCATGCCGTGAAGGTATTTGTGGTTCGGATGGTGTAAACATTAATGGTAAAAATGGTTTGGCTTGTTTATGGAATTTAAATGACCTGCCTGAGAAAATTGTAATTCGTCCATTACCAGGTTTGCCGGTTGTTAAAGATTTGGTTGTTGATATGAACCAATTCTATGATCAATATGACAAAATTCAGCCATTCTTGATCAATAACCAACCAGCTCCACCTAAAGAGCGTTTACAGTCTCCTGAAGAGCGTGAACACTTAAATGGTTTGTATGAATGTATTCTTTGTGCGTGTTGTTCAACTTCATGCCCATCATTCTGGTGGAACCCTGATAAATTCTTGGGTCCTTCAGCATTGTTAAATGCATACCGTTTTATCATCGACTCTCGTGATACTGCTACTGCAGACCGTTTGGCTCGTCTTGACGATCCATTCAGTTTGTTCCGTTGTAAAGGTATTATGAACTGTGTGTCAGTATGTCCTAAAGGTCTAAACCCTACTAAAGCAATCGGTCACATCCGTAACATGCTATTAGATCAAGCGGGTTAATTCTGCACAAATAGAAAACGCGCATCCTTGATGTGCGTTTTTTTTTAATTTTATAATGTAAACTTTAGACTTTGGTCGAAAAGAGCGAGGATTTTATATATTGCACCATATATTAAAAGATAAAATCGCTTATGTATTTCGCCAATTTATAGGTGGTATGTGTCAAAAAAATCAATCGTTGTTTAAGAACATGATACGATTTGCCACAAAGTTATAGGTGAAAAAAGCGTATACTAGTGAAATTAATTTAAGTAGCACGATCTTAGATCTGTGCTTAATTTTTATGGTTAAAGTCATTTTAGAAAAGTTAATTTTAAAGTTAATTTTTCTAAAAAGATTTGCAAAAAATTGCTCGGTTTTAATCGAGTATAAGGTGAGTGATGATGCCATTGAGGGCGTTGTGATTCATTAATTACCTATGGAGTTTTCTCTCTAGGTAGTATGACGCCCCATGGTCTTAGAGACCTGTTGGGTAAGTAATGCCTTTTTTACCAATTTGGCATTATGCATCATGGGTGTGCTTAAAAGGCAGCCTGTAATATTTTTTGCAATAGGAAATGGGTCCACAAATGCAAGAAGTTGCTGACGCATTGCGTCTTGACACTGAACTTTCCGCTGATAGTGCAGCGTATATTGAAGAACTTTACGAGCAGTACCTGACTTCCCCAACCTCTGTAGCTGAGGACTGGCGCCAATATTTCGATAAATATCCAAAGGGTGACCAACCACACAGCGCTGTGCGTGAGCAATTCCTATTACTAGGACGTAATGCTAATCGTGTTCAACCTGTTGTACAAAGTACTGTAAGTACTGAGCATGAGCGTCGTCAAATTGGCGTTTTACAACTTATTGCTGCATATCGTAATCGCGGACATCAAAAAGCTAAATTAGATCCATTAGGTCTTGCTAAGCGTGAAGAGATTCCAGATTTAGATCTTTCAGCTCACGGTTTAACCAAATCAGATTTAGATACTGTATTCAATACTGGCAATCTTGAAATCGGCAAAAGCGAAGCAACGCTTGCTGAAATGATTGAAGCAATGGAATCAATCTATTGTGGTTCGATCGGTGTTGAATACATGCATATCGTGGACACAAAAGAAAAACGTTGGATTCAACAACGTCTTGAAAGTGCCCGTGGTAAATTCAATTACACAAATGATCAAAAGAAAGGCTTCTTAGAGCGTTTAACTGCTGCTGAAGGTCTTGAAAAATATCTTGGTAATAAATACGTCGGTGCTAAACGCTTTGGTGTTGAAGGCGGCGAATCTTTTATTCCTATGGTAAACGAGATTATTCAGCGTGCTGGTGCTGTAGGTTGTAAAGAAGTTGTTATTGGTATGCCACACCGTGGCCGTTTAAACCTTCTTGTGAATATTATGGGTAAAAACCCTGCGGACTTATTTGGTGAGTTCGAAGGTAAATCAATTCATAAAAAAGGTTCTGGCGACGTTAAATACCACCAAGGTTTCTCAAGTAATGTAATGACTCCAGGTGGCGAAGTTCACTTGGCATTAGCATTTAACCCATCTCACTTGGAAATTGTTGGTCCTGTAGTTGAAGGTTCTGTACGTGCACGTCAAGTACGTCGTAGAGACATTGGCGGTGATGACGTTTTACCAGTGATTGTTCATGGTGATGCGGCATTTGCAGGTCAGGGCGTGAACATGGAAACCTTCCAGATGTCACAGACTCGTGGCTATACGGTTGGTGGTACAGTTCATATTATTGTGAACAACCAAGTAGGTTTCACAACTTCTGATCCTCGTGACGCACGCTCTACAGAATACTGTACAGACGTTGCTAAAATGATTCAGGCGCCAATTTTCCATGTAAATGGCGATGATCCTGAAGCTGTTATCTTTGCTACTCAATTAGCACATGATTTCCGTCACGAATTCCGTAAAGATGTTGTTATCGATTTGTTCTGTTATCGTCGTCGTGGCCATAACGAAGCAGATGAGCCATCTGGTACACAGCCATTGATGTATCAAGTAATTGCGAAGAAAGCGACTACTCGTACACTTTATGCTGATCAACTTGTTCAAGAGAAAGTACTTGATCGTGCTGAAGCAGACCAAATGGTTGAAGATTACCGTTCTGATTTAGAAGCGGGTAATCATGTAGCAAATGCATTGATTCTTGAACCAAATACCAAAATGTTTGTTGATTGGACGCCATATTTGGGCCATGACTACACAGACGATTGGGATACTTCATTTGACTTAAATCGCTTAAAAGAATTAGGCGAGGGCATGAGCAAACTTCCTGAAGGGTTTGTAATGCAGCGTCAGGTTCAAAAAGTAATTGAAGACCGCGTAAAAATGCAAACTGGTGAAACTCCATTAAACTGGGGTGCAGCAGAAACTTTAGCTTATGCAACTTTATTAGATGAAGATTATCTAGTTCGTATTACTGGTGAAGACGTGGGTCGTGGTACCTTCTCACACCGTCATGCGAAATTGCATAACCAAGCTGATGGTTCAACTTACATTCCACTTTGTCATGTGAAAGAGAACCAACCACGTTTTGCGATTTATGACTCTCTTTTATCTGAAGAAGCAGTTCTTGCATTCGAATATGGTTACGCAACTACAATTCCTAAGAGCTTGATTATTTGGGAAGCACAATTTGGTGACTTCGTAAACTGTGCTCAAGTTGTGATTGACCAGTTTATTGCTTCTGGTGAGACTAAGTGGGAACGTGTTTGTGGTTTAACAATGTTGTTACCACACGGTTTCGAAGGTCAAGGCCCAGAACACTCATCAGCTCGTTTAGAACGTTTCTTACAGTTATGTGCTGAAGACAACATGCAAGTGATCACTCCAACGACACCTGCACAGATTTTCCATGCATTACGTCGTCAAGCTGTACGCCCAATTCGTAAGCCATTGATTGTAATGTCACCGAAATCTTTACTTCGCCATAAACTTGCGACTTCTACTTTAGAAGAGCTTGCAAATGGGTCATTCCAAACTGTAATTGATGAAATCGATCAAATTAACAAGTCAGATGTAACTCGTCTTGTACTTTGTGGCGGTAAAGTTTATTACGACTTACTTGAAAAACGTCGTGAACAAAACTTAACTAATGTTGCAATCGTACGTATTGAACAGTTGTATCCATACCCAGAGCAACGTCTTGCGGAAATCTTGGCTGCATATCCAAACGTCAAAGAACTTGTTTGGGCACAAGAAGAGCCGAAGAACCAAGGCGCATGGTTATTTATTGCACCGCGTTTATATGACGATATCTTAAAATCTGGCAAACAAATCCGTATCAGTTTTGCAGGTCGTGAAGCTTCTGCTGCACCAGCTTGTGGCTCACCGTACTTGCATGCAAAACAACAAGCTCAGCTAATTAATGATGCATTGGCAATCGAAGCTGAACAATCAGGAGATTCTCAATAATGGCAACCGAAATTAAAGCACCGGTATTCCCAGAGTCTGTTGCAGATGGCACCATCGCAACTTGGCATAAAAAGGTGGGTGAACCTGTATCACGTGATGAAGTAATCTGTGATATTGAAACCGACAAAGTTGTTTTAGAAGTTGTTGCTCCTGCAGATGGTAGCTTGGTTGCAATCATTAAAGATGAAGG
The DNA here is from genome assembly GCF_000588535.1 of Acinetobacter sp. 742879. Classification (NCBI taxonomy): domain Bacteria; kingdom Pseudomonadati; phylum Pseudomonadota; class Gammaproteobacteria; order Moraxellales; family Moraxellaceae; genus Acinetobacter; species Acinetobacter sp. 742879. Next base: position 11,718 of record NZ_JFYC01000012.1, on the reverse strand, counting down.
CGATACAGTTCTTTCTGACGAAGTTATTGCTCAATTTGAAGCTGGTGCTGGCGCAGCTGCTGCTCCTGCAGCAGTAGAACAAGCAGTTGCTCAAACTCAAGCTGGTGCAGCTCCTGTTGTTGAACGTACAGAAACTGTATCTGATCAAGCTCCTGCGGTTCGTAAAGCGTTAACTGAATCTGGTATTGCTGCTGCTGACGTACAAGGTACTGGTCGTGGTGGTCGTATCACTAAAGAAGATGTTGCAAACCATCAAGCTAAACCAGCTGCTAACGTTACTCCATTGAGTGTAGCTGTTGGTGAGCGTATCGAAAAACGTGTTCCAATGACTCGTTTACGTAAGCGTGTAGCTGAACGTCTTCTTGCTGCAACTCAAGAAACTGCAATGTTAACTACATTTAACGAAGTTAACATGAAGCCAATCATGGAATTGCGTAAGCAATATAAAGATGCTTTTGAAAAACGCCATGGTGCTCGTTTAGGCTTCATGTCATTCTTCGTTAAAGCAGCAACTGAAGCGCTTAAACGCTACCCAGCTGTAAACGCTTCAATTGATGGCGATGATATCGTTTATCACGGTTACTATGACATCGGTGTTGCAGTATCTTCTGATCGTGGTCTTGTTGTACCAGTATTGCGTGATACTGATCGTATGAGCTATGCAGAAGTTGAAGCAGGTATTGCTGCTTACGCTGGTAAAGCACGTGATGGTAAATTATCTATCGAAGAAATGACTGGTGGTACTTTCACAATCACTAATGGTGGTACTTTCGGTTCATTACTTTCAACTCCTATTTTGAACCAACCGCAAACTGGTATCTTGGGTATGCACAAAATCCAAGAGCGTCCTATGGCTGTAAATGGTCAAGTTGAAATCTTGCCAATGATGTATTTAGCACTTTCTTATGACCACCGTATGATCGATGGTAAAGAAGCTGTAGGTTTCTTGGTAGCAATCAAAGAATTGTTAGAAGAGCCAGCTAAACTCATCCTTGATCTTTAATTTCTTCGAATAATATTACCGAGGTAGAGTGATCCTCTATCTCGGACCATGGAGATAAACAATGTCTCAACAATTTGATCTTGTTGTTATTGGCGGTGGTCCTGGTGGTTATGAAGCTGCGATTCGTGCTGCTCAACTAGGTTTTAAAGTCGCTTGTATCGAAAAACGTATTCACAACGGTAAGCCATCTTTAGGTGGTACATGCTTAAACGTAGGTTGTATTCCTTCTAAAGCATTACTTGACTCTTCTCACCGTTACGAAGATACAGTACATCACTTAGCTGATCACGGTATCACTACAGGTGAAGTGAATTTTGATCTTGCTAAGCTTCTTGCTCGTAAAGACAAAATTGTTGACCAATTAACTGGTGGTATCGATCAATTGCTTAAAGGCAATGGCATTGAATGGTTAAAAGGTACAGGTAAATTACTTGCTGGTAAAAAAGTTGAGTTCGTTTCTCATGAAGGCGAAACTCAAGTTTTAGAACCTAAATACGTTATTCTTGCGTCTGGTTCTGTGCCTGTAAATATTCCAGTAGCTCCTGTAGATCAAGATATTATTGTTGATTCAACTGGTGCATTGAACTTCCCAGAAGTACCTCAGCGTTTAGGTGTAATTGGTGCAGGTGTAATCGGTTTAGAGCTTGGTTCTGTTTGGCGTCGTCTTGGTGCTGAAGTTGTTGTTTTTGAAGCAATGGATGCATTCTTACCAATGGCTGATAAAGCTTTGGCAAAAGACTACCAAAAACTTTTAACTAAGCAAGGTCTTTATATTCGTATCGGTGCTAAAGTTTCTGGTACTGAAATTAATGGTCGTGAAGTGACTGTTAAATACACTCAAGGCGGCGAAGAAAAAACTCAGACTTTTGACAAATTAATCGTTTGTGTAGGCCGTAAAGCTTATGCAGAAGGTTTATTGGCAGATGATTCAGGCATTAAATTGACTGAACGCGGTCTAGTTGAAGTAAATGATCACTGTGCAACTTCTGTAGAAGGTGTATACGCGATTGGTGACTTGGTTCGTGGTCCAATGCTTGCTCATAAAGCAATGGAAGAAGGTGTAATGGCTGTTGAACGTATTCACGGTCATGCAGCTCAAGTGAACTATGACACAATCATTTCTGTTATCTATACACATCCGGAAGCGGCATGGGTTGGTTTAACTGAAGAACAAGCTAAAGAAAAAGGTCATGAAGTTAAAACTGGTCAATTCGGTTTTGCTGTAAATGGTCGTGCTTTAGCGGCGGGTGAAGGTGCTGGTTTTGTTAAGTTTGTTGCTGATGCAAAAACTGACCGTTTATTAGGTATGCATGTTATTGGACCTGCAGCATCTGATATCGTACACCAAGGTATGATCGCTCTTGAATTTGTATCTTCTGTTGAAGATCTTCAGTTAATGACATTTGGTCATCCAACATTCTCTGAAGTTGTTCATGAAGCTGCACTTGCTGTAGATGGTCGTGCAATTCACGCGATTCAACGTAAGCGTAAATAAAATAAAGAGCGGTTCTCCGCTCTTTTTCACATTCGATGGTGTGATTAAAAAAGCATCAAGGTGAAAGACGTAGACAGCAATTTGCATATGTAACATGAGAATGTTGCGCAAATTGAAGACAACAAACAAAGTTAAGTAGGTAACTAAATGAACTTACATGAGTATCAAGCTAAAGCGTTATTGAAAGAATATGGTATGCCAGTACAAGAAGGTATCTTGGCTACCAATGCAGACGAAGCAGTTGCTGCATTTGAACAGCTTGGTGGTAAATTCGCGGTAATGAAAGCGCAAGTTCATGCTGGTGGTCGTGGTAAGGCTGGTGGCGTTAAAGTTGCAAAATCTAAAGAAGACGTTATCGAATTTGCAAACAATATCATTGGTACTCGTCTTGTAACGTATCAAACAGATGCAAATGGTCAACCAGTAAACAGCATTATTGTTGCTGAAGACGTATACCCAGTTGAGCGTGAGCTTTACTTAGGTGCGGTTGTAGACCGTTCTAGCCGTCGTATTACTTTCATGGCTTCTACAGAAGGTGGTGTAGAAATCGAGAAAGTTGCTGAAGAAACTCCAGAAAAAATTATCAAAGTTGAAGTTGATCCATTAGTTGGCTTACAACCATTCCAAGCACGTGAAGTTGCGTTTGCTTTAGGTTTGAAAGACAAACAAATCGGTCAATTCGTAAAAATCATGACAGCTGCTTACCAAGCATTTGTTGAAAATGATTTTGCTTTATTTGAAATTAACCCACTTTCAGTTCGTGAAAATGGTGAAATTTTATGTGTAGACGCAAAAGTAGGTATCGACTCTAACGCGCTTTACCGTTTACCTAAAGTTGCTGCTTTACGTGACAAGTCTCAAGAGAATGAGCGTGAATTAAAAGCATCTGAATTTGATCTTAACTATGTTGCTTTAGAAGGTAACATCGGTTGTATGGTTAACGGTGCTGGTCTTGCAATGGCAACTATGGACATCATTAAACTTTATGGTGGTCAGCCTGCAAACTTCCTTGACGTTGGTGGCGGTGCAACTAAAGAGCGCGTAATCGAAGCGTTCAAAATCATCCTTGCTGATACATCTGTACAAGGTGTTTTAATCAACATCTTCGGTGGTATCGTACGTTGTGACATGATTGCTGAAGCAATTATTGCAGCGGTTCAAGAAGTAAACGTAACTGTTCCAGTTGTTGTTCGTTTAGAAGGTAACAACGCTGAGTTAGGTGCTAAATTACTTGATGAATCTGGTTTGAAATTAATTTCTGCAAACGGCTTGTCTGATGCCGCAGAAAAAGTTGTAGCTGCAGTTAAAGCGTAAGGGGAGTATCAATCATGAGCGTATTAATTAATAAAGACACTAAAGTATTGGTACAAGGTTTTACTGGTAAAAACGGTACTTTCCACTCTGCACAAGCTTTAGACTACGGTACAAAAGTTGTTGGTGGTGTTACTCCAGGTAAAGGCGGTACTACTCACCTTGACCTACCAGTATTCAACACAATGAAAGAAGCTGTACGTGAAACAAATGCAGATGCATCTGTAATCTATGTACCAGCTCCATTCGTTTTAGACTCAATCGTTGAAGCGGTTGATTCAGGTGTTGGCCTAATCGTTGTGATCACTGAAGGTGTTCCAACAATCGACATGCTTAAAGCAAAACGCTACTTAGAAACTAACGGTAACGGTACTCGTTTAGTTGGTCCTAACTGTCCAGGCGTGATCACTCCGGGTGAATGTAAGATTGGTATTATGCCTGGTCATATTCACCAACCAGGTCGTATTGGTATCATCTCGCGTTCAGGTACATTGACTTATGAAGCTGTTGCTCAAACAACTAAGCTTGGTTTAGGTCAGTCTACTTGTATCGGTATCGGTGGTGACCCAATCCCAGGTATGAACCAAATCGAAGCGCTTCAATTGTTCCAAGATGATCCAGATACTGATGCAATCATCATGATCGGTGAGATCGGTGGTACAGCGGAAGAAGAAGCTGCTGAATTCATCAAATCTAACGTGACTAAGCCTGTAGTAGGTTACATTGCTGGTGTAACTGCTCCTAAAGGTAAGCGTATGGGTCACGCTGGTGCGATTATTTCTGGTGGTCAAGGTACTGCTGAAGAGAAATTCGCTGCATTTGAAAAAGCAGGTATGGCTTACACTCGTAGCCCAGCTGAGCTTGGTTCAACTATGTTGCAAGTTTTAAAAGAGAAAGGTTTAGCTTAATCGCTTTACGCTGAATCTTAAAAAGCACCGCATCTGAAAAATGATGCGGTGTTTTTTTATTTATTAAAGAAAAATAAGAGTTTTTATAAGTATAGCTAATTCATAAATAAAATTTTTAGGCAAAAAAATACGCAATGATTGGGGTGATCATTGCGTAGAACAACGAATCTGTAAAAACAGTTTCGGTTTAAGGAGAAATGTCGTGAGGCTCATATGATGTAACCTACATAGAGGATAATAGATAAAGTTAAGATATTCTTCATCGCTATTAGCGTTAATAAGTGTTACTTCACGTTAATAGGGTAAAAGCCTGTGAATGGCTATCAATACATTAGTAATTCTAAAAAATGAATATTATTGAATCTAATAAATAAAAAAAGCCCCGAAGGGCTTTTAATTTCTAACGAGAATTAAAATTTAAATAAACCTAAACCATCTTTAACTTCGTCTAAAGTCTGTTGAGTAATAAGACGGCACTTATCTGTACCTTGACGTAAAACATCCATAATATAGTCAGGATCTTTAGCAAGTTCTTCGCGACGTTCACGAATAGGTGTAATTAACTCTTTTAAGACACCTTCAAGACGTTTTTTAACTGTACCGTCACCAAGACCACCGCGACGATAGTGAGCTTTTAACTCTTCAACTTCTTCTTTATTTGGATCAAATGCATCTAAATAAGTAAATACAATATTGCCTTCAACTTGACCTGGATCTTCAATACGAAGGTGATTTGGATCGGTGTACATCGCATTAACAGCTTTTTTAATGTCTTTATCAGAAGCATTTAAAACGATGGTATTGCCTAATGATTTAGACATTTTCGCTTTACCATCAAAACCAGGTAGACGTGCCATATTAGAAAGCAAAGCTTTACATTCAGGCAAAAGATCTTGACCGATTTGGCGATTTACTCGACGTACAATTTCATTGGTTTGTTCAATCATTGGAATCTGATCTTCACCAACTGGAACCACAGTTGCTTTGAAAGCAGTAATATCAGCCGCTTGTGCAACAGGGTAGCAGAGGAAACCAGCTGGAATGTCACGCTCGAAACCACGCATTTGAATTTCAGATTTAATGGTCGGGTTACGTTCTAAACGCGCAACTGTCACAAAGTTAAGATAGAGCATTGTGAGTTCATTGAGTGCTGGCAAGCAAGACTGAACACAAATGGTAGTTTTTGTTGGATCAATGCCTACAGCTAAATAATCTAGAGCAACTTCTAGAATATTACGACGAACTTTATCTGGATTATCTGCATTATCTGTTAATGCTTGTGCATCTGCTAATAAGAGATGTTGATGATGGCTATCCTGTAAACCTACACGAGAACGCAAAGAACCGACAAAATGCCCAAGATGAAGTTGTCCGGTTGGGCGGTCGCCTGTCAAAATAATTGGACGCTGATCAACATTACTCATTATTTATTCCACTATCGTATTGGCTTAATCAGGGGTAGTAAGCCCTGTAATATAAAAGATTGGCATTATTGTACGGGAAATAAATTTTTTTCGTCAGCGATTGGGGAAACTTTTCTTAAAATAATATTGTGAATTTATTCAGTAAAATTACAGAAATTCAAAAAAATCATCTTACAATAGCCTTAATAAATACAAACTTGGATAAGAAATGGCGAGTGGCTTACTTTTATTACTAGATGATATAGCAACAATTTTAGATGATGTTGCTTTAATGAGCAAAATGGCAGCCAAGAAAACTGCCGGAGTTTTAGGTGACGATTTGGCCTTAAATGCTCAGCAAGTAACAGGTGTGCGCGCAGATCGCGAACTACCTATTGTTTGGAAAGTGGCTAAAGGCTCATTTGTTAATAAGCTTATTTTAGTTCCTTTAGCATTGTTAATTAGTGTGATTGCACCTTGGCTTATTAACCCGCTATTAATGCTCGGGGGGTTATTTTTATGTTATGAGGGAGTAGAGAAAGTTCTTCATACCATTATGCATAAAAAAGCTTCTACATCAGAGGAAGCAAAAGCAGAGCTTGAAACTGAAGAATTAGACTTAGCAACTTTTGAAAAAGAAAAAATAAAAGGAGCAGTAAGAACTGACTTTATTTTATCGGCTGAGATCGTGGTGATTACGCTTGGTACAGTTGCTACAGCTACTTTAATGACAAAGTTAAGCGTTTTAAGTGTTATTGCTGTTGTGATGACGATTGGCGTTTATGGCCTAGTTGGTATGATTGTTAAGATTGATGATTTGGGATTATATTTAACAGAACAGTCGACCTCATTTAAACAAACTATAGGTCGAGGCCTATTAGCTTTTGCTCCTATTTTGATGAAATTACTTTCAATCGTGGGCACTATTGCAATGTTTTTAGTGGGTGGCGGGATTATTAATCATACGATTCCATTGCTTCATCACTTAACTGAAGACACAGTGGATCATGTGGAAACAATACCAGCAGTGGGTAACATCATTGGTGCTTTAACACCAACATTGATTAACTTTGGAATAGGACTTGTTGCAGGTGCAATTGTTCTATTAATTGTGAGCTTAATACAAAAAATGTGGCCTAAAAAAGCATCGGGTTCATGATGCCATTCTAAAAAGAAGAGGGAAATTATGCGCTGGAAAGGTCGACGAATTAGTAGCAATGTTGAGGACCGTCGAGGTGGTGGCGGTGTTAGAGCAGGCGGTATCAGTATTATTGGTTTGGTTGTTGCATTTGTTGCGTGGAAGTTCTTTGGTGTTGACCCACAGCAGGCTTATCAAGCAACGCAGCAAGTTACTGCTTCACAACAATCAAATGCAACTGCGCCAGAAAGTTTAACGGCCGAGCAAAAAGAAGCCTCGGATTTTGTTGGAACGGTTTTGGCTGATACGGAAGATACTTGGACCCCCATATTTAAACAGTTAGGTAAAAGCTATACGCCACCAACATTAGTATTGTTTAGTCGAACGGTTCAGTCAGGATGTGGTACTGCTCAATCTGCAATGGGGCCATTTTATTGTCCTGCAGACCAAAAGGTTTATATCGATACAGAATTCTTTAAAGATATGCGTCAGCAAATGGGAATTTCTGGTGAGCAGAACCAAACTGAACTTTCTAGAGAAGATCAAGCTGGGGATTTTGCACAAGCTTATGTGGTTGCACATGAAGTAGGGCACCATGTTCAAACCTTGCTGGGTATTTCGTCACAAGTACAGCAAGCCCGTGCACAAGTCAGCCAAAGAGAAGGTAACCAATTATCTGTTCGTCAAGAATTACAAGCTGACTGTTTAGCGGGTATTTGGGTGAGTCATAATCAACAGCGAACTCAATTTTTAGAGCAAGGTGACATTGAAGAAGCGATGGATGCTGCTCAAAAAATTGGAGATGATTATTTACAGAAGCGCTCTACGGGTCAGGTTGTTCCTGATAGCTTTACTCATGGCAGTAGTGAACAGCGAATGCACTGGTTCCAAGTGGGTTTAAAAACTGGTGATATTAATCAATGCGATACTTTTAATAATCCAGTTTAAAATTTTATAGGATGAGTCTTGTTAAACATAATTTAATAAGCTCATCTTTTTTAGATCATAACTATAAATAATGTTAAGAAATTTAACAGATTGATAGATTGTTCAATCAATTCGGTAAACTTGTGTCCTAATTTCTGTTTTTATGATTATGGCATAGTTGTGTCAGCTTTTTATTAAGTTTGGTCGATCTAGCAAAGTTGTTTATTTGGTCGTTGACCCAGAAGAAGGGTATTCATGGGTAATTTTTTTCTATTACAAGCGTTTACAGTGGTTTTTGCATTATCAATTGCAACCACGATCTTTAATAAGCGTATTTTAGGCTTTCCACAGGCGATTGGTGTTCCTCTGGTCTCAGCAATTTTTGTCTTTATTCTACAGTGGGGTGCCAGCCTACTAAACGGTAACCAGTTTATTACCATTAACATTCATAATATTGAAGAAGCTGTACGTCATATCGATTTTTATGATTTTTTAATTAATGGTGTTATTTGTTTTATTCTAACTTCTTCTGCACTCAAATTTAAAATTTCAGATCTAAAAAGTTATTGGAAGCAAATTAGTATTCTGGCAACGATTGCCTTAGTACTTTGCGCCGTATTATTTGGCAGTTTACTTTACGGATTCCAATTACTGGTTGGATATCATGTGCCAATTCTGGTGCTATTACTTTTAGGTGCGGCTTTAGGGGCAACAGACCCAATTGGTATTAAAGGTGTGCTTAGTTCAATTCGCGCACCACATCATTTAATTGTTAAGCTAGAAGGTGAATCATTATTTAATGATGCAATGTGTATTGCATTGTTTATGACTTTACTTAATGTTTTACAGGGTGAACATTTTTCATTGGTAGCGACATTAGAAGCTCTACTTTATGAAATTGTTGTCGCCGTCGGGATTGGTTGGGCATTTGGGGTAGGGGTGTTGCGTCTATTACGTGGTAAACACGAAATGGAGTCCCTGATTTTAACAACAGCTTTACTTGCAAGTGGAGCATATTTGGTTGCTTTGTTTGCGCATGCATCAGCACCGATTGCTTGTGTAATTGGCGGTTTAATTGTTGGAAACAAATGGAAAGAAATACGAGAAGAGCGAGAGATTCAAGAAGTTAACCATTTCTGGCACACTGTAGAAGGAATTATTAACTCATTCTTATTTACTTTAATTGGCTTAGAGTTATTTATTCTTGATCTAAACTTTAGCCTGATTTTAGGCGGTATTGTTGCCTTCTTTATTCTTCATATTTCTCGTTTTGCTGCCAACTTTATGGCTTTCGCTTTTTTTCCCACAATGCGTAGAACTAAAAGCTACAACGGTAGTTTGACTATTTTATCTTGGGGTGGGGTACGAGGAGGAATTTCACTTGCATTGATTTTGGCAGTAGCCAATATCCCTGCCTTAAGTCCCTATAGTAGTATCCTGATTGGATATACATTTATTAGTGTATTGTTATCAGGTATTGTGTGCGGCCTAGGTTTACCAGCTGTGATGAATGCTTTTTATTACAACCCCAACGAAGAAACTGAAGGCTTAAAAGGCTTCTATCAAAGGTTGTGCCATAAGATGAACCGAAGAGGTTTTCAGTATATTGTGGGGGAGGATGCAATGGGCAGAGAGACGATCACTGTTTATAATCCAGATATTCTTGTAGACCAAAAAACTGAGGACGGAATTGCGACAATGCATGACCCGAATAAGTTACAAGAAGTAAAAAGATTTGAGAGTCCAGATAATTTCTAAATATAAATAGTTTTAAAATTTATAAGATATTTAAAAATGAGGTTTTAGTATAATAGTAAAATATTACCTAAAGCCTTTTTTTTCTATATATATCATTAATAATATATTTTATTTTATTAAGATATTAATAATTTTTATATGAATATTTTAATTAAATGATTTTTCAACAAATGGTAAATAGTAAAATAATAAATTTGTTTTATATATAAAACGTTTAACGTGATTTTTCATTAAATTAACATAAGAAAAACTTAACTAAGACTTATATATAATTTCTATTAATTAAAATTTTTTCTTTAGGTACTTTAGTATTTGTTTTTTTTATTTTAAAGTGTTTAATGTAAAAATGATCACATTACTTAATGTTTTTAAGTTGTAGGTCAAAAACTTAGAAAGATTAAGTAAAAAGAATTATACATAAAATCATTTAAATCAATAATATAAAAGGAATACAGATATGCCTGAAATACAAATTATTGCCAAGGATAGTCACGATACCTTGTCAACAATCAAGGGAACTTCTGCAAAGCTTTCAGAAGCGTCGGTCGTATTGGTAAAAGTGGCTGCCAGTGATGTATTGGTAGTGAATAGGGAGGGTACCAATGCAGTCATTCGCCTGAAAAATGGCGAGACTATTGTTATTGAAGGCTTCTTTAGTGGAACAGCTGAGCCTAAAGATAACAGTCTTGTTTTTCAAGATGAAAATGGACAGTTGATTTGGGCAAAATTCAAAGATGCTGAAAATGATGCGGACGCCGATGCCGATGCGGACGCTGACGCAGACAGTGATGTTGAACCACAAGCTCTGGTAGCTGAGGATTTACCTGCTGCTTTACCAGCAGAAGCACCACAAGAGTTGGTATCTGATGTTATTTACCAACCTATTTCTTCAATTGAACCATTACTTTATCACGATGCGGGTGTAAACCCATGGTTGTGGGCAGCTATTCCTTTAGTTGCGGGCGGGATTATCGCTGCAGCATCGAATAGTGATAATGATGATGACTCAACACCTGCTGATACCACTCCACCAAATACAGATGGAGTCACTTTCTCTGTTGATCCTGTTACTTCAGATAACGTAATTAATGCATCAGAAGCAGCAGGTAATGTCACGATTACTGGTGTTTTGAAAAACATTCCAGCAGATGCGGCCAATACGGCCGTTACAGTTGTTATTAATGGGGTAACTTATAATGCAACTGTAGACAAAACAGCGGGTACATGGACAGTAAGTGTGCCTGGTAGTGGTTTAACAGCTGATGCAGATAAAACCATTGATGCGACTGTAACGTTTACAGATGCGGCAGGTAATAGCAGTACTGTTAAAGATACACAAACTTATACGATTGATACGACTGCACCGAATGCACCAGTGATTGACCCGGTTAACGGGACAGACCCGATCACAGGTACAGCAGAACCTGGTTCAACAGTAACTGTGACTTATCCGAACGGTAGTACGGCAAGTGTTGTAGCAGGACCGGATGGTACTTGGACTGTACCAAACCCTGGTTTGAATAATGGTGATGAAGTTACAGCTGTAGCAACAGACCCTGCTGGCAATACATCAGGACCAGGAACAGCTATTGTTGATGCAGTTGGTCCAAATACGGATGGTGTTAACTTTGCTGTTGATTCGGTAACAGCTGATAATGTGGTTAATGCATCAGAAGCGGCTGGCAATGTCACGATTACTGGTGTTTTGACAAACGTTCCTTCAGATGCGGCTACTACAGCCGTTACAGTTGTTATTAATGGGGTAACTTATACTG
>NZ_JFYC01000011.1:0-123249 GCF_000588535.1 Acinetobacter sp. 742879 | reverse complement strand
GTTTAATTCAAAGTATGTCTCGTAAAGGAAATTGCTTAGATAATGCTGTAATAGAAAGCTTCTTTGGAATATTAAAATCGGAGTGCTTTCATGGTGAAAAATTTCAATCAACTGATGAGTTAGAGAAAACTATACGAGAGTACATTCATTATTATAATCATGAGAGAATCAAGGTGAAGCTACAAGGTTTATCCCCTGTACAATATAGAAACCAGTTTTTAAAAACTGCTTAACTAACTGTCCAACTTTATGGGGTCAGATCATTCCACCGTAGAGGGGGCACGAGGGGCTAGACACTAAAGGTATAAAACCTTTAATGCTTCTATGAGACGGTCTGCGACAACCGACTGGCAATGTGGCCAGCATGCGAAGAATAGTATTCAACTCTCTTACAGTCAAGCACACAAAATGACATTTGTTTTAAATTAGATCATTAAAAAGTAAGGATAAATAATGAATGAGTTATTGTTAAATTGGGGTTTATAAAGTCACAATAATTTAGCGATTTATAGGTTTATTGATTTGGGTTTGTGCCCGTATTTCGTATAAGGGGTACTATATTAATTATTGAAAATTTTATAATATTAATAACAATCTATAAGACTAAAAATTTAATGCTAACGAACACTCATCAAGACTATATAAATAAGGTAAGTAAAATACTTGAAAATTTGGAAGAAAAAGGAGAAATAATGATTCTTTCACAATCTTCAGAAATAATATCAAAACTGATAATCCACTCAATTGCAGAAGAAACATTAGAAAAGAGATTAGAAAGTGATTTTATTATTGAATGTAATATTCCTCACTTACTTGATGCTATATCATCTCAGTTAAGTTCAATATTTAAAGAAGATAAAGAAAATTCAGATAAAATAGTGAATAAGTTTTATCATAATTTATTACGTAGATTGACTATGCAGCAAGTTGCAGAGCTTTTACACCATGAAGGCGCTTTTGAAATAGCCTTGCGATCATACTATTCCATAAAATTGGGGAATGAAGATTATTTAGATTTAAACTATCTTGATTGGCGAAATCAATATTATTCTCAACTAAAATAACAAGAAGCTTTATATAAAATAAAAGATTTTTTCTCCCGTTTCGCCACAGAAAGACACGAGTGGTATTGCTGTTTGCTTTTCATTCTATTTATTTCAATTTATAAAAAATATATAATATTCTCAATAGTTTTCTAATTATCTATTACATTCAATCAAGATCATATATTTTCAATAAAGAGAATAAAATGCAAGACCAAGCTTTAACCTCTCTTCCTCAAGATGTAAATGAGGATCAAAATATTACAACTCCACCAATTTCACATTCAGGAATTCATCATTTTAAATTTCATGGGAATGCCTCAGAATATTTTGGAATCTGGATCGTTAATATTCTTTTGACTATTATTACTTTGAGCTTATATGCACCTTGGGCCAAAGTTCGTCGCCTACGCTATTTTTATGGCAATACAGAATTTTTTGAACGCCGCTTTGATTTTACAGGGATTCCAACCAAGATTTTGATTGGACGTTTAATTGCATTAGGAATTTACGTCGTATTTGCAATTTCATCACAGTATTCAATGATTGCGACTGTGGTTGGACTAGTTGCGCTATATGCAGCAGTACCTTGGCTAATTCGCGCTACTTTGCGTTTTACGGCAAGAAATAGTAAGTTCGGCAACGCACGTTTTTATTTTGGTGGAACGATAAAAGAATCTTATAAAGTCTTTCTTTTGAGTATATTGGTATATATTTTCACTCTAGGAATCTTTACACCTGTAGCTATTTGGCTATATAAAAAATATTATCTAAACAACTTATATGCTGGACAATTAAATTTTAAATTAAACGCGAAATGGTCTACATATATGGCTGCAGTTTATATACCAGTTTTTATTGCAATTGGTATAATTGCTATTTTTTCAATCATTTACTTTGCTATGGCAGGAACAGTTTCTGGGTTCTCACCAAACGCTATATTCTTCGGAATATTTACAGTATATGCATTTATTGGACTATTTATTTATCCATTAATTGCTGCTCGTCTTTTTATTACGACATGGAACAATACTACAGTTGGAAACAGTCAATTTAAAACAGACTGTAACCAATGGCGTTTTGCATGGATTGTAGCATCAAACTGGATTGTAAAAATCTTAACCATAGGTTTAATGTCTGCTTGGGCTGCAGTTCGTATTCACAAATACAAAATTGAATCGATGAGTTTAATTTTATTAGATGATCCAGATCAAATGATGAATCTAGCTCAACAAGAGCAAAGTGCTTTAGCTGAAGAAATCAGTGATATTTTTGATATCGACATCTCTTTATAATAATTTGAGTTTAATAATTTATGTCCCACGCAGTAGATATCACTTTCTATGATGGCCTAGTGTCTAAACCACACCGTGCTCAGATTTCAGCTCAATCTAAATCTGAAGTTCTAATTCGGTATGGTGAACAATTAGAACTTCAGCGTCATTATCAATATACTGATATGAAATTGATTGGTGCGCTGGGACAGTTACACCCAGTAATTGAATTATCTGATGATGCACGAATTGAATTTCATAGTGCATTACCTGAATGGTTTAATTACACAACTAAAAAGGTTCAACATTCGATCTGGAAATTTGAACGCTCTCCGGGTCTTATTATTTTTAGTGTAATTTTTGTGATTACTTTTGCGATCAGTCTAGTCAAATGGGGTGTTCCAGCAACGTCCCATTATCTTGCTTTTCAATTACCTGAGAATACTTTAAAGAAACTAGGTGATGAAGCCGAGAATTATGTATTAAATAATTGGACTGCACCCAGCCAATTAGCACAAACTCAAAAAGACCAAATTACTAAACAGTATTTGAATACTGTTGCTGAAAACAAACCAGCCAAATTAGTCTTCCGTAAAGGCGATCAGTTAGGGGCTAATGCTGTAGCGCTACCCAATAATACGATTATTATCACAGATGAACTGATCAAATTGGCACATACGAATCAGGAAATCTTAGGCGTATTAGCCCATGAACAAGGTCATTTGGTTTATCGCCATAGTTTGCAACAAGGGTTAACGAGTTTAGGCCTAAGTATATTATATATTGCAATGACAGGAGATAATTCAGACTTATTTACGTCCTTACCTGCTGCTATGATTGGTGCAAATTACTCACGGAAATTTGAGTCCGAAGCCGATCTATATGCTTTACAGCTCATGGATAGGAAGCATATCGAAGTCTCGCACTTTGCAAATTTCTTACAACGTTTAAGCGATACAACAGAAGAAGGTATCGATAAAAAGAATCAGGCCAACCCAGCAACTTCTCAGGAAGAATCTTCAGCTAATAAACTATCTACAGCTGTTCTTGATACTTTATCCTCTCATCCTGCAACCGAAGAGCGTATTCGAATGGTTCATGATTTTGAGAAAAAACAGAAAGGCGCACAAAGTAATTTATAGGTACACAGAGTCTATCTAGAAAATTTATGGTCTTTAGGAAGTGGAGCATCACATGGTTGATCCGTCTTTACATTGACCATTTTCACAGGTCCATCATTGTAGATTGTTACCTTGCAGCCTTTTACGACATATTCCTGTTGAATACCACCGTACATTTCATCCTCAGAAACAGCAGATGCAACATCACATGCCTCTTCAGCAAGGCATGCAGTCTCCCCTCCCCCAGCCTCTACAGCTTCTGCTCCAGCAGCTTCCATTGCGTCTCGAGCACTCTCCTGTACTTCAGCACCTACAGCCTGTATCTTTGCTGCATATGTATTTGAAAGATTCATCATAAGAAAAATTGCAAGAAATAACTTACTACGGTGATTTATTAAATTCATGAACTATCCATATCTCTTAATTTAAATTTGGTACATATCAGGCGATTTTACTTTGCAAGTTAGTGATGCAAAGGGCTTAGTATTATAAGGAGCTATTCTACCCATAATTATACATATAGCAGCAATAGTCGCCCCGAAAGAATTCATCAAACAATTAAAAGATATTGACCATTATGAGGGTGCGATTAACTACACAATATAAAATTAAACTGAAATCAAAATCTGTCTAACTCAATCCAAATTTTTATGTGGGGTAGAATGAGGGGTAAAATAATAGATATAAAAAAAGCCCCTGTTTTTATCAAGGGCTTTTCGAATTTGGCGGAAGCGGTGAGATTCGAACTCACGGAGGACTCACACCCTCGTCGGTTTTCAAGACCGGTGCATTAAACCGCTCTGCCACGCTTCCATGTGCGTAAGAATACAAAGCTTATTCATTTTATTCAAGAAAAATATCATCGCTTTGTGTTCAAGTGCATATTGTTTCATCAATTTTACAGTTGAGCAGCCAATTCTGCTCCTTCTTTGATCGCACGCTTGGCATCTAGCTCTGCTGCGAGCTTTGCACCACCAATAATATGATAGTTCGCTATAGTCGACTCACCTTCTTTTGGCATCAAGTCTTTTACCGACTCTTGACCTGCACACACCACAACTGTATCTACACGTAAAAGTTGATCTTGCCCATTGTGCTCAATCCAAAGCCCTTCATCAGTGACTGCTTTATATTGCACACCACGCAGCATACGTACGCCATGCTTTTTAAGCTGTGCACGGTGTACCCAACCCGAAGTCTTGCCAAGGCCAATACCGAGTGGTGTGGTTTTACGTTGTAGTAAATAAATTTCACGGATTGCTGGTTCAACTTCTGGCGGCTGCATACCACCTTCAGAAACATAGTTCGGATCTGGGTCTACACCCCATTCACGTTGCCAATCTGCCAAAGGTTGAGGCTGTGGTTGATGTGGCGGTTTAAGTAAAAATTCTGACACGTCAAAACCAATACCACCCGCACCAATCACTGCAACCTTTTGTCCGACTTCTGCCCCTTTCAAAACTTGAGCATAAGAAAGGACTTGTGGCGCGTCACTTCCTTCAATTTTTAATGCACGAGGGATTACACCTGTTGCAACAATCACTTCATCAAAACCTTCACGTTCAAGCTGCTCACGATTTACGCGAGTATTTAAACGTACATCCACCCCTGTTTTTTCCAGTTGGACTTTAAAGTAGCGGATCGTCTCGTGAAATTCTTCTTTACCTGGCACGACCTTGGCAAAGTTAAATTGACCACCTACTTCCGCCGTTGCTTCAAATAAAGTGACCGCGTGGCCACGGCTTGCCGCAACAGTTGCCGCGGACATACCCGCTACTCCACCGCCCACAACTGCAATCCGTTTAGGCTGTTTAGTTTTTAAATAGACCAGTTCAGTTTCATGGCCTGCACGTGGATTAACCAAACAAGACACACGCTTATTTTTAAAAGCATGGTCTAAACAAGCTTGGTTACATGCAATACAGGTATTAATTTCATTAACACGGTTAGTCGCAGTTTTATTTACCCAAAATGCATCGGCCAATAAAGGACGCGCCATTTGAACCATATCTGCTTTACCAGTTGCCAAAATTTCTTCGGCAGTTTCAGGCATGTTAATTCGGTTTGACGCAATAATCGGAATAGAAATATGTTGTTTTACATGAGCAGTGTAGTCGACAAAAGCTGCACGAGGCACAGATGTTACAATGGTCGGCACACGAGCTTCATGCCAGCCAATACCGGTATTTAATAAAGTCACACCTGCTTTTTCTAAAGCTTTGGCTACAGTCACCACCTCTTGCATGGTGTTACCGTCATGGACTAAATCAAGTAAAGACAAGCGGAAACAGATAATAAATTTCTCACCGACTTTGGCACGAATCGCTTTAACAATCTCGACTGGAAAGCGCATACGGTTTTCAATTTCACCGCCCCAACGGTCAGTACGCTGGTTCACATGGCTGCTTAAAAACTGGTTAATTAAATAACCTTCCGAGCCCATAATTTCGATACCATCATAACCTGCTTTTTTGGCAATATCGGCGCACTGTGCGTAATCTTCTATTGTGTTCAGAATATTTTTTTCAGAAAGCTGGCGTGGTTTAAAAGGTGAAATTGGAGATTTAATTGCAGTTGAAGACACAACAAATGGCTGGTAACCGTAGCGACCTGCATGCAAAATTTGCATTAAGATTTTTGAACCATGTTTATGCACAGCATGTGTAACCAGACGATGCTGTGGAATATCAAATAAGCTATTCATGGTTCCGCCAGCAGGTGCTAACCATCCTTGACGGTTCGGTGAAATACCACCTGTCACAATCAGGCCCACCCCACCTTTTGCACGCTCTTCAAAATAAGCTGCCAGCTTTGGGTAATTGTAAAAACGGTCTTCAAGCCCCGTATGCATGGAACCCATCACCACACGGTTTTTAATGGTGGTAAAGCCTAAATGTAATGGTTTTAATAAATTGGCGTAACTTGTCATGCTGCGTCCCAATAATTTTTTGCAACTTGTTGCATAGTACTTTAATACTTTTTTGATAATTTTGGATGACCATGCAAAGAAATTTATCGGAGCTTATGGTCAATCCATTTATTTAAGAACAATACTTCATTCACTTCTTCTTATTCTATAAATAGCCTTATATTTTTTATCAAATTAAAACTTCAAATCAGAACAAGTGAATTAATGCTTTTTTTGCGAAAAAAAGCACCGTGAATAGTGCTACAATAGCCGCCATTCAGAATTCTCAAGACCGCCTATATGGGGTCTTTTTCATAAATGTTAGGATTAGCAATGACTGATAATGCAACTATCTTGCAGCATGTACCAGTAGGCAAAAAAGTTGGGATTGCCTTCTCCGGAGGCCTAGACACTTCAGCTGCCTTATTGTGGATGAAACAAAAAGGCGCAGAACCTTATGCATATACTGCAAACTTAGGTCAGCCTGATGAAGATGACTACGATGCAATTCCAAAGAAAGCAGAACAATACGGCGCTGTAAAAGCTCGCTTAATTGACTGCCGCTTACAACTTGCGCTCGAAGGTATTGCTGCAATTCAGTGTGGTGCATTCCATATCAGTACAGGTGGTGTTCCTTATTTCAATACGACTCCACTCGGTCGTGCAGTAACAGGTACAATGCTAGTTACCGCAATGAAAGAAGATGACGTAAACATCTGGGGTGACGGTTCAACTTATAAAGGTAACGATATTGAACGTTTCTATCGTTATGGTTTGTTGACTAACCCGAATCTTAAAATTTATAAGCCTTGGTTAGATCAAAACTTCATCGATGAGCTCGGTGGCCGTGCAGAAATGTCACAGTTCCTGATCGACAACGGTTTTGACTACAAAATGTCAAAAGAAAAAGCGTACTCAACTGACTCAAATATGTTGGGTGCGACTCACGAAGCAAAAGATCTTGAATACCTAAATGCTGGTATCAAAATCGTTGACCCAATTATGGGCGTTGCTTTCTGGAAAGATGAAGTTGAAATTACTCCAGAAGAAGTGACTGTACGTTTTGAAGAAGGTGTACCTGTTGCATTAAACGGTCAAACTTTTGACAATCCGGTTGAGCTTATTCTTGAAGCAAACCGTATTGGTGGCCGTCATGGTTTAGGTATGTCTGACCAAATCGAAAACCGTATTATCGAAGCAAAATCTCGTGGTATTTATGAAGCACCGGGGATGGCCCTTCTTCATATTGCTTATGAGCGTTTGGTTACTGGTATTCATAACGAAGATACGATCGAACAATACCGCATTAACGGTTTACGTTTAGGCCGTTTACTTTACCAAGGCCGCTGGTTCGACTCTCAAGCACTTATGTTGCGTGAAACTGCACAGCGTTGGGTTGCTAAAGCGATTACTGGTGAAGTAACTCTTGAACTTCGTCGTGGTAATGACTACACCATCATGAACACTGAATCTCCAAACTTAACGTACGAAGCTGAACGTTTAACAATGGAAAAAGGCGATTCAATGTTTACGCCAATGGACCGTATTGGTCAGTTAACTATGCGTAACCTCGACATTACCGATACACGTGCAAAACTTGGTATCTATACAGATGCTGGTTTGCTTTCAATCGGCCAAGGTTCTGCTGTACCACAACTTGATAGCAAGAAAAAATAATTTTCTTACTTAATAAAAAAGCCACCGACAAAGGTGGCTTTTTTATTTCAAATATTTGTGCTCAAACAAGTTCTGCCACTTCCAAGGGTTGATAATAAATCTGGTTACGTCCAAGCTGCTTAGCTCGGTACAAAGCTTGATCCGCAGCGTGAATTAATTTTTCCTGATTTACTTTAAAACCTTCTGTATAAACAGTAAAACCTAAACTAATCGTGACATGCTTAGAGACTAAAGATGCTGCATGAGGAATCGCTTGGCGTTCAATCGCTTTATAAATATTTGCAGCAACGGCATAGGCGCCTTGAGCTGGTGTTTTCGGCAACAGTACCACAAACTCTTCTCCACCATAACGGGCAACAAAATCAACATGCCGAATCGAATTTTTAATTGCAGCGGCAATAGATGAGATGACTTTATCCCCCATTTGGTGTCCATAAAAATCGTTATAATTTTTAAAAAAATCGATATCAATAAACAAAACAGCCAATGGGCGCTTTTCTTGCTTTGCACGATAGTAAAAAAAGTCGAACATCTCATTAAAAGTACGTCGATTTGAGATATTCGTCAGTGCATCCTGCTGGCTTAAATGAAGCAATTCAGATGCCTCAATACGTAAAATCTGTTCGTTAAGCTCAGCAAGCTGATTATTTAAAAAAAGGCTTCTTTCTCTTGAGGTAAGCATCGTACTAATTGAAAAACCTAAAATACAACTTCCAAACAGCGCTCTTCCCAAAGCAATAAAATCACAATTCGCTTGCCATAAAATCAGTAGGGAAAAAACACAAAAGGCTGCTGTTAAACCTACATAAAGCATATGTAGAGGCTTTATTCCGCTTAAAATAAAACCCAGCATATATAAGAAGGAAAGTAATAACATCGACTGGTTTTTAAGAGCGACATTTTCTACGCTAAGGAGCAACATTGCATTGATAATGATGGTCAAAAATACAATGCCACATGCAGCGATATAAAAATATTCAGTGAGTTTTTTAAACTTTGCAAAAACCCAAAATAACAGCAGTGCACAAGCAATATTAATTGCGCTAAGTAAACAGTAAATAAAATCCCAAGTAATATAAGGCACGCCTATGACCAAATAATCTGTAGGTAGAGCCAGCAATATGAAAATGAGATAGGTTAAAATGCCACTTGCTAAAAACTTTGAGATATTCTGTTTAGTTCGCTCAAGATTTAGACACCAGAATTTTTTTTCTAATTGATGTGGCAGAGGTATATTGGCATAACGATGGGTATGTAGAGTTACTAAATATTCTATTTCTTCTTTTGCTTTGAGTAATTCATGTACATTTCCCCTATTTGCCACTACTTGATTCCTGCCTCTCACACATTAACAAAATATAACATTATTTTTTAAGGCCTCTGGCGCTTTATTTTGCCATTTGTCCGTAATTCTCGTTACCATTTTCACACTTTATCGATTATCATTTGTTTTATTTCGAAGTTTGAACTGCCTTGGACTCTATTACCCTGCTCCAGCCAGATGACTGGCATGCACATTTACGTGATGGTTTAGCATTAAAACGTACTGTACCTGATTTGGCCAATCAATTTGCTCGTGCGATCTGTATGCCAAACCTTGTTCCACCTGTAAAAACTGTGGAAGAAGCACTGGCTTACCGTGAACGTATTCTTGCTCATGTTCCAGAGGGTCTTAACTTTGACCCACGTATGGTGCTTTATTTTACTGATTTCACCTCACCAGATGAAGTTCGTAAAATTAAAGAATCTGGACATGTAAATGCTATTAAACTTTACCCAGCAGGTGCGACCACCAATTCTGATAACGGTGTAAGTGACATTCGTAAAGTTTATGCAGTCATTGAGCAACTAGAAGAGCATCAAGTTCCGTTATTACTTCATGGTGAAGTGACTCATAATCACGTTGATATTTTTGACCGTGAAAAACGCTTCTTAGATGAAGTTTTATCACCGTTATTAAAACAGTTTCCAAAGCTTAAAGTGGTACTTGAACACATCACAACAAGCGATGCTGCACACTTTGTTTTAGAACAAGATCGCAATGTGGCTGCAACGATTACACCTCAGCATTTATTATTTAACCGTAATGATATGTTGGTTGGTGGTATTAAACCGCATTTCTATTGCTTACCAATTTTAAAACGTCAAACTCACCAGACTACTTTGCTTGAAGTTGCAACGAGCGGTAACCCTAAATTTTTCTTGGGTACAGATAGTGCTCCTCACTCGCAAAATGCAAAAGAAAATGCGTGTGGCTGTGCGGGCTGTTATAGTGCGCCTAATGCAATTGAACTTTATGCTCAAGCATTTGATCAAGTAGGTAAACTAGAACGTTTAGAAGGTTTTGCTAGCCACTTTGGTGCAGACTTCTACGGCCTACCACGTAATACTTCTACCATTACTTTGGTAAAAGAAGATAACCTCGTTCCAGAATCTTTTGATTATTTAGATGATCAAAAAATTATCCCGCTGCATGCCGGGAAAACGCTGCAATGGAGAAAAGTGTGACACAAGAAACCTCTGTCCCGGTCATTGGCCAACGTTTTCGTGGCTTCTTACCTGTTGTTGTTGACGTTGAAACGGCAGGGTTTAATGCCCAGACAGATGCATTGCTAGAAATTGCGTGCATTCCAATTGTGTATGATGCTCAGGGACAATTTGTCCCTGGTCCAGCATTTCATGCACATATTAACCCGTTTGAAGGGGCTAATCTCGATCGTCGTTCGCTAGACTTTATTGGTATTGATCCATTCAATCCAATGCGTATTGCAATGGCTGAAGATGAGCGTACTGCATTACGCCGTATTTTTAAATCGGTGAATGAAGTCCGCAAACAGCAACATTGTACACATGCAGTCTTAGTGGGCCACAATGCGCATTTTGACCTTGGTTTTGTACAAGCAGCAATTGCGCGTACAAGTACAAAAAACCAAAACCCATTTCATAGTTTTTCAGTGATGGATACGGTTACTTTAAGTGCTGTTATGTTTGGACAAACTGTGCTTGCGAAAGCGTGTATTCAAGCTGGAATTGAGTTCGATGGCAAAGAAGCACACTCTGCTTTGTACGATACTCAGAAGACTGCTGAACTGTTTTGCTATATTTTGAACAAACTGTCACCTTACCTCCTTGACAGTTTGGTGGCGGCTTCTTAAGATACCGCCATCCTCAACGTCCCTATCGTCTAGAGGCCTAGGACATCGCCCTTTCACGGCGGTAACCGGGGTTCGAATCCCCGTAGGGACGCCATATTCTCTTCTTATAAAATTCCTTTCTATTTTATTTTTATATTTCTAATTTTCTGTATTTCCAAATAAAATACACTTGTACATATATATCACTGATTCAGTATTTCCTTTACATAGATTTACAATATAATAATTCTTATTTTTATACTGATATTTATTATCAACAAGGTTTTAAATGGATCTTAAGCTTCGCCTCCTCTCCCTGAGCATCGCTCAACTCTACTGTATCTCAAGTGCTTTCGCAGAAACCAATAATTCCTCAACAACGCTCGCTACCATTAAGATTAAAGCCCAACAAGCTGCCGACCAAGCTTATAAAGTCGATAGTTCAAATAGCGCAACACGTAGTGAAGTCGCATTAAAAGATACACCTCAATCCGTCAGTGTAGTAACTCAAAAAGTAATTGAAGATATTGGCGCAACACGTTTGATTGAAGCGCTTGATTTAGCTGGCGGTGTGAGTCGTGCTAATAACTTTGGTGGTCAAGGGTTAACAGGCTTTAACCTTCGTGGTTTCACTAGCGGTGAATTTTATCGTAATGGATTCCCAATTAACCGTGGTTATCCAAATGCTCCAGATAGCAACACTATTGAACGTGTAGACGTTTTACGTGGACCCTCTTCTAGCTTATATGGTCGTGGTGACCCGGGTGGTACGTTTAACTTAATTTCTAAAACACCAAAGTCTGAACAACAAACCACTTTAGGTGCTCAGCTTAACAGTGAAGGTTTATATCGAACCACGGTAGACACAACAGGTACTATCCCGAATGCAGAAAATATCGGTTATCGCCTAAATGTGATTGCAGAAGGTGGTGATAGTTATCGTGATCATGTCGAGTCCAAACGATATGGAATTGCACCAGTCATCCTATGGCAAGCTTCTGATGCAACCAAAGTTACTTTTGAAGCAGATATTTTACGAAATCAGCATCCACTTGATCGTGGCCAAACACGCTATGCAGGCCAGAAGTCTTTTAATAGTTCACCCGAAACCTATTTGTGGGAAACAGGTAAATACAACAACCGACTCTACAATGATAACAATATGACTCAATTACGAGTCGAGCACGACCTTGGTAATGACTGGAAGCTGAATGCTGGTGTGCAATATTTAAACGGCAAATTGTATGGCTATGCGGTAGAAGCAAATGGTATTCAAAATGACGGTGAAACTTTAGGCCGGAATTACAACTATCGTGAATTGAAATGGCAAGATACAGATGCCCAAATTAACTTAACAGGTAATTTCCAGCTTTTAGGATTAGCACATACCTTAGTAACTGGACTTGAATATGAAAATTATGATTATAAGTCATACATTATTCGTTCAAGTGGTGATGTCGGTAGTTACCCTATTAATATTTATAATCCTGTTTTAGGCCAACCACTGCCTGAGCTTAATCGGGTTACGACACATGATCGTGAAAACTTGAAAACAACTGCCCTTTTTGTACAAGACCAAATCGATTTAAATGAACGTTTAAGTGCACTATTGGGCTTACGTTTTGAGCACTACGAACATGATTACAAAAACCTATTACCGAATACTGCAAACTGGAATACCAGTCATGACGCATTTATTCCGCGTTTGGGTTTAGTTTTTAAAGCCCGTAATGACCTTTCAATCTATAGCAATGCTGCAAAATCTTTTAAACCTAACACGGGGGCTAGCCGTAATGGAGAGGCATTTGACCCAGAGGAAGGCATGGCTTACGAGTTAGGCTTTAAATGGCAAGCACTCGACAATATGCTATCGGTTGACTCTGCGATTTTTTATGCAAAAAAAGAAAATGTCTTAACTCTCGATCCTGTAGATTCAGCCTATAAAGTTGCTGCTGGTAAAGTTCGTAGCCAAGGTATTGAGCTAAATGTTGCAGGGCAAATCACTCCAGCTTGGAAAATTATTGGTGGATATGCCTATACAGATGCAGAAGTCAGCAAAGACAATACTTTGAAAAAAGGAACCGCTTTAGCCAATATTCCAAAGAATAGTTTTAATCTTTTAAATATCTATGAATTTCAAGATGGCCCTTTACAAGGCTTAGGTCTAGGCATTAATCAAAAATATATTGATAAGCGTGCAGGTCAAACAGCTAATAGTACTTATACAATGAAAGGTTATGCAGTTACAGATTTGGTTTCTTATTATCAGGCAACACCAAAACTTCGTATTAACTTAGATCTGAAAAATCTTTTTGACAAAGTTTATGATGAAAGCGCTTTCAATCTATATGCATATCCGGGTGAATCACGTACTGTTCAATTAGGTATGAGCTATACGTTCTAAAACAAATACGCCATTTCAGTTATTGAAATGGCGCATCAGATTTATGCAGACTTACGTGAATTAACTTGTCCTTGAATCACCGCTTTAATATTGCCTTTGGCGTAATTTAAAAACACTACCAGTGGTGAAAGTTTTGGATTTGGCTTTTTACCTTTGCCAATCGTTTTAAATTGAGCTGCATACCAAATAATTTCCATAATTGCCATCTTATCAACAAATGGTAAGCCTGTTTTAATTGGTTTTACTGCATAGCGAACATCTTGCCCTGCAATTAAACGCTCAGTTAAATCAGTTTCTACTGCAAATGGACGAGCAATACCAATAAAGTCACATGCACCACTTTCAAGTGCGGCATTCATGCCTTCTACAGTACGGAAACCGCCTGTCACCATGAGTTTACACTTAACATGCTGGCGGATTTTCTCTGCAAAATCTAAAAAGTATGCTTCGCGTGCAATCGTACTTGCTTTACGTTTGTCGGCCTTAGCTCCAGCCATTGCTGGTGCTTCGTAAGTACCGCCTGAAATTTCAATTAAATCGATACCAGCTTCATCCACTGCTTTAAATACTGAAATTACATCTTCTTCGCTAATACCGCCACGCTGGAAGTCAGCCGAGTTAAGCTTCACTGAAATGATAAAATTATCTGAAGTCGCTTCACGTACCGCTTTATAAACCTCTAGTAAAAAACGAGTACGATTCTCAACTGAACCGCCCCACTGATCTGTACGCTTATTGGTTAATGGCGATAAAAACTGGCTAATTAAATAACCATGTGCGCCGTGTAATTGCACCCCTTCAAAACCTGCTTTTTCACAGATTTGAGTTGCTGTCGCAAAACGTTTAATAATATCTAGAATTTCTTCATGAGTAAGTTCACGTGGCGTTCCAAACATGATGGCTAAAGCTGGACTAAAAGGTACCGCTGATGGCGCCACGGTTTCTTTATTTAAACCTTTTGGACACTGACGACCTGGATGCGATAATTGAATCAACTGAACCATGCCATATTTTTTACCTAATTCCGCCCACTCTTTTAAGCGCTCTAGGTCACGTTCATTTTCGATAACAATAACACCTGGTTCATTTTTTGCGCCGGCATTTACCATGACATTACCAGTAATTGCACAGCCAAGCTCACCTTTTGCCCATGCACCATATAAACCCAAATGTAAGTCATTCGGTTGGCCTTCATAATTTGCAAGTGCTTCACTCATTGCACCTTTAATAATTCGGTTTTTAAAGGTGGTATTGCGTATCGTAATGGGTTGAGCAATCTGGTTCATGGTTAACCTCTGTTCTTTGAGTTTTAGAGCAATTACTCTAATTTAAACGAGTTATTGGGCATGTCAAGTGGTAATCGATAACTGACAATAGCACATGTCAATTTTAAAGAATATAAAAATATGCAACTTTTTGCATAAAATAAAAATTTTAATTATTTTATTAAAAAACAATTGATTAAGGATCTTTATTTTAAAAAGATGCTCCAATTAACTGTCTGGTATATTCAGTCTGAGGCTTAGAAAATAGAAGTTCAGTTTCCTGATATTCAACAACTTTTGCATGACGTAATACCATCACTTTGTGGCAAAGTGCTTTTACTATATTGAGATCATGACTAATGAAAATATAACTTAACTGCTCAGTTTGTTGTAATTGTCTCAACAACTTGATCATGGCTTTTTGCGTGGTCCGATCTAAGGCAGAGGTAGGTTCATCCAAAATTAAAAGTTTAGGCTGAACCACTAAAGCTCTAGCTAAGGCGACACGTTGACGTTGGCCACCTGAAAGCTCATGTGGGTAACGATATTGAAAATCTTCAGCCAATTCAACTTTTATCAATACAGATTCAATTTGCTGTTTGATCTCGTCATTATCCACTGCTTTTAACTTTAAACCTTCCGCAATAATCTGCCCTACTGTCATACGCGGGTTTAAACTACCAAAAGGGTCTTGGAATACAAGTTGAAAATCTGATCTCATCAAGCGTAGGGCTTTGGACTGTAGCTGATTTAAATCTTGACCTAAGAAAACAATCTGTCCTTTGCTCTGAATAAGCTGAACCAAAGCGAGGGCTAACGATGACTTACCCGCACCACTTTCACCAACCAGCCCAAGTGATTCACCTTGAGCAAGATCAAAACTCAAATCTTCTATTGCAGTGAAATACCCTTGAATGCGATTTAAAATTCCTTTTCTTATAGGAAACTGCACGCTGAGCTGTCGAACTGATAAAACATTCTGTTGAGAGGGTCTAGACTCTACACTTCCAAAATCATGATCTAATAATTGTGCTGTATAACTAGTTTTAGGATTTGCAAAGATTTGGCTCAGTTCACCTTGCTCTACGACACGCCCACTTTGCAATACAATAAGTTTATCAGCATAGCGATGTACTAAATTGAGGTCATGGCTAATTAAAATAAGTGCCATCCCATATTTGCTTTGCAAAGATTTTAATAGCTCTAAAATCTGTATCTGTAAAACCACATCCAACGCAGTAGTAGGTTCATCAGCAATCAAAATTTTAGGCCGAAGCGCCAATGTCATCGCGATCATGACACGTTGTCTTTGCCCACCAGAAAGCTCATGAGGATAACTTTTTAAAATTTGTTCTGGTTCAACAATTCCCACATCTTTTAACAGTTCAAATATTTGCTGCCGGACTTCAAGTTTTGAAAACCCAGATAAAAGAAGATTTTCCCCTATAATTTTTTCAACCCGATGGAGCGGATTTAAAGCACTAGCAGGTTCTTGAAAAATCATTGCGATTTGTCGACCACGTAAATTTGATTGAGCTCTTTCATCTAGCTCAAGCATATTTTGTGAACCAATCCAGACCTGACCCGTTATTTCTAATTTTTCTTGTAGCAAGCCCATTATTGCTAAGCAGCTCATCGATTTACCTGAACCACTTTCGCCCACAATAGCCAATGTTTCACCTTCACTTAAGTAAAAACTTAGATCTTCTAATAAAACGTTTTTGTCTTTAGTTTGAACCGAAAGTTGCTCTACTTTTAATAATGCTAAAGCGGAATTTAAATTATTTTCTTGGGTCAAAAGCATCACGAGCCGCCTCCCCAATATAGATTAAAAGTGAAAGAACAATCGCCAGACTAAGAAAGCCTGAAATTGCTAGCCATGGCGCATCTAAATTATTTTTACCTTGTAGTAATAATTCACCTAAAGAGGCCGCATCTGGCGGTAGACCATATCCTAAAAAATCAAGAGCAGTTAAAGCGCTAATGTTAGTTGTTAAAATAAAAGGTAACTGAGACAAACTCGAACTGATCGCATTTGGCAAAATATGCCTAAAAATAATCGCGTGTTCAGTCACTCCCAAAACTTGGGCTGCACGAACGTAATCAAGCTGGCGAGCTTTTAAAAACTCTGCCCTAACAACGCCCACCAAAACAGTCCAGCCGAAAAACAACATAATGAAAAATAGCCAATATACATTTGGAACAAACATACTGACTAAAATCATGACCATAAAAAGCATGGGCAAGCCATTCCAGACTTCAACTAAACGTTGCCCCAATAAATCGACCCAGCCACCATAGTAACCTTGAATAGCGCCTACCGTAATTCCAAATAAAGCAGAACAAAATGTTAAGGCCAAGCCAAAAAGCAACGATACTCTTAAGCCATAAAGAATACGCGCAAGAACATCCCTTCCTTGATCATCTGTTCCCAACCAGTTTTGCTTGGAAGGTGGTGATGGCACAGGAACTGCCAAATCTAAATTGGGAGTTTGATATGAAAATTGAATGAGTGGCCAAACTGCCCATCCTTTAGCTTCAATAAGCGCTTGTACGGCGGGGGCTTTATAGTCAGCTTCTGTTTCAAACACCCCACCAAACGCAGTTTCAGGATAAGTTTTTAACACTGGTAAATAGTAAGAATCTTCATAGTTCACTAAAAGCGGTTTATCGTTAGCAATTAACTCCGCGGCTAATGACAAAACTAAAACCAGACTAAATAAAATAAAGCTTGCCCAGCCCAATTTATGCTGTCTAAAACGCTGTAATCGTGTCCGCACAATTAAAGACATTATTTGCCTCCTTGTGCGTCAAAGTGAATTCGTGGATCAATCCATTGGTACAACACATCACAAATGAGACGTAAAATTAGGCTAAATAAAGTAAAGAAAAATAAAACACCAAAAATAACAGGATAATCACGCTGAACAATGGCTTCAAAGCCCAACAAACCCACCCCATCTAGGTGAAAGATAATTTCTACAAATAGGTTACCTACAAAGAAAATACCTGCTAACGCTTCTGGCAATCCTGCGAGCACAACTAAAATGGCATTACGAAAGACATGCTTATATAAGACCTGTTGGCTGTTCAACCCTTTTGCATAGGCTGCTAAAACGTAGGGTTTATTGAGTTCTTCTAAAAATGAGTATTTAGTTAAATAGGTTAAACTGGCAAAACCGCCTAATACCATGGTAATGAGTGGCAGAGTCATATGCCATAAATAATCGGTAACTTTGCCCCAGAGACTGAGTTGATGAAAGTTATCTGAGACTAAGTTTTGTAGTGGAAACCATTGGAAATAAGACCCACCCGCAAAAAAAACAACTAACAAAATGGCAAATACAAAACTTGGTACAGCGTACCCCACCACAAGCACTAAAGAAGTTGATCGATCAAACCAAGAGCCCTGCTGTTTTGCCTTTTTAATTCCCAGCGGAATAGAAATGAGATAAATGAGCAAAGTACTCACCAACCCAAGCGAAATCGAAACAGGCATTTTTTCCCACAACAATTGCACAACAGGTTTATCTTTAAAGAAACTTTGTCCAAAATCTAAAGTTAAATAGCCTTTTAACATTAGAAAAAATCGTTCAGGAGCAGAACGATCAAAGCCGTACTGAGCCTTAATTTGCTCAACCATTTCAGGGCTTAAACCTTGAGCACCTTGATAATAAGTTTCTGCACTCAATGCACGGCCAATTCCCAAATCGCTTTGTGCCTGATGTATTGCTTGCTCAACTGGTCCACCCGGTGCAATTTGCACAACCACAAAATTAATCAATAAAATGACGAATAATGTGGGAATCATTAAAAGAAGTCGCTTGAGAATATATGAACCCATATAACAGGATTTCCTTTATGGCAGGGGCTTTTTTTTGTTGATGTAAATATTTGGCAACTTTTTTGGCTTTGTTTTCATCACTCCACCAATATTCTATCCCAGAAGAAAATGCTGGTTTAATTTTAGGTTGTTGATACATATTCCAATAAGCATACCAGTTTTCACCTTTACCATAAGTCGGGATTTGATAATACCCAGCTCTAAGCAATCGATCGAGAATGCGAGTATAAATAACCTGCTGTTCACGATTTTTACTCGCAACGAGTTTTGAAATCACTTGATCAATTACTGGATTGCGAATTCCAGCATAATTGTAATTTCCATCCTGAGCTGCGGCGATACTCCCCCAAAATTGAGTCTGTTCATTTCCCGGATTGAGAGATTGAGGCAAACTCATTGTGGTCATATCAAAATCGTAACGACGAGTCCGTTCTAAATATTGCGGAGCATCAACCTGACGCAAATTAACTGCAATACCTAACTTTTTTAAGTTACGAATAAAAGGTAAAAGTGTTCGTTGTTTACCATCTTGCTGAATTAAAAACTCAAGCTGAACTTTCTTGCCCTCAGGGGTAAAGAGCTGCCCTTCTTTAACTTTATAGCCAGCTTGTATAAGCAATTGGCGCGCAGTTAATAAATTCTGACGATTGAAACCACTCGCATCAGACACGGGGTATTTCCAATTTGCTAAAACACCTTGCTGCATGATTGGAGATAACTTAGGCAATAACGGCTTTAACAACTCTAATTCAGTTTTTGAAGGTCGGCCTGTTGCTGCTAATTCACTATTTTCAAAATAACTTTGTAGGCGCTGATATTGTCCATAAAACAAAGCTTTATTCTGCCATTCAAAGTCATAAGCATAGGTTAAAGCTTGTCTAAAACGAATATCATTTAAAGGTTTTCGTCGCGTATTAAAAACATAGCTTTCAGTGGCGATAGGATTATGATGACGAAACTTATATTGAGTAACCAACCCTGCTTTTACGGCTGGAAACCGGTAATCAGTTACCCATTTTTTAGGATTAGTTTCTTCATGCAAAGTGTATTGCCCAGATTTAAATCCTTCAAAAGCAATATCCCAATTTCGATAATAAACATATCTCAAGCGGTCAAAGTTATAACGCCCCTTATTAATAGGTAAATCTTTTGCCCAATAATTTGGATTTCTTTTATAACTGATGCTTCTACCCGGATCAACTCGTTCAACTACATATGGCCCCGAACCAATAATCGGTTGTAAGGTAATTCGGCTAAAATCTCTTTTTTGCCAATCTACTTTTGAATAAATGGGTAGGGTTGCCAAAATGAATGGCATTTTAGGGTTATGTGTAGACTTAAAACTAAACTTTACTTGATGAGCATTTATTACTTCTGTTTTTGCTAAATCAGCAAGGTACATTTGCAAACCTAAATTAGATTTAGTCTGATAGGCATCAAAACTAAATTTAACATCTGCCGCAGTGACTGCCTGCCCATTACTAAAACGCGCCTTAGGGTTTAAATAGAAAGTCACTGATTGCGTTTTTTCTGGGTCAAAACTCACTTTCTGTGCCAAAAGCGGATATAAAACCCCGACCTCATCAAGTGATTGAGTCATTAAGGTATCAAAAAGATAATTCACGCCTTCTGTAGCATTCCCTTTCCCATTCATACTATTGAGGTTATCAAAAGTTCCTTGAGCTGCCTGACTTAATAGGCCACCCTTAGGTGCATTAGGATTTGCATATGGCATAGCCATCATTTCTAAATACTTAGGCTTAGAATGAATCGCTATATATGAAGTGGTTTGCTGTGCAGAAAAAACACTATGGGAAATGACACTGAGCCCGACTAGCAGGCTCAGTTGAAAATTTAATTTATGCATAAGTGGCTAATTATTTTACAAATTAGGCACTTTAATCACATCACCAATGCGAAGCTGAGTAGAAGGTGTCAAATTATTCAGCTCAGCCAAGAAATTGGTTTCTAAACCATATTTGCTAGCGAGGCCAATTAATGTATCACCACGCTTCACTTTGTATTCCACAACAGTTTTTGGAATCACAATGTTTTGGCCGCGCTGTAAGTTAGCATTTGCTTTTAATGCATTCATTTCAGCCAGTTCACGCACTGAAATACCAGCACGGCTCGCAATACTATTTAAAGACTCACCAGATTTAACCGTATATCTTTCAGTGTTTTTACCAGCAGCAACTGTTTTAGTTGAAGACTTAGTATCTACTTTAGCTGTTTCAACTGTAGGCACATCACCCGTTAGCTTTAAACGCTGCCCCACACGAACGCTACTGTTGCGTGAAAGACCATTTAATGAAGCAAGGTAGTCCAACTGTAAGTGGTAGCGATTAGCGATATTACCTAAGCTATCACCAGATTTAACTGTATAAGTTTCCGGTGTTTCTTCTTTGGCGTTTTTAGAAGATTTAGTTGGCGCTTCTTCAACCGTACCTGTTAGTTTTAAGCGTTGACCAGCACGCAAACCAGCAGTACGAGACAAACCGTTTAGGTCAGCCAAATAGCTTGTTTGCAAATTATATTTACTCGCAATCGCATTTAAGCTATCGCCAGACTGTACAACGTATTGTTCTGGAACACTTAAGCCTGCCGGTACTTTTAAAGTTTGACCAAGCTGTACATGGCTATTTGCTTTTAAGTTATTTAACTCGGCTAACTCAGCCAAGCTAATTTTTGATTTAGTTGCAATACTCGATAAAGTATCACCACGTTGTACTTTATAGCCTTCTGTTTTATAAGAAACACTTGCTGATGCTTTCTCTGATTTACTAGAAGCCTTAGTTTCAGCAACTTCATCTACAGAAATATCTTGTGTAGGCACATTAATTTTTTGGCCTACCATCAAGTTGCTACCGGCAGTTAACCCTGGAGTTAATTCAGCAAGTTCCTGATTAGAGAGCGCATAACGATCTGCAATCAATTTAAGATATTCACCGCGCTTCACAGTATAGCTTTTAGTTGCTATACGTTTTGCACTTGCCTGAATAGCTTTCGGTTCTACTTTAGCACTTGAGCGACTATTTTTTGGTTCTTTTAACTGTAGTTTTTGCCCAACAAATAAGCCATCAGTCACTGATAAATCGTTATATTCAGCCAATTGTCTTACTGACAAATTAAACTGGTTAGCCACACCGCTTAAGCTATCGTTAGCCTGAACGACATATACATCTGGTTTAGCTGTGCTTTTTGAAGTCGTTTGAGTTTCTTGTGGCTTAGCATCATAAAGGTAAAGCGTTGAACCAACATATAACGTCTTTTCAGGATCAATCTGGTTCCACTTAGCAACATCGCGCCAGTTTACGCCGTTTTTCATCGCAATAACGGCTAAAGTATCACCCGGTAAAACTGTATAGGTACTACGTTTGCCTTTTGGCTGTACAACCACTACATCTGTATCAGTTTTAATGTAAGGCTTGTCTTTATTGCGCTGCCCATCTTCAGAGTTAGCTACAGTCACATCTTCAGCTAAAGTTTTTGGATATGCAAAACCTTTACTTACTTCTTTACCTTGTTGCTCTGCAACTGATTGGCTTGTTTGAATCGCAGTTAACTTAATTTTGCCATCATAAGGATCAACAATTTCTGTTCCTTGTGGTGCAATAGCTTTTAACTCAGCAACTACTTGATCTTTTTCAGCCTGCGTTGGTTGTGGCTCTAAAGCTTGTTGAACTGTTTCTTTCTCACCTTCAGCTCGAACTGCCGCTAAAATCTTTTCACGTTCTGCAGCCGAGATTGGTGGCTCTGTCTTCACTTGCTTAATATTTGCCGCAGGTGTCACAGCAACAGGAATACGTGGAGCACTTGGTACATCAGCCGAAGCTGCAAACGCGGCTAAAGCATCAGACCCACGAGGAGTTGAAGTTTTTACCGTGGTAGAGCTACTCGTTGTTTTAGTAGGTGTAGACGGTTTAACCGGTTGAACCTGATTTGCAGGCGTGGTTTTAATTGTCACAGATGTTGAAGCACTTACATCTGGCTTAGATGGTGAGGTCACATTTGCCCACCAACCTGAACCACCGCCTGACTTCATACCTTTTAATTTATTATCAATTGAAGGACTTAAATCGGCTGGAATCAAGATACGCATTGGACTCGCTGGGTCTACCATTTCACCACGATATCCCGGGTTTAATGCATAGAGTTCCGAACGACTTAATCCAGCTACAGAAGCAATTTCATTTAAAGATAAAGGTGCAGATAAAGTCACTTCACGGAAATGGGGTCTATTTGCAATTGGTGGTAAAGAAATACCGTAAGCTTTTGGATTTTTAATAATTTGGGCAACAGCCAAGAAACGAGGAACATAGTTCATGGTTTCTTGAGGTAATTTTAAAGACCAATAATCAGTTGGTAAACCTGCTGCCTGATTTCGGTTAATT
This sequence comes from Acinetobacter sp. 742879, assembly GCF_000588535.1. NCBI lineage: Bacteria > Pseudomonadati > Pseudomonadota > Gammaproteobacteria > Moraxellales > Moraxellaceae > Acinetobacter > Acinetobacter sp. 742879. The sequence continues at coordinate 100,185 of NZ_JFYC01000011.1, read as the reverse complement.
GCTTGTTGAATACGTCCCGGTCCAGCGTTATAGGCTGCTAAAGCAAGCTCCCAAGAACCGAATTGGTTATATAAGCTTCCTAAAAACTCATAGGCAGCACGAGTCGACTCAACAACATCTCGACGGCCATCATACATGCCTGTTTGCTTTAAGCCATAAATACGGCCAGTACTCGGAATAAACTGCCATAAACCTGCTGCTGCAGCACTACTTGTTGCAGCTGGGTCATATGAACTTTCAATTACAGGTAAGAGTGCAAGTTCTGTCGGCAAACCACGGCGTTCAGCTTCTTTAACTGTATGGTACAAATAACGACTTGCGCGGGCACTTAAACGATCAAGATAAGGCTGACGAGAAATAAACCAACTACGCTGAGCTTCAATACGTGAATCCCAATGGTTCAAATCCATTTTGAAACCAACAGACATACGTTTCCAGACATCACCGTGCTTTAAAATAAGCAGGCGGTCACCCTCTACAGCACGCATATCAGTTGCTGAAAGTAAGTCTTCCAATGAATCAAGACTACTCGCATCTAAATAACCTGCACCACTGACCTGTTTCGATTTTGAGGTTTTTGCAGATTGCGGAGTCGATGAACAGCCTGTTGTAATACCCAACGCAGCTAACGCAGAGCTAAGTACGGTAATTTTAAACAATGATGCTGCAGATGGCTGCCACACAAATGTGGTTGGTTTATACATAAAAACTTCCAAACAACTCGCGTAATATTTTTTTGGGGTCTGCCCACAAACCCTAGGTCTTCGATGCCATTGTAGTAAAGCATGCAAGATAGACAAGGCAATAATTTAATGTCATTTGCATGGAAATGTTACAAGAAATTAAAAAAACCTTGCTTTGATACGATGGAACCGAACTTTTTGCGTATACAATACACCATATTCAGTTCTTTTTCTTTTAGTTTAGGTTTCGATTTATGTCTCAAACAATCACACTGTATGTTGATGGTGCATGTCGTGGCAATCCGGGTTTAGGTGGTTGGGGCGCATATGTCATTACTGAGCAGGGTGAACATAAATTATTTGGCGGTGAGCCTGATACGACCAATAACCGTATGGAACTCACTGCTGCCATTGAAGGTGTTTCATTTTGCCCAGCCGATGCACATTTGATTATCTGGACAGATTCAAATTATGTGAAGCAAGGTATTACTGAGTGGATTCATGGTTGGAAAAAGAAAAACTGGAAAGATGTAAAAAATCCTGACCTTTGGCAGAAATTAGATGCTGTCTGTACAGGTAGAAATATTGAGTGGAACTGGATTAAAGGCCACGCAGGACACCCTGGCAATGAAATGGCAGACCAGCTTGCTAATTTAGGTGCAGACAAAACTGCGAAAGAACTCAAGCAACCACAGTCTGCCACTGTATCGCAAGATATAAAAAAGCCTGAACAGGACTGGCTGCTAGATGACCCTTTCGGGTTTGATCTGGCTGACGCAACTGAAGAAGAAAATATTCATCTTGAAGCATCTGAAGAAGTTGAGATGATTGAAGTAACCGAAGAAATTATCGAAGTTGAAACTGTCGAACAAGAAAGTAAGCAGCCAACCAATAACATTCATCCTCAAATCGTTGTGACCGAAGCCAAATTAAAATTACAAGGCCCTCGACAACTGATTCTCGATACGGAAACTACTGGTTTTTATTTCCAAGATGGCGACCGCATTATTGAGGTGGGCGCGATTGAGATGATTAACCGTAAGCTTACGGGTAGCTCGATTCATATTTATATTAACCCACAAAAACCAGTGGGAGACTCAGAAAACATCCACGGTATCAGTGATGATTTCTTAAAAGATAAACCGCTCTATGCGGACATTGCTGACACCTTATTTGACTATCTCAAAGGTGCAGAGATTATTGCCCATAACGCGACCTTCGATATGAACTTCCTTGATATGGAGTTTAAGCGCGTAGGACTTCCTGCACTTTCTGAAGTATGTGAGGTAACGGATACTTTAGCTTTAGCGAAAAACAAACATCCTGGACAAAAAAACTCCCTTGATGCGCTTGTAAGACGTTATGAAATTCCAGCACGTGACCGTACTTTCCACGGCGCATTACTCGATGCTGAAATTCTTGCTGATGTTTACTTGGCAATGACTGGTGGTCAGGTTTCTTTTGATATAGATGCCTTATCTCAGAGTGAAAATAGCCAGCAAACAACCAATAGAAGCAGAGTTCAAATTGACCTCCCTGTAATTTACCCTTCAGATGAAGAGTTAAATACACATGAGACTTGGGTCAAAGAATATGAGGAAAAACACGGAGAACCTTGCCTTTTTGCAAAATAAATTTTTGATTCTTTAGTGTTTTTAGCTTTTCCCCTTTGTAAGTTAAGTTATATTAGTCGCATAGATTTTTAGCTCAAATTATTGAGCACTACGAATATAACAATTGATTTTTTTTGCAAAGGGGAACGTTTATGTCTGAGCATACGTCGATTCATTTCGATCCAACAGCTTTACTCATCATTAAACATGAAATTGATCGTTCAATAAAACTGGTTGAAGGTGCAGTAAGTACCTTAATTGAAGAACAGGCTCTCCCTTTTGGTATTGATGATGCATTAGAACAATTTAAACAATGCACTCAAGTTCTACGCTTAATTGATGTTCCTTATCTTGCAAAAATCACTCAATATTCGACTGAGTTGATGCAAAAAATTATTGCGAATCCAGCCCAAATTAATACTGATGATGTCGTTGCCCTAAGTGAAGGCACAACCATGGTAAAGCGCTATATTGAATTTATCTGTTTGCGTGAAATACAAGTTCCACAATTTCTTCTTACGACCTTAAATAATTTAGAATTGGCTTTAAATAAGCCACTGACTACCTCCGGACAAGCTATTGTTCCTTTACTTGCAAATACTTCGCTTGAACTGCCCTTGCCTGAAATATTAATTAGTGAAAAAACTCAGTTCATCCATCAACTATACAAACTATCTCTACACCAATTTTTAAAAAAGACAGCTTCAGCTCAGAATTTTCAAGCCTTTAAACTTATTGCAACCTATTTGGTCAGCATGGCGAACACTCAGCCAAGCCAAAAGTATTGGCAGCTCGTCAATTATGCTTTTAACCATATTGATAACCTACTTTTAAATGATTCACGTCTACGTGTACTGATTAATATTGAAAGTCATATTGCTCTATTTTTAGCAGCGCCCGAAAGTTTTGAGCCCAATTTAGCTGCCTTCGCAGATATTTTAAGTATTGTTATTGCTCAAGAAGATGAGATTGCTCACCATATTCGTAACCAGCTTCATATTGGTGATGAAACACCAACTGATACTCAATTACTCATTTTAAGTCGCCATCTCTTTGGTCCGGACTTTGACACGATGCACACAGTCAGCCAATTAATCTTAGATGAAATGAATAAGGTGCGGAACGATATTGAATACAACTATCAAAATATGTCGCCTGAAAAAGCACAGCAACTACAAGTGAGCCTTTTACAATTGGCTCATACCTTTAAACTTCTAAACCTTGATGAAGCCGCATCTGCTCTTTCTCAACAAGCCAGCAGTTTAAGTCAACTTAACATTTTAAGTGATGAAAACTATGCTCAGCAGCTGATGAACAGCATTTTATCTGCTATGAACTCAATTGGTATTTTGGTACGCAATTACACGTCAAATCGTCTACAACTTAGCGTAAATAATACGGCGATTTCTTTAGACCGTCTTGATGAAGCTCATCAAGCTTTGCTTACCGAGACAAAAAATTTAATTGATTTTATCTGTCAGAGTCTTACTTTGTATGCCAATGATCAGACACAAAATATTGAAGCCATTGCAGGTTCATTAAAAGAGTTAGCGGGTGCAGCTGAATTTTTAGGAAGTACGACGCAACAACATGCTTTACTCCAAACTGCCCAATTTGTTCAAGAGCAACTTGAACAAAACCAGCCTTTTAATACAGACCAAATTCACTGTATTTTTAACGTATTAGCAGGCATTGACATGTTAGTTGACAATTTAAAAAATAAACAACCTGTTCTACAATCCATGTTTAATGTAGCATTGTCGAGTAGTCAACAACTTCAAAAAAAGGCAGCTTAATGTCTGAATTATCACTTGCTTATATTTTCCATCATCAACAATTACTGGTTGACCAGAATCTCCAACTACCCAAAGTCGAAAAGTTAGCAAGTGATTTACTTTTCACTCATGATGAGCAAGTCATTGCACGTGACTTGCTTGCTGAGGAACCTATCCCCGAAGGCTTACAACTTGTCCCAATTCGCCAGCTTATTACCAGCTGGTCGAAAGAACAGTTTTTGCAAGCGAGCCGTGCTGTTCAATTACTTGAATGGCGACGTAACCATAAGTTTTGTAGCCACTGTGGACATCCGACAGAAGTTCATCCAACCGAATATGCAATGGTATGCCCTTCTTGTCGCTACCACCAATATCCTCGTGTAAACCCTTGCATTATTACCGTCATTACTCGTGGTGATGATGAAATCTTGCTGGCTAAGTCAGTTCATAACAAAACCAATATGTATGGTTTGATTGCAGGTTTTGTTGAGGTAGGCGAAACACTTGAAGAGGCAGTACAACGTGAAGCCTTTGAAGAAGTAGGTTTAAAACTTAAAAATATTCAGTATATGTCCAGCCAGCCTTGGCCATTCCCAAGTAACCTTATGGTGGCATTTCGGGCAGAATATGAGTCGGGGGAAATTAAGCTTCAAGAAGAAGAAATTGCAGATGCCCAATTCTTCAAAATTGATCAATTACCTGAGATTCCGTTTAAAGGAAGTATTGCGCATTCAATGATTATGCAGATTACCCAAGCTGGGTAATCTGCCGTGTTTTAAACGAGAGTCTCGTTTAAAACACTTCTTCGAGAAAATGTAAGATCGTTCTTTTTGTTCTGAAATAGTGGCTAATAAAGCTAGAAAGACTGGCCAAAATTGTAATATGTCCAGTTTTAGGAATCACAGCGATATGGCTGTGATTTCCACTCTGTCTTAAAGCCCGATCCAAATCCAACGTATTTTCTTTGCCGACAAGCTGATCATTTTCAGCCATGAGCAAGTAATGTTTAATACTATTTTGATTGACGAAATAGTATGGCATCACTTCTTGATAAGAAATGCTTTGATCAAAAGCATCTTCAGCTAGTGGATCACCCTTATAATCAAAATGATAAGGTCCAGCTAAACCGAAAATCGCCTTAATATTTCCTAAACATTGAATAGGATTTGGCGTTGGGTGATAAACAGCAGACATTACATTAAATGCCCCTGCCGAATGTCCCATAAGCACAACATTTTCTGTAGAAATTTCTAGTTTGTCTTGGTTTTGATGTAAATAATTCAATGCCTGAGTCAGGTCATCAACAAAACTCGGAAAAATATTTTTAGGCGCTAATTGATAGTTGATAACTGCAACGTCATAACCTTCTTTAGCAAACGTCTCACCAATAAAAAGATAATCTCGCTTATTACCATGTTGCCAAGCACCACCATGTACAAAAACAATAAGAGGCTGATGTGCTAGTTTTTTAACAGATCGGTAAATATCCAAACGGTGACGCGGCTTTAGACCATAACGTACATTTGCGACCTGTTCAAAACCATCTTTTGGCGTAAAACGGTTTAAAGCAAAACTCCCCAAATCATAAAGGCGGAACTCTTTATAAAGAGTTCGCGCCTGTTCAATTTTACTTTGTAGTTGTTCAATCAGATTCATATATTACTGTGCATTCGAAGCTGGATCTGTTTGGTCAGGATCAATTGCAACAGGAGTTTGAACTGTTGGTTGAGCAATGACGTTATTAATAATTGGTGTAGTCGTTGCACTAGCAGTACTCGCCGCTGGCGCAGGTGCTAAATCAACGTTATCAATGAGTGTCACAATTTTGGTCACGTTACCAACATTTTGAAGCACATTATTTAAATCATTAATTTCAGCTGTATTTAAACGGCCCATTACATAAAGTACGCCGTCTTCGGTATGGACAAGTACTTTACTGTCCGATACAACTGGTGCTTTCATTAATAGAGCACGTGTATTTGCAGTTACACCAGCATCTTGCATGATCGTGTTATAGCTGACCTTATTACCCACGGTAATGTAGTTATGTACAGCTTTTACATCACTCATGGCTTTAAGATTGTCTTCTGCCAATTGTTTCAAGTATGGGTCTGGCACTTGTCCTGTTAATAAAACAGTACTGTGGAAACTTTCGATATTAATACGTGATTGTTTAAAACGCTGATCAAGCTTATAGAGGTTAATATTCGCTGTACGTTTAATTGAAGAATCAATGAATACCTGACCTAAGCTACGTACACCACTATCTGTTCCGACTGGAGCTGTACCTGTTCCACCAGAAATAAAACTTGCGCAACCTGACAAACTTGCGACACAAAGCGCTGTTACAGCAATACGTTTCAACACTCCACCAGACTCCTATCAATCTCTTCTTGGCTTGATCATAAAACATCGGTTTTAATTTGCTCAAAAGAGTAATGAACTCTTAATCCAAAGTAAATGCATTTTCGATCCATTGCAGATCATAATGGAAATTTGAAAAGTCTTGCTGTACTGTTTTTGCAATTTTCTGTGGAAAATCAAAACAAATCACATCAAAACGACAATAAAAATCCTGATAAGATGGGTAGCGCTGTAAAAAACGCATCGCGGTTTTAATAATTTTCTTCTGCTTTGTTCTTGTCCCCATTTCGCAAGCCTGTCCATAATTTCCTATAGTACGTGCCTTTACCTCAACAAAAACCAGCTCTTGCCCTCTTTTAACAATCAAATCCACTTCACCACCGCGTGAATGGTAATTACTGGTTACCCATACATAGTTTTGCTTTTGTAACAGGTTTAAAGCCGTTTGCTCTGCCCATTTACCCAACTGCTGCGCTAATAGCATTCTTATCTTCCCCAAATTAAAAGTAGCAATACATATTTTGATGCTTAAATTATTTCGTTAAATCCACCCGTACTTTCTGATCTAAATTGAACAAATGAAGATCAGATCATTTTGGAAAAGCAAAGCTTGGCAGACATTGTTCACGCCCAAATCATAATTTCGGGTAAACTACCCCCATTAAAATTGTTTATCTGTACGGAGTAAAACCAAATGAGTGCTCAGTTATTCGTTGTAGCCACCCCAATCGGGCACTTAGATGATATGACTTTCCGTGCAATTGATATTTTAAAATCAGTTTCTATCGTAGCTGCCGAAGATACACGTCAATCAGCACAATTATTTAAGCACTATAATATATCGACTCAACTTACTGCATGTCATGACCACAATGAAAGTAATAAAATTGAGCAGTTAGTTCAAAAATTACTTGCAGGCGATAACATTGCTTTAATTAGTGATGCCGGTACACCACTTATTAGTGACCCTGGTTTTAAGTTAGTTCGAGCTGCTCAAGAACATGGCATTAAAGTTGTTCCTGTGCCTGGCGCATGTGCTGCAATTGCCGCTCTAAGTGCAGTAGGTCTACCGAGCGATCGTTTTAGTTTTGAAGGATTTTTGCCATCAAAAGCTTCTCAACGTATTTCTCAATTAGAAAAACTCAAAAATGAAACTCAGACCTTAATTTTCTATGAAGCACCACACCGTATTTTAGAATGTGTAAAAAATATGGCTGAGGTATTTGGTGAAAACCGCCCTGTAGGTTTCGCACGTGAAATTACCAAAACCTTTGAAACCATCAAAAAAATGACTTTAAAAGATTTGGTCAGTTTTATAGAAAATGATCACAACCAAGAAAAAGGCGAAATTGTTCTTGTAGTTGGCGGTGCACCAGAAAAAACAGATCTGGAACAAGAAAAACTAGATGAGCTTTTAAAGCGCTTACTTCAAGATTTATCTGTTAAAGCGGCATCTCAACTGGCTGCTGATTTAACAGGAGTTAAGAAAAAAGTCGCTTATCAACGTGCGCTTGAGTTAACACAATCTTAATCTTTTGATTAAGCACAGTGATGAACAATAAATAGCCTTCATCATCACTGTGCATGAATTTTGCATAATAATATTAAAGATAAAAATAAGAGTATTTACATGACTGTACAGCTTGGAAAACTTGGGCCGCATGAAGAGTGTGAACTAGAATTATTACTTTCAGGCGAGAAACCTATCGCTTTGTTTTATGATCTATTACCTACCGAGTTTTTAGAGCATCTCGAGCAAGGTACTTTATCTATGCTGAGTAAAGATATTGAAACCTCTTTACCTTTACCATTTTCAATTATGCTGATCTACAAAGATGCACCTTTAGCAAATTTAAATGAACTTGTGTTATGTATTGAAAAATCACTAAAGGAGACTCAGCTCGAAGATCGCTTAGAGCTTGACCGTAGAATCGGACAACTTTTAGGTTACTCAACACAAGATATAGAGTTTTATATTCAGCATGTTTCAAATTTTTATGCCCGCTCACGGACTTAAATTTATCTCAAGATATTTTTTGCTGACTGAACAATTGTCTCAGTTAATACATCAAGTTGCTGCGACTGTCTTTTCCAGTGGTGCCAATATAAAGGAACATCAAGTTCGGCTTCAGGCATAATATCAACAAGTGTTCCATTTTCGAGTAGTGGCTGAACCTGCAACTCGGGCACCATGCCATAGCCTAAACCTAATTGAATTGCTTTGACGAAAGCATCTGTTGCTGGAATAAAACTATAAGGATAACTTTGCATCGGTAAACCGTATCCTTTTAATAGAACCTCTGAATGCATTAAATCTTTATGATTAAAAATAACTGCTGGTGCTTTTCTTAATGCGTCTCTATTCACTCCAGCACTGAACCATTTATTTACAAATTCAGCAGAGGCCAACATTTTATAACGCATTTTTCCTAGTGGTTGAGCTAAACAACCTGACATGACCTGCTCTTCTGCCGAAATACAGGCATTGACTTGTCCTGTCTCCAATAAAGTGTGCGTGTGAGATTGATCATCAATTTTTAGTTCTAATACTATTTTTTCTTTAAAAAGCGTTTGCTGAATATTTGGTAAAAGCCAAGTAGCTAATGAATCTGCATTTGAAGCTAGAGCAATTTTATAAAATTCAGATTCTGATGATTTTCCCATCAAACCTTGTAATAAATTTTGCTCCATTAATCTCGTATGACGTAAATGTTGCAATAAAGTTTGCCCCGCTTGAGTGAGCACACACGGGCGCCCCCGTATAATTAGAATTTGTCCTAAATACTTTTCTAAAGCCTGTACGCGTAAGGACACTGCTGAGGGTGTAATATATAAATGCTCCCCTGCCGCATCAAAACTTCCCAATTCTGCGACTGCAAGAAAGGCTTCACATTGTTTGCTATCTAACATATCAAACCTAAATTTTTTTTAGCCAAACCTAAATATTCTTAATTTTACTTATTTTTTGATAAAAAGTCAGATAATTCCCATATCTGATTTTTCCACCTTATTGTTATGTTCTCTCTTAGTATATTTTTTAAAGGTTTCGGTATTGGCAGTGGGCTTATCGTAGCAATTGGAGCTCAAAATGCTTTTGTCCTAAAACAAGGACTTAAACAGCAATATGTATTTTGGTTGTGTTTAATCTGCGCTCTGTCCGACTCAATTTTAATTGCCTGTGGTGTATTAGGCTTTGCCGAAATCATGACGGCATCACCTATCTTAATTACCGTAGCTAAATATTTAGGGGCAACGTTTTTATTAGTTTACGGTGCTAAAGCATTTTATGCTGCATTTAAGACCACCCAAAGTATGGACCTTGATAGCAGTCAAAAACAGACTTTAACCCAAGCATTAGTCACCTGTCTTGCCTTTACTTGGCTTAATCCTCACGTGTATTTAGACACTATTGTTCTGATTGGTTCAGTTGCAACTCAGCTTGAAGACAAAGTGAGTTTTGCTTTGGGCAGCATTCTTGCCTCTTGGGTTTTCTTTTTTAGTCTGGGCTATGGTGCAAGATTATTAAAGCCACTATTTACCAATCCCAAAGCTTGGAAAATTTTAGATTTCATTATTGGTTGCGTTATGTGGAGTATCGCTATAACCCTCTTGTTTTAACGGCTTAAAATTAAAAAAGGATCATAAAAAGATCCTTTTTTATTACTCTTTAGTATTACGCTTCACTCGCAACTATAACTCTTGCCTGTTTTCTTTCTTGTTGTGACTGTTTTATAACAGCATAGCCAGAAGATACACCTAAGTATGCAATGACAAAGGCAACAAATAAATCGGGAAAGACACTGCCTGTTCCAAATACCCCAACGGCCGCTAAAATTACAGCAATATTGGCAATTGAGTCATTTCTACTGCACAACCAAACAGAGCGCATGTTGGCATCACCATCACGAAATGCATAAAGCATAAGCGCCACAGAAACGTTAGCAATTAGAGCCATTACACCAATTGCCCCCATCACCATTGGTTCGGGTGAAACACCATAAAAATACGACCAGACCACTTTCGCAATGACAAAAACACCGAAAGCCGCCATCGTTATTCCTTTAACTAATGCCGCTGTCGCACGCCAATATAAACTCATCGAAAGAACGACTAAAGATAGTGCATAGTTTGCTGCATCTCCGGCGAAGTCCAATGCATCTGCCCAAAGTGAAACAGATTGGGCCTTATAACCTCCCAATATTTCCACCACAAACATTAAGGCATTGATCACAAGTGCGATCCATAATGCTTTTCTAAAACGTGGACTCACTTTCTTTGAAGGAGAACATGTTGAAGCACAACCACATCCAGCCATTTTATTTCCTCAAAAACTCTTTTATAGTGATTAAAAACCCTCGAGTAGCTCCAGAGTCAAGTCTTATGAGTTTTTCTATTGGTCAATTATCAAAAAAAGCGGATATTCCAATTGATACGATCCGTTATTACGAAAAAGTAGGTGTACTTGATCGCATCCAACGTTCAGAAAATAATTATCGTATTTACACCGAACAAACACTTGCAGACCTTTTATTTATTAAGCATTGCCGTGAATTAGATATTTCACTAAGTGATATTAAAACATTAAAAGAAATGAAAACTCAGCCTAAACAGGCCTGCACAGAAATTGATAATTTAGTCGATAAATACTTAAAAGAAGTATCAGAAAAAATCGAACGATTATTACTTTTAAAAGAATCTTTGATTGATTTAAAACAGCACTGCTCTACCAACCGAACAGTAGATGAATGCGGGATTTTGAAAGAACTTCAAAACGCACCTTAAAAATAAAAAAAGCATCACTCATGTGATGCTTTTTAGGATTAATGGTCGCTATGTTCATCTGGAGGAACTTCAGTAATTCTCCCCCCGCGAGCTAAAAATGCGGCAACTTCATCTTCCAGCGCTTGGCGCTGTTTTTGCTTAGCAGTCACAGTCAGTGTTTCTGCCTCAGCAATATCAGTATCATTAATACTGCTTGCTTCTTCATCAGCTGCACCGCTTTCAGCTGCTTTCGCTTCATCTTCATCTACAGCAGAATCTTCTGCATCTTCATAATCATTGATATCTGACATTTTTCACTCCCCAGAATGATTTCTATTGCATCATCGCTATGGTCCCAAGACCTCAGAAATTTAGCAATCTCTTTGCATTTAGCAAAGAGCCAAATTGGTCAAATGTGTATCTTTTTCAACCCAATTGGTAATGATATATAAATGATTGCTTAAAAAATATCTACTGATATTTATTTAGACCAGTAGAGCATAAACTTCGTAATTATTTTAACGACTATACTGGGTGTTTTGTAAAGACCCTAAACCGTTTGCTTGTTGCATAAAACGCTCTTTTAAGAAGGAAATTTGTTCAACCTGCTTGAGTCCCACATTCCGAGCCCAGATAAATGGAAATAGCTCACTACTTTCCAACCAACCAATTGCCGACATGCTATGCATCATTGCATCATTTTGGCCTTTACGGCGATGCTCATAACGCAACAATGTCTGTTCATTTGCCCATACGCCACGCGCTAAGTCATGTAGTAATGCATCACAGAGTACAGCTGCATCTAAACAACCAATATTTACGCCTTGTCCAGCAAGTGGATGGATAACATGTGCTGCATCCCCAATTAAAGCTAAACCAGCTTTCACATACTGTTTTGCAGCGCGCGCTTTGAGCGGGAATTGGGCTCTTGAACGTACATCTAACACTTCACCCAACATATGTTGGCTTTCACGAGTTAAAAGCTGCATAAATTCATGATCGGTTAAAGCAGAATATTCATCGGCATAATCATCAGGTAGTGTCCAGACAATTGACTGCCAGTAGCCATTTTCACTTTCTTCAAGACTAGCCATCGGCAAATAAGCTAAAGGCCCTGTAGGTAAGAAAATTTGACGAGCAACATGATTGTGGGGTTTAGATGTTTTAATGGCACAACTAATCGCTGCTTGCTTGTAATCTAAGACATCTAGGTCAATAAAGGCCTGTTCTCGTACAAATGAATTGGCACCATCTGCACCAATCAGCAGTTTTGTTTTAAGTGTCGTACCATCTGCCAATTGAATATGCCAACAACTAACACCCTGCTCAATGCGAGTCACACGAACTTGAGTACGATAGTCTGTTAACTGCTCAAGCATTTTTTGTTGAATAGCAACATTCAACACACTTGGCTCAACCATAGAACCCAAGGTCTGTTCTGGCATTGGTCTTTGTACGGACTCGTGACCAAAATTAATTTCACCATAGCCATTCAGATTCCACACTTGCATACCTGTATATGGCATTTGACGTGCCAAATCATCCCAAACATTGACAGTTTTAAGTAAATGAATGGTCGCTTGGCTCAGTGCTAAAACACGCGGGTTCATCACACTTAGTGTTTTTTCAACACCCAGTATAGGAGCAGCATCAAGCACAGTAGGCTGTACACCACCTTGCGCAAGTAATAAAGCTGTTAAACCACCAACCAGTCCACCACCAAAAATGACAACATCTAACACTTCACTCATGCTTTTAGCCCCATTGCATAGTTCGCTACTAGTGGTTTAACACCTGGAATGACATCAAATGCAATTAATCCCGTATTACGAATTAATTTTAATAATGGATTTTGGTTACTAAAACCACGAACCACGGTGTCACAGAACTTAATCACTCGTTGTTGATCTGACAAACGAGCTTGTTCATAAGCCAGTAAATTATCTGGGTTACCAATATCGTCAGAAGCGCTTAGCTGGTTCACTAAATACCGTACTAAAACATCCGCATCACGTAGACATAGGTTAAAACCTTGTCCTGCAACAGGATGGATTGTATGCGCTGCATTACCCATCAAAATAACACGACCTACAGCTTGTTTATGTGCGAGCACTTGTGAAAGCGGATAACTAAAGCGTTTACCCGTTTTTTCAAATTTACCAGCTCGGTCACCGTAAGTTTGTTGTAACGCACTTAAGAAATGCTGATCATTTTCATCGCCTAACCACTCACTTTCAGTGCCTTTTTTAACAGGCCATACAACCGAACGGCGATATTCACCCGGTAAAGGCAACAACGCTAAAGGACCTAATGCACTAAAACGCTCAAAACCTACTTGCTCATGGGGTTTTGAAGTCTGAACGGTAGTGACAATTGCAACCTGATCATAATCATGAACATCTACACCAACGCCGATTGCCTGACGACAGAAAGAGTCACGCCCATCTGCGGCAATTAATAGTTTTGATTCAAGTTTTAAAACTTCATCGCCACGCTTGGCTTCAATATGTACTTGCTCAGCATCTTGAGTTAAAGCAGTCACTTGAACGCCATCAATCAGCTCAATCAAAGGTTGCTGACGTACTTGAGTCAATAAAACACGACCCAGCCAAGCATTTTCAATCACCTGCCCAAAGCTTTCGACTTTTTCTTGTTCTGCAATTAATCGTGCCTTACCAAAACTGCCTTGTTCAGTAATGTGAACTTGTAAAATTGGAGTCGCGTGCTGCTGTAATGCATCCCATAATCCCAGCTTCTGATAAATCTGGACGCTACGACGCGATAAAGCCGTATTACGCGCATCAAAACTGGAATGATAAGGGGCAACATTTTGATCATCATAGTTTGGGTATTTCACAGCTTCTAACAGCTTTACTGCAATATTAGCCTTCGCCAGCATGAGTGAAAGGCTAAGTCCAACCATTCCCCCACCTACAATAATCACTTGTTGTTGCATCGAGTTGTGCTCCTTTGGCGAATACGTTTAATTATGATTTAGCTTGCGCCATTAAATGTTCAATATCTGCAATATTTTTAACTACATCAGCAGTTAAAACTCGTGGTCCTTTCGACGTTGCGACCACATCATCTTCAATACGAATACCAATACCACGCCATTTTTTATCTACAGTTTCATCGTCTGGTGCAATGTATAGGCCGGGGTCAACGGTAACGACCATACCTTCTTCATATTGACGCCAGTCTTCACCTTTTTTGTAAGACCCGACATCATGTACATCCATTCCTAACCAATGGCCTGTACCATGCATATAAAATTGACGGTATGCTTCGGTTTCGATAAGTTCGTTAACATCACCTTTGAGTAAGCCTAAAGCAACCAAGCCTTCAGTTAAAATTTTAACGGCTACTTCGTGAGGCTCACGGTACGAATTGCCAATGCGTACTGCATCAATCGCTGCATATTGAGAAGCCAATACAACTTCATATAATGCTTTTTGTTCAGCACTAAACTTACCATTGACCGGAAAAGTACGGGTAATATCTGAGGCATAGAACTCATATTCGCATGCCGCATCAATTAAGACTAAATCACCGTCTTTAAGAGGTTGGTTATTTTCAACATAGTGCAAAATACAGGCATTAGCCCCACCACCAACAATACTGTTATAAGATGGGACACAGCCGTTTTGCCCAAATATATAATTGAGCTCGGCTTCAAGCGCATATTCCATCATACCTGGCCGCACCATCTGCATCGCACGAGTATGTGCCTGAGCACTAATTTTTGAAGCAGTTTGCATCAGCTCAAGTTCTTGTGATGACTTGATTAAACGCATTTCATCAACAATACGGTCGAGCTGTACCAGTTGAGCTGGAGCACCTTGATGTCGATGCTCAGCATCTGCTTTTTTAATCCACTGGCTCACTCGTGCATCAAACGCAGCATTTTGCCCAATCCGATAATAAAGGCGTTCTTTATTTAATAACTTTTCAATAATTTCTTCATCAAGCAGATCAATTGCATAGGCCTCATCTGCATCATAGTCTTCGATTGCACCGTCAATTCCAGCACGGTAACCGTTCCAGATTTCCATCTCGCGGTTACGTTCACGGCAAAAAAGACTATAGCTATAGTCAGTTACATCCTCAAAAGTTTCAATAACTGCAACTGCCTCAGGCTCAGCAAAGCCCGTCAAATAGAAAAAACTGCTATCGGCACGGAATTTATAATCCGCATCACGATTACGGTACATCTCCTCACGCGTTGCAATAATTGCAATACTGTTAGGACCCATTTTTTCTGCTAAACGGTCTCTACGATGTTGAAAATCAGCTTGAGGCAATTTCATAATGATCTACTTGATTTAGAATTTTAAAGTCAAAAAATAAAATACAACCAATAACACATCGCCTCAATTAGCTTGGACGATGTGGTGTGAACATTTCTACAATATTCTGATCTGTACCTAGAGCAGCAGTTTTACTTTTTGCATGAAAGTTTTTCAATAAAGAACTTTCAGCTACAGTGATTTTTTTTCTACCAATCGACAAGCTTACAGGGATCAAGCGTACAAATTCATACAATTCTTCGTAGCTGCTTTCGCCTTCCTCATCATTGTCAGAATCTTCAAATTCGACTGCTGCAACATCTTGAAGGTGTTCAATCAATTCGCGCTCATCACCACGAACATGACCCGATGCCAAACCGAAACCTAACACAACACCCGCACACCAATCAGATAGTGCTTGCACACGCTCTTGAAGTAGATGTTCATCATCTGGAAGCATTGGTAAATAATCTAATTCATCTTCAGATAAAGCATGAATCACATCTTCTGCTTCGTCAGTCAAAAGCACTAAAGCATCTTCACTTAACTCTGGCACATTAAGGGTTGTTAAAATTTGTGACCATTCTTCACGCGTAGGCGCTTCTGTCACACAAACAATACCTGTTAACAGACCATGTAACTCACTAGGGCTTGAAATTTCTTCAATTCCTTCAAAATGAGCGTTCCAATCTGTCCAGCCTGAAATATCGTCTTGCATTCGTTTATCCAATCTCTATACTTTGTATATATTACCTTTGATTGCAATTCTGTGCGACCTCGTTATGTTAGAACAATTACAGCGGCTACAAGCGCATATTAGCGTTTTAAAAACACGCTTACATCATTTAGAGAGTGAACATGCGGCACTCTCGGAAGCTAAAGAACTGGCTGAAACAGAGCATCACGCACAAGTTGTGCAAAAAAATAGTATTATCACTAAAAAACAAGAGGAAATTGAGTCGGTAACTGAGCAACTTTCTCAGTTAAAAGGCCAATTTCAACAATTGAATCAAGATGCTAACACACTTGCCGAACGTTATAGCCGATTAGAAAAAAGTACGACTGATTTAAAAAATCGTTTTCAAGAAATTCTTGCAGAACGAAATGAATTACGTGTTGCAAAAGAGAAGTTACAAGCCCACCAGCGTCAAACCCAACAAGAGCTGCATGATTTACAACAAGATCGTGACCGTTTGTTACAAAAAAATGAGCTTGCCAAATCAAAAGTTGAAGCCATTATTCAGCGTTTAGGAATTTTAGGCACTGCTCAAGATCAACACG
This sequence comes from Acinetobacter sp. 742879, assembly GCF_000588535.1. Taxonomy (NCBI): domain Bacteria; kingdom Pseudomonadati; phylum Pseudomonadota; class Gammaproteobacteria; order Moraxellales; family Moraxellaceae; genus Acinetobacter; species Acinetobacter sp. 742879. The sequence goes on along the minus strand of NZ_JFYC01000011.1, from coordinate 83,419 downwards.
CTCAAGAAATCCAGCAACTTGCCCATCCTAATGCTGAAACCGGTGAGGAGATCCAATCATGAGTGAACAAGTCATGGTAGAGCTTAGGCTGATTGAGCAAACTTTTAGACTCGCGACTACCTCAGATAAAAAAGATGAACTTGAACGCGCAGCACAACTTCTCAATGAGAAATTTAATGACATGCGCCGTAGTGCCCCACGTGTTGAGCACAACAAACTAGTCATTATGGTCGCTCTACAGTTAACTCAAGAAGTGCTAAGCCTTAATAAATCTTTGCAGGAATACACTCACTGTGAACGCCTACTGCAAGCGATTTTAGAAGATGTGGAACAAGTTATTTAAATAAGCTTTGATTACGACAAAAAGCCTTGCTCTATAAATCATAGATGCAAGGCTTTTTTATTTTTGACTATCAACTACAGTTGAATATCGTTTTATCTACTTTCAATGTACAAAGCTTCATCAAACGCAAACTAAGTTTACAGTTCCCTAGGCTCAAGTGATTGCCAACATAGTCAGATCGGTTATACTTAAGCTATCTCTGGGATGTTCGCCAGCGGGTCTATTCCCCTGCCGATACTTAAACTTATGGATTGCGTTCTGTATATTTAGAGTGTATGCCTACCTTGAGTAGGAAACCCAGCAAGTATACGTCGCGTCCACCTTGAACTCATCGGGTTCAGGGTAACGACACATGCAGCGGCATCTTCGGAGCATTTACTTTTAATTAAATAATAAAATTTCCAATATTTATTTTAATTTGCCTTTCAATACAGACCTGTCGGTACGATCTTTTTCTCAAGCATTCAATAAGCATGACATTATTATTTTAGAGATGAATAAGTCTCTGCATTCAAAATTACTTTTCTTTTCTACTCAGGCATTCTTGATACCAAGCTGTTTGAAAATCTTCTATCGCTTTTCGTTTAAAGAAGCTGGTCTTGAATACTTTGGTTGAGTAAGCAGAAGTAATTAAATCTTGATAAAGTTTTTTTGCCTTTGGATCTTCAAGACTATTCGCTATATGCTGCAAGTCTTCAGATGGGACTTTTTGTTGACGCGCTTCCATGACAGTATAAGAAACTTTCTTCACCACATTACAAATTTCGGGTTCATTTACACTTTCATCGGCATAACAGCCAAAAGCTAAAAAACCAAGAAAAAATAATTTAAATTTCATACATCTACCTTATTTTTATAGCTTTAAATTAATTACAGAATTTTATTATTAATAAAGAAATAGGAAATTGACCCCTATTTCTTTTAAAGGTTTTTATGCTGGATTAATCACATAAAAATAAATAATTAGACCTACTAAAACGGTGGAAGCGATCGTTAAGTATGTACCAACTGTATTAAAACTCTGTAAGAACTTTAAGATTTCCATATCTAAATCCCCTAAACTTTCACTTATATAGATAGAAGAAAATTTATCACAACCCAATAATGCCAATCAATTCACATTTATCGGATTTTTTGAGATTAAATTCAATTCAAAATTATTGAGTGCATCTAATTGCAAAAGCATCCTTATAGTAGTCAGTCGCACTTTTCAAATCCGCTAATAATTTGTCTTCGGTATAAGGTTTAGGCGAAATTTTTATTAAGGCAGGCATATATTGGGTCTTATAAACTTCTGGATAGTCATGACATAAGATTTTGACTCTAACTTCTTGAGGTGTATTCGGGTTATCTAGTTGATCTAGAAACTCTCCTATTTTACGGTCAGATTCTTCAAATTGAGCTTTATAGTCAACTTCAGCAGCTTCAGGTTCTGTTTGTTTTGTACACCCACCAAGTAACAGACCAGCGCTTATTGTAATGGTTAAAATTTTTAACTTCATAGGCTTAACAATTTCACATTCATCCTTTTAAATATTCTTATCTGATTAAATGTAAATAAATACTGGTAATACGTAAAGAAATAGAATTTTTTATCGCTAAAGAAAATACCTTGTATCAAGTAAATTTAAAGTTATTTCTTAATTAGTTCTCTATTTCCATAAATCTTAAGAAAAATAGGTATAATTTTGCTCGACTGATCTCAAATCTTTGTTAGATTTATACATGAATGAACTCAGCTTTATTAGAAAAAATTTAAGATCTAAAAGACGTTCTTTAAGTTCATTTGAGCAAAAACAAGCTCAGCTTGATGTTCTTCATCATTTAAATACCCTGCCTATTTTTCATTCTTCCAAAAAAATTGGTTTATATTTGCATGCCTTTGGAGAAGTTCACACAGAGCTTCTCATAGAATTATGTTTTAAAAAAAATAAGCAGGTTTATTTGCCGATGATTTGTTCTATGAACCAGCGTTTGGTCTGGGTAAAAATATCTAAAAACCAATATATAAACCGACGTTTTTCGCATCACCCATTGGGAATGAAAGAACCGATGGCCACTAGAGCAAAACATGTTTCATCACTTGATTTATTGATCATGCCACTTCTGGCATGCGACCGATATGGTACGCGTATTGGCATGGGAGGTGGTTATTATGATCGTACCTTGGCAAGTGCAAAACACAAACCTTATCGTTTAGGGTTAGCTCATCAATTTCAATTTATCGAACATACTTTAAAACGTCAGAGTTGGGATCAGCCATTAGATGCTTTACTCACACCTCAACGTGTTTATTATTTTAAAAGATAATATTTATATAAAAACTAATAAAATTTAGTCATATAAAACCATTTTTTTACTTTTATGTCTTTCAAAATCATAAAAGTAACCACCCTAAAGATGGTTACTTTTACGTGACAGACCGTTTCACCAATTTATATTACCACCTCTATTAGGCACCAAACATTGAATAAGTTGTGAATTATTGTTAACCATATAATGTCTATAAATCGCCCGTAAAATGATTATTTTCTATTCATAAACATTTTTTGTGATATGAATATTTATAATTATTAAGCTAAATTACTTAGCATTAATACAAAATTTTATTCTTCTTAAGAATTAATCTCTTGATTCATAACATTTTTAAAAAAAAGTTGACTAAATTAGTCCTTTTTTCCACATTTTCTCTAGTGAGGCCCTTGTAATTTTTAAAATACACATCACTATAAAAAACATGGCAACCTCGTTGTCACTCATTAGGAGTGCCCATGTCTGAACTTATTATGAATGAAAAAACTGACTTAGAGCCTCAGGTTCCAAGTGTATTACCACTTTTAGCGTTGCGTGATGTTGTGGTTTACCCACACATGCAAATTGCGTTATTCGTGGGTCGTGAAAAATCGATCAATGCAGTTGATGTGGCTCGTAACAGTGACAATTTAGTATTTGTAGTTGCGCAAAAAGATTCGCTTACAGAAGAAATTGATCACGATAACCTTTATCAGTACGGAACTGTCGCTAAGATTGTTCAAGTCGTAAATCATGAGAATGATGAAAACTGCATTAAAGTACTTATTGAAGGTTTACATCGCTCTAAACTTGAAAAGATTATCGATGAAGATAGCCATTTGACTGCTGAACACAGCTTAAGTCCAATGACAATTAACGTAGATAAAGCTACTCAAGAAACTCGTTTGCAAGAGTTACGTACTTTATTTGCTCAATATGCTGAAGCAAAATTACGTAATGCACGCGAACTTGTTGCTGCGGCTAATAAAATTGAAGATTTGCTACAACTCATGTTCTTCGTAGCAACACGTGTGCCTCTAAATATTGAAATTAAACAGAAGTTTTTAGAGCACGATGAGTTTGAAGCACATTTGCAAGAGCTTATGAGCTACTTGGTAAATCAATCTGCTGAACAGCAAATTGAACAAACTTTGCATGACAGCGTAAAACGTCAAATGGAAAAAAACCAACGTGAATACTTTCTAAATGAAAAAATGAAAGTCATTCAACGTGAACTTTCTGACATGAATGGCGGTGCTGAAGATGACGTTGCTGAGATAGAGAAACGTCTTGCTGAAGCTGATTTACCTGAACACGTACGTAAAAAAGCTGAAGCTGAGTTCCGTAAGCTTAAAGCAATGCAACCAGCGTCTAGTGAAGCAGCTGTTGTACGTAACTATCTAGAAGTAATTTTAGATACGCCGTGGAATAAAGCGAGCAAAGTGAGTATTAACCTTGCGAAAGCACAGGAAATTCTCGATACAGATCACTACGGTTTAGATGACGTAAAAGACCGTATTGTTGAATACTTAGCTGTTCAGTCGCGTGTTAAAAAGCTCAAAGGTCCGATTCTATGTTTAGTAGGCCCTCCTGGTGTAGGTAAAACTTCACTTGGTGAGTCTGTCGCGAAAGCAACAGGTCGTGAATTTGTTCGTATGGCACTCGGTGGTGTACGTGACGAAGCTGAAATTCGTGGTCACCGTCGTACTTATATTGGTGCGATGCCAGGTAAAATTGTGCAGTCTTTAACAAAAGTTGGCGTGAAGAACCCACTGTTCTTACTTGACGAAATTGACAAGATGGCACAAGACTACCGCGGTGATCCTGCTTCTGCATTGCTTGAAGTATTAGATCCATCACAAAACAGTAAGTTCAACGATCACTATTTAGATCTTGATCTTGACCTATCTGAAGTGATGTTCATCTGTACTGCAAACAGTATGAATATTCCAGAAGCTTTGCTTGACCGTATGGAAGTTATTCGTCTACCGGGTTATACCGAAGATGAGAAAGTTAACATTGCTGAACGTTATCTTGTTCCAAAAGCAATTAAGAACAATGGTCTACGTCCAAAAGAGTTAACAATTCATGAAGAAGCGATCCGTGACATTGTTCAACGCTATACACGTGAAGCTGGTGTACGTAGTTTAGAACGTGAAGTGTCTAAAATTGCGCGTAAAGTGGTAAAAGAAGCAGTAAGTAAAAAGTCTAAAAACTTACAACTTGATGTGACTTCTGCCAATCTTCCAGAATACTTAGGTCCACATAAGTTTGACTTTGGTATCGCAGAAGATGAAGCACAAGTAGGACGCGTAAATGGTCTAGCTTGGACATCTGTAGGTGGTGAGTTACTAACTATTGAAGTTGCAGCGGTTAAAGGTAAAGGTAAATTCATTACAACCGGTTCACTCGGTGACGTAATGAAAGAATCTATTACTACAGCAATGACTTTAGTGCGTACACGTGCCGATGAGCTAGGTATTGAAGCTTCTCGTTTTGAAGAAACTGATGTACACGTTCACTTACCTGAAGGTGCAACACCAAAAGATGGCCCATCTGCTGGTTTAGCATTAACAACTGCGCTTGTATCAGCATTTACAGGTATTGCAATTCGTCCTGATATTGCAATGACTGGTGAAACAAGCTTAGGTGGTCGTGCAATGCGTATTGGTGGCTTAAAAGAAAAACTTCTTGCAGCACACCGCGGTGGAATTAAACTTGTATTTATTCCTCAAGACAACGTTCGAGACTTAGCAGAAATTCCTGCGAATGTTAAAGAAGGTTTGGAAATCAAAGCTGTGAAAAGTATTGATGACATCTTACCTTTAGCATTAGTTTCGTTGCCAAAGCCTTTACCTAAAACACCGATTGTAAAACCGGTGGAAGGCTCAAAAGCAGCACGTCACTAATTAAAAATATAGAAAAAGAGAGCTTCGGCTCTCTTTTTTTTGTTACACAATTTGATTGAAAAATATCCAACCATCCTCATAATAGGTAATAAGAGTATTTAAATAAATGAGTACTCTTAACTATCTAATTCTTAGATAGCCTTGTTTTTATTCTCTATGATCATCTGAACTCCAGACAGATGATCATTTGATCGCAGTCCAACACTGTTTTTTGGACTGCGTTTTTTATGCCAGCTTTTTAGATCGTCAGATACTTTCATTCATCAGGTATAATGCGCCAGCTGTATTTGAATGAATAGATAACATGAAAATTCGTATTCTGACCATTGGTCAAAAAATGCCTGCTTGGGTTCTTACTGGTTTTGAAGATTATTTCAAACGCATCCAACCTTTTGTTCAAACTCAAGTTATTGAACTACCTATGGCCAAACGTGGTAAGAATGATTCAGAAGCGGATATTTTAAAGTATTGCCAAATTGAAGGCGAAAGTATTTTAAATGCTTTAAAACCGAATGAAACCTTAATTGCTCTTGAAGTTGGTGGTCGGGAACTAAGTACAGAAAAATTAGCTGATACAATGAAACAATGGATGCTTGAGGGTAATGATGTAGCACTTGCGATTGGCGGTCCAGATGGTTTGTCAGATCAAGTACGTAAAGCAGCTGCTTGGCATTGGTCACTCTCAAAACTTACCATGCCCCATCCTTTAGTACGTGTTTTATTAATCGAGCAGCTTTACCGAGCGATGAGCATTAATCATAATCATCCTTATCACCGTGCATAAAAGGAACAAACGTTTCATTTTAAGAACAATCCGTTGAAATCAGGATACTTTTAACATGTCCTGATTTTGGCATAATGACTATTATTCTGCTTTTCAACTCAGGTGTAATGAAATGGAACTACAAACCCTTCCTGGACTGTTTATTTCCCATGGCTCGCCCATGCTTGCACTTGATCCAGAACAAGTGGGACCTGCTCTACACCGTTTAGGCACAAATCTTCCTATACCTAAGGCAATCATTGTGATGTCTGCGCACTGGGAAAGTAAAGCACTTGAAGTGAGCATTTCGACTCGTCCTGAAACATGGCATGACTTCCGTGGATTTCCTAAAGAGTTATATGAAATTCGCTACAGTGCGCCTGGCGAACCAGCATTAGCAGAAGAAATCTTAAAATTATTGGCCGATGCTCACTTTGTTGCACATGCCAATAGTACCCGTCCTCGTGATCATGGCGTATGGATGCCTTTATTGCATATGTACCCAGATGCAGACATTCCTGTAGTCGAAATTTCTTTGCCATCAAATTTAAGTGCACAAGAAATTTATCGTATAGGACAAACGCTTACCCCTTTACGTGATAAACAAATCTTACTCATTGGTTCAGGAAGTATTACTCATAATCTTGCAGAGTTATCTTGGCAAGGAGACAACTCTAAAGTTCCTGAATGGGCTTCAACTTTTAGAAATACTGTCGTTAATAAGCTTTCCCATCAAGATTATGATGGAGTTTTAGACTGGCAATCACTGCCGTTTGTGAAACGCAACCACCCTACGCTTGAACATTTTGCACCTTTGTTTTTTGCTATGGGTACAGGCAATCGCTTTACGATTGTTCATAGTAGCTTCACAATGGGCTCATTAGGAATGGACATCTATCGTTTTGATTAATTATTAAGAAATACCCCGTTTTGCGGGGTATACCATTATTTTTGTTGAAAATTAGAATAATTTACAAACTTATACATTTTAAAAACCGAAACAATCAAATGTTTACATTTTCTTTTTTTAAGAATGTTTTAAGCTTATTACTGTTGTTTTTTTACTTGAAGTTTTTAAATGAAAATTAAATATTTAATTCTTGCGTTATTACCTTTTTCTTTGATGGCGTGTCAAACAGTTACTAATACTCCTGCTCCAATTGTTTCTGAGCAACAACAAAACCTTGCAACCACTTTAGGTGAATATGCATGGACTTATCAAAATGTAAAAGCTTCTAAACCACTTATTCTTAACTTTAATGCAGATGGTAAATTAGCCATTAATACGGGCTGTAATGGCCAAGGCGGTACTTGGAAAGTTGAAGGCAACCAACTTGTTACTTCTAATCTTGTTTCAACGATGATGGCTTGCCAAGATGATTTAATGAAACAAGAACAACTTTCTACTAGCATCTTTAATGAAGCAAAATTACCAATTGAAATTAGCAACACTAATGGTCAGGTGATTTTAACGGTGACAGATAAAACTGGTCAAAAACACATTTTCCAAGGTCAAAAAGCAGTTAATACTCAAGCTTTAACAGATTACTCTTGGTCATATCAGCCTGAAAATACTAAAAAGCCAATCGTTCTTAACTTTACAAATGATCGTTTATCTATCGCAACAGGTTGTAACCGCCAAGGAACAACTTGGAAAGTTGAAAATAATACGATTGTAACAGCTGACGTAATGTCGACAATGATGGCATGTGAACCTGCTTTAATGAAACAGGAACAGTTCTCTAGCAGCCTCTTCCAAAAACGTGCAGTTCCGTTTGAACTCAATACTACAAATGTTGATCAACCAACATTGACAGTATCTGATGCTCAAGGTCAGAAATATACTTTCACTGGTAAAATGACACCTGAAGCAAAATATCAATCTGAAGGAAAAACAGTTTTCCTAGAAGTTGCTCCAGAAACTAAATCTTGTACTGGTGTTGCGCCACAAACTTGTATGCAAGTTCGTGAAATTAAATATGATGACAAAGGTGTTAAAACTTACGCTGACAAAAACTGGTCATTATATTACGGTCAAATCGAAGGGTTTGAACATAAACCGGACCAACGCGTAATTTTGCGTGTAAAACGTTTTGAAGTGAAAAACCCAGCTGCAGACCAATCTAGTCAAGCAGATGTATTAGATATGGTTGTAGAACAAGAGTTAGTTAAAAAACCTAAAAAATAAGTTTTTAGACTAAAAAAATCCGATGCTTATGCATCGGATTTTTTATTTCTATCTTAGAAAATACCTTGAGCAAGCATTGCATCAGCAACTTTTACAAAACCTGCAATATTGGCACCGTCTACATAGTTCACACTACCGTCTTCTTTAGTACCATATCTTACACAGTTGGCATGAATGTCTTTCATAATTGCATGTAAACGTTCATCGACCTCAGCATGGGTCCAGCCTAAACGAATTGCATTTTGAGACATTTCTAAACCAGAAGTTGCCACACCACCCGCATTAGATGCTTTACCTGGCGCATACAAAATTTTAGCTTCAATAAAATGTTCAACTGCTTCAAGTGTAGATGGCATATTAGCGCCTTCAGCTACACAAATGACACCGTTAGAAATAAGTGTTTTAGCGTCCTCACCTGTTAATTCATTTTGCGTAGCACATGGCAAAGCAATATCGACAGGAATATGCCAAGGCGTTTTTCCTTCAAAATATTCAAAACCATGTTTAGAAGCAAACTCGGAAATACGACCACGTTTAACGTTTTTTAGTTCCATTACTTCAGCAAGTAACTCATCTGTAAAACCATTTTTTAAATAAACTGTGCCGTTTGAGTCCGACAAGGTAACAACTTTTGCTCCTAAGAACATTGCTTTTTCCGCCGCATATTGTGCGACGTTACCAGAGCCTGAAACAGAAACAGTTTTACCAGCAAAAGATTGTCCACGGGCTTTAAGCATTTCTTCTGCAAAATAAACCGTACCATAACCAGTTGCTTCAGGACGCATTAAGCTACCACCAAATGAAATTCCCTTACCGGTAAAGACACAAGCGGTGTCATTACTCAGCTTTTTCATCATCCCTGCCATATAACCAACTTCACGTGCACCCACACCAATATCACCCGCAGGAATATCCGTATTTGGTCCTAAATGGCGATAAAGCTCAATCATTAATGCCTGACAGAATCGCATAATTTCAGCATTAGATTTACCTTTAGGATCAAAATCTGAACCACCTTTCCCGCCACCCATTGGTAAAGTAGTAAGTGAGTTTTTAAAAGTCTGCTCAAAACCTAAAAATTTTAAAATTGATAGATTGACTGATGGATGGAAACGCATTCCACCTTTGAATGGACCAATTGCTGAATTGTATTGAACGCGGAAAGCACGGTTAACTTGAGTCTGGCCTTGATCATCCATCCATGAAACACGGAATTGAATCACACGCTCAGGTTCAACCAAACGTTCTAGCAATCCATGCTCTGCATATTCCGGATTTTTTTCAATGAATGGCCACAAACTCGTCATGACTTCTTCGACAGCTTGTAAAAACTCAGGTTGATGCGGATCACGCGCTTGCACGTAATTCAGGAATTCATTCAGGTTGTTGTATTTCAATGCACGGTCCTCAGCATAGTAATGAATTAAATTGGTGCAATACATTTTTAAATGCATCATTTAGCAGCAAAATATTAAATCCCTTTCCATCAATTTTAACAATACTTATTTTAAATTATTTTATTTATCTTAATTATCAAAAACTTATTTTTAGAAAAACTACTTAAAAATAAGAAATAGTCATTTATCCTTTCATTTTTATTGATCTATTATTGTGCAATATTAGCTACATTTTAGGTCAATCAAAAAGCCAATAAATTCGTTAAAATCCATTGACCTTACTTAGGTTTTTCTTCATTATCGCATCGTTTTAACCAAGCTATTTGCCCACTATGAATTCATCTATTTCTCTCATACGCGAGATTGATGCGTTATTACCACAAACACAATGTGGTTTATGTGGACATCGTGATGGATGTCTACCCTACGCAAAGTCGATTGCTGAAGGTGAAGAAGCAAATAAATGCGTTCCAGGTGGTCAGCCTGTAGCCGATGCACTCGCAAATCTATTAAATCGTCCTGTGTTAACCGCTGAAACTAGCGTATGGCCTGTACAGGCCGATGGGCGCCCTCAGCGAATGAAAGCGATTATTCGAGAAGATGAATGTATTGGTTGCACCAAATGTATTAGTGCTTGCCCTGTAGATGCTATTATTGGAAGTGGTAAGCTCATGCATACCATCTTGACTGACTTATGTACAGGTTGTGAGTTATGTATTCCACCTTGTCCGGTAGATTGCATTGATTTGGTCGAAGACACGCAAGCATTACCAAATGAGCAACAGCGTATTGCTGAACAAAATGATTTAAGACAACGTTATTACGCTCACATTCAGCGCGAAGAAAAACGTCGTACTCACCGTAAAGGGCCTGTAGTACGTGCTGAAATTGATACCCAACTGTTTGCCCAGTTCTCTCAGGCACTTGATGAAGTGCCTTCAATCGAGCTCATCGAGAAACCCAAAGAAGTTGTGTCAACTGATGCAAAAACTACAATTGAGTTAGCGAAAATTCGTACGCAAATTAAGAAACTGGAAAAACAACTCAGTGTACGTGAAGATGCTAAAAAACGTCTTCAACTTGAAGAACTTCAACAGCAACTCATGCAATTACAGGAGGTCTGAATGGCCGTCAAGAATATGACGAAAAAGCAGATTCAAATTTTCTTTGAACGCCTTCGCGAACAACGACCTTCACCTCAAACCGAGTTAAAATATTCATCTCCATTTGAGCTACTTATTGCAGTTATGTTGTCAGCTCAAGCGACCGATGTAAGTGTTAATAAAGCAACTGATAAACTCTACCCTGTGGCGAATACAGCCGAGAAAATCTATAACTTGGGCGTAGATGGGTTAAAGGAATATATCAAGACAATTGGTCTCTATAACGCAAAAGCCGAAAATGTCATTAAGACCTGTAAGATTTTAATGGAACAATTTAACGGCGAAGTTCCAAGCAACAGAAAAGATTTAGAAGCTTTACCGGGTGTCGGGCGTAAAACAGCTAACGTGGTTTTAAATACGGCTTTCGGACAACCCACCATGGCTGTCGATACTCATATTTTCCGAGTAGGAAATCGAACTGGTTTAGCAGTAGGTAAAAATGTACTTGAAGTTGAACACCGCTTAATTAAGGTCATTCCTAAAGAATTTATTTTAGATTCACATCATTGGCTCATATTACACGGTCGTTATTGTTGTATCGCCCGTAAACCGAAATGTGCAGAATGTGTTGTTGCAGATGTCTGTAACTGGCCTGATCGTTTTGAATTTGGCGCACAAAAGCAAATTGCCATTAAAAATATTGAAGCTTAAAAATATGGTTGGGTATAGGGATCATACCCAATCAAACTTACTTTAGACGCTTTTTTTCATTACGCTCTTCTTTTGCTTGTTTTTGAACCTGTCTTAGCATTTTGTAGCTTTGAAAAGCCAAAAATATTACTAGTGCCAGACTCAGCAATACCACCAAAATCAATATGATTTTCATATTGTTCTCCTGCACTTAATGAAAGAAAAGAGCCCTCACAAAGAGGGCTCATTATCACAAGCAATATTAAATTATTTGTCTAAGATGTTGAACAAATCTTTTTGTACATCTTCAATTGTACGCAAGCCATCAAGCTTGTCATAAGTTGGAGCATTTTCACCAGAAGCAGCACGGCCTTGGTAGAAACCAACCAGTTGCTCTGTTTCAGTGTGATAAGACGCTAAACGCTTACGGATTGTTTCTTCTTGGTCATCTGGACGTTGAACAAGATCTTCACCAGTTTCATCATCTTTCCCTTCCACTTTAGGTGGATTGTATACAGTGTGATAAACACGACCAGAAGCTGGATGCTGACGACGACCAGAAAGACGTTTTACGATTTCTTCATCAGGAACATCAATTTCAATCACGTGATCAATGCTAATCCCTTCTTTTTCCAAAGCTTCAGCTTGTGGGATAGTACGTGGGAAACCATCGAAAATGCAGCCATTTGCACAGTCAGGTTGAGCAATACGTTCTTTTACTAAACCGATAATAAGTTCATCTGAAACCAAACCACCAGATTCCATTACACTTTTAGCTTTTAGACCTAATTCAGTACCTTCACGAATCGCAGCACGGAGCATATCACCGGTTGAAATTTGTGGGACATTGTAGCGCTTACAGATCAACTGAGCCTGAGTCCCTTTGCCTGCTCCAGGTGGTCCGAGTAAAATAATGCGCATAAAAAACATCCTCATTTAAAACAATGAATATGAAGTCCGGCAGAAAAAGTCTCGTTAATCTTCAATAGATCCTGCCTGACATCGAATTATAAGAAAGCCACAAACAAATGTATTGTACCAGCAATAAATCCGGTTACCCCACCTAGTACAATAAGAATCCACTCATCCTCCTGAAATGCAGGACGTAATAAATTCTGAAATTCTTTTGGTGTTAGTTCACGAATACGCTCTTTAAACATTTGAAAAATCTTCTGTGCCCGGCTTGCATTCAGTGCAGGGTCACATACGGGTCCCATCGTAATTTCAATTGAACGATCAATCAAGTCCGTCTTTAATCTTGCGTACTCTCTTGGCCCTAAAGAAAGCTGTAAAGATGTGCGAACTAACGGGGTTTCCATGATTTCGTTAATATGACGCTTAACAATGCGGCGCGTTTTATCTTTACGCGGCCCGTACATCATTTCGGTCATAATCGATTTTAACGTGATCAGATCTTCTGTGACTACGCTCGAAAACACATCAGAGACTTCCTCTTGACGCTTCATAAAAGCGCCTTGGACATTATAGGTCCCAATTCGAAGAACTGGTACAACCCATGGAAACTTACGATCTTTTGTTAATCTAAAAATCTGTGGATAACGAATATAATGCGGCTCAATTGGGTTAAATACCATCCAGATTGCGATCCAGTTAGTTAAAAAGCCCCAAATTGCAGCCCAAAATGGTACTGTCCAGTGCCATGGTACTACAAACCAAACCACCATTTGGAAAATACCAAAGAACATGCCAATCAGTGCACTAATATGCCAAATAAAGTTAATTTCTTTTTGACCCACCTTTAAGAACATACGTACCATTAAACGGCGATCACCTTCCATCTGGCTCACGACCATTTCACGCATGTTAACCAGTGACTCTACATTCATGGTCAGCTCAGTCACTAATTCTTTTAGCACACCCGGCAATTGCTTATGTGCTTGAGCATAAATACGGCGTTTAATTGAATAAGGTAGATTTTCCCAAAGCACAGCATTACGATCAATCATGACTTCATCAATAAGATGTTCAAGTTCAAAACCGACTTGTTCACCAATAATACGCGCCATATCTTCAGGATCCATTGCTTCTAAAAATTCACGCAATGAACCTAATTTAGATAAAGTGTTATCGGTAATAATCCCAGAGATACGTCCTGCTTTACGTGGCACAATACCTTGCCAACCTACTGGCAAGGGTCCTAAATGGAATCCCCAAAATTTAATTGGGTAAAATACCATTTTTAAAGCCATCCACACATGTGCCCATGTGACAAAAGCCGTTACGGGAATAATACTCAAAACGGCCCAAAAATCAGGTCTGTGTAAAAAGGTCTGCCACAATCCACTGACGTACTCTAACATGTAAGACTCTCGTATTTATTTGTGCTCTGCTTATGGCGAGTTAACGATAAACTGCTTTGTTTTATAAACCAAAACTTAGAGAATAAGAAAATTGAATTTGTGGTTTCGTATCTGCAGCAACATTTCCGTTCTGGTCGGTTAATTTTTCAGCTGCACCGATACCCACACTAAAAGTGCTAATTCTTTCTGAATTTAACCACACATAGGCTAAGTCAACACCCGCACCTAAACGGGATTTAAAATCACCATCGACCTCTTTACTATCAAGATGACCAGCATAGAAACCGATATAGTAACCATTTTTGTCTGTGCCAGTAAGATAATAAGGATATCTAAAACCAACTTGACCACCAGTGGTTTTGTCACCATTCAAAAATGCACCGGCTTTGGCATAGGCAATACCATACGGGTTTACCCATTCACCGTTAAGATGTAATAATTTTTGAGTAACTCCGGCACCCACATTCCAAGTAGATGCATTATGTCCTGCTAATTTTGCTTCTGGAAGAAACGAGTAGTCTTGAGCATGGGCCCAACTACTTACTGTCAAAACTGCAAGTAAGGGATAAATTTTTCTCATTATTTTCTCCATTTTCCCTAATCGTATGGTGAGAACAACCCTATTCTATTGAATGAGAGACTTTAACAGAATTATTTTGCTTCTTATATACAAGTATCTACAATTTTGTTGTCTGCAAAGTCAAAAAGTATCTTATTAAAATGCAATGAAACTTTGAAAATTATGCAATATTTTAAGTGCTCTTGCGTTAGAATAAGCAGCTATTTTTCTACCCTATGTCATTAAGTCGATCCTTATGAAACAGCACTTTCCTTTAAAAGATATCCAGCAAGAAAAGCGCATTTATCGAGGTCGTATCTTTTTTGCCATAGGGATCGTGACCATCTGCTTATTAGTCTTAATTAGCCGATACGCTTATCTACAAATTTTTCACTACGACGAATTCTCGACTGCATCTGATAAAAACCGAATTCGCTTGCAACCACTTCCGCCTGCTCGTGGTTATATCTATGACAGAAACGGTGTATTACTAGCAGATAACTATCCTGTTTTTACAGCAACTTTAAGTAAAACAGATGTAGAAGATGTTGATAGTGTCATTGAGCAATTACAGCCTATTTTAGATTTAACGCAAGAAGATATTGACCGTTTTAAAAGCCGTATAAAAACTGCCCGTAAAACTGAACGCGTCGCGATTAAGCTCAATCTAACTGAAGCCAATATTGCTAAATTTAGTGAAGCCAAATATAAGTTTCCGGGTGTTAGAATCGAGACACAAATGACTCGCTATTATCCACACGGTGAGTTATTTGCTCATGTAATTGGCTATGTCGGGCGTATCAACGATAAAGAATTAAAAAGTATTGATAAAGACTTATATGCTGGGACCAACCTAATTGGAAAAATTGGCGTTGAGAAAAGCTATGAAGACCTATTGCATGGAACACCGGGTTACGAATCTGTTGAAGCAGATGCACATAGTAATGTATTGCGTCATTTAGGTCGTAAAGACCCTACTCGCGGTAATGACCTCTATTTATCTTTAGATTACGGTTTACAGGTAGTTGCATCTCAGCAGCTCGCAGGTCGTCGTGGAGCTATTGTCGCTATTGATCCTCGTACAGGTGAAATTCTAGCTTTAGTGTCTAGTCCAAGTTTTAACCCTAATTTGTTTGTGACAGGCATTAGTCATACTGACTACAGTTCACTACGTGACAATTTAGACCAACCTCTTTATAACCGTGCTGTGCAGGGTGTATATCCCCCTGGTTCTACCATTAAACCAATGGAAGCAATGGGTGGCCTACACTACGGTATTGTAGACTGGTCAACGGCAATTTCTGACCCTGGTTATTTCCATCTACCAGGTGATTCACATAAGTTCCGTGACTGGAAAAAATCTGGTCATGGCATCGTGAACATGCATAAAGCCATCATTATGTCATGTGATACCTATTTTTATATTCTTGCCCATCAAATGGGTATTGATCAAATGAACCAATGGATGCGCCAATTTGGATTTGGTCAAAAAACAGGTGTCGATTTACCAAGTGAAAGTGAAGGCCTTTATCCAAGTCCTGAATGGAAAATGCGTACGCGTAAAGCGAAATGGATGAAGGGTGAAACTATTTCTGTCAGTATTGGTCAAGGCGCGTTTACAGCCACTCCATTACAGCTTGCGATGGCAACAGCAATTACGGCAAATCATGGTTCTCATGTAACGCCTCATGTTTTACGCGCAACGCATGGTGCAAAACCATTTACAGTACGTAATGCACCTGATGGCAAAATCAAATTCAACGGCACTGATGAAGACTGGATTCAAATGCGTGATGCCATGATTGATGTAATTCAATCAGGTACTGGCCGCGGTATTCGTACTCCCCTCTACCAAATTGCAGGGAAAACAGGTACAGCACAGGTTAAGAGTATTGCACAGGGTAAACGCTATAACGAAGCAGCCTTGAGTGAACGTCAACTTGACCATGGTTTATTCGTTGGATTTGCCCCTGCTGAAAAACCTGAAATTGCGATTGCAGTCATTTGGGAAAATGGTCGTCATGGTGGTTCAGCTGCTCAACTTGCAAGACCTGTCTTTGATTACTGGCTATTAACTCGTAAGAAAAACCCGATTCGTCCAGCAAATCACCAAGTCAATGGCGGGGTAATGACAGCAGGTATTAAACCGGGTGAACTTCCAAGCGGCGGTGAAAGTTCTGGTCCAGCATCGGCTACAGCTACCACCAACAAACCAGCAGCATCAACACCGCAAGCTGCTCCTGCTCGTCCTGCTACCAATGAGGCCGATGAATAATGAAAAATCAATTACGTATAATTGGCGGCGAATGGAAAAGACGAGTACTGCCTTTCGCTAGCATTGATGGCTTACGCCCAACCCCAGATAGAGTACGCGAAACTCTATTTAACTGGCTCATGTGGGATATTCAAAATGCTCAAGTTCTCGACATCTGTACAGGCTCTGGTGCATTAGGTTTTGAGGCTCTGTCACGTGGTGCTGCATCTGTTTATATGATTGAGCCTGACAAAGCTCAGGCACGATTTTTAAAAGATAATATTGAACTATTAAAAGCCCAAAACTGTCATCTAATTAATACAACGGCTCAACAAGCCCTACCCCGCTTAAAAGAACAGTTCGATGTGGTTTTTTTAGATCCACCTTATAGTCTTGATTTATGGCAAGAACTCTCGAACTTGGCAGAGCCTCATATTAAAAAAAATGGATATATTTATGTTGAAGCTGACCGAGATTTATCCCAGCTTCATCTTCCAGCAACATGGCAACAAGTTAAAACCACTAAAGCGGGTACAGTTCACGCGGGGCTTTACCAGAAAGTAAACGAATAAAAAAGGTAGCTTAAAGCTACCTTTTTCTTTGCAAAGTTTTAGTTAGCTTAAGCCAATCACTGCAACAACTGCTGCACAGGCGCCAACAATTTTTTTGCCATATGGCACATATCGGGTAAGCACAGCACCCAACACCAATCCACCCAAATAGATGAGCGCCATACCAGCAACCATACCAGTTACTAATGCAACAATATGCCCTGCGTGTGCTAACTCAACACCATGAGCCATGCCATGGAAGCTTGCAAGTAATGCCGCGGCAATTGGTAAAACTTTATTGGATTTTGTCCATAGAGCAATTGCTGTAATAACTAAAGAAGCAACAATACCGTATTCAGCTATATTAACTGGTACCAAACCTTGAGCACCTATTAAAAAGCCTACAATTAAGGTAGTACTTAAGGCAATGACTCCAGCAATTTTCCACTGTTTAGCAGCTGACCACAACAAGACACCAAAACCTAAAGCCATGACTAAATGATCTAGACCGGTAAACGGATGAATAAAGCCCGCCATAAAACCAGAATGTGCATGGTCATGTCCCGGATGAGCCATTGCAAGTGCTGGCAATAATGAAAGGAGCACTACACTCCATTTTTTCATGAAGTCCATAATCTCTCCTTAAGCTTTAAACAGCCCTTGTTTCTCAATAAACTGAATAATTTCTTCAAGACCATCTTGTGTTTTCATGTTTGAAAATAAGAATGGCTTTTCTCCGCGCATGCGTTTCGCATCTTGGTCCATTACATCAAGGTTTGCACCTACCATTGGCGCAAGGTCAGTTTTATTAATAATGAGTAAATCTGACTTGGTAATACCCGGGCCACCTTTACGAGGAATTTTTTCACCACCAGCCACATCAATGACATATAAAGTTAAATCAGAGAGTTCAGGACTAAATGTCGCTGCCAAATTATCCCCACCGCTTTCAATGATAATAAGTTCTAAGCCTTCGAATTTTTCACACAAATCATCAATTGCAGCCAAGTTAATTGAAGCATCTTCACGAATGGCTGTATGAGGGCAACCACCTGTTTCCACACCCACAATCCGATCTGGCGACATCGCTTCATTACGGGTTAAAAAGTTTGAGTCTTCTTTGGTATAAATATCATTTGTCACTACAGCCATATTGTATTTATTACGCAAGGCACGGCATAAGTTAAGCGTAAGTGCTGTTTTACCTGAACCCACTGGCCCACCAATTCCGACTCGTAATGGACTACGTTCTGTCATGATTTTTATCCTTTTATTTCCTAAACTTAAGATCTGAATAACCGTGAATATTGTGTTTCGTGTTTCATGCTCAGCATGGCATAACGAGGTAAAGCGCTGCTCAATTGCTCATCATTAAGCTTCAAAGCTTTCTCTACCGCTTGTGGTACCAAACCATGCAAGTACCATAAAATTCTTTGTCCTGCCATTTGTCCTAAAGGAACAGTTTTTACTGCAGCTAAAACCTGATTTTCTAAAACAGTAAAGGTATAAGCAGTAAGTACATCCATGTCGTTGAGTTCGAGTCGACCACAAAGCTGTGCATAGACCGGCACAAAACCAAACTGCTTTTTAACCTCAACTGCTTTTTTTAAAACATCTTTAATCCACGCATTTAAAGAAAATGCCAGCTGTTGAGATTCTGCCAAAAGTTCTTTACTTTCTCTGCTGGCCTTATACAAATTTGCCCAAACCAGAAACTGTTCTGAGTCATCATGATGCTGCATGAGACGCTTTAATACGGGCAACTCAAACCTCACCAACAACATCTCAAGCACTTCTTCAAAGTAAGCAATTGCCGAGGTTTCGTCATGTATTAGGCCAATATCAATCGCCGTTTCCACACCTTGTGAATAACAATACGCCCCAACTGGCAATGCCGTAGAAGACAGTGTCAGCAGTTGCAGTAATTGCGCGGCACTATGAATGGACATGATGTAAAGCTTTGATTGGGCTTAAACGATGATCATGACTATGCTGCGCATAAGCACCACTTTCAGGTTCAAACGGATGATCAGTTTCTGAAACTGTAAGTCCTAAACCTTCTACCATTTCTGCAAGCACATGATCAGGCTCAAAATACAAAGCTGTAGGGGTCAACATTAACGGTACATGTCTATTACCTAAGTGATAGGCAGCTTTAAGTAAATCAAAATCGGTTTGAGCAGTGACTTGCATTAATCGCTCAGGTTTCGCGTCAACACGTAATACATCACCCTCTTGAGTTGCAATATATGAACCACTACGCAAAATACCAGTACGCGGTAAATCAGCACCAATATCGATGCCACTCGCTAAAGCTGCTCGAAAGCGGGATTTTTGGCGGGTATCAAAAGTCAGTTCAACCGTTTCAAATGCCTGATCAGGAGAAATATCTTCAAGTCGTTGGGTATAGATTTTCATTTAGCTTTTCTCTCCTTATTTATTTCTTTCATATCTAGAGTAATGAGGCAAATCATCTCTATAAAACTTATCAAAATAAGAAATAACGCTGTGCCATCGGTAACACGTCAGCAGGTTCACACGTTAATAATTCACCATCAGCCCGCACCTCATAAGTTTCAGGATGAACATGCATGACTGGACAATATGTGTTGTGCTTCATATCGGCTTTAGTAATTGCACGCGTGTTTTTACATGGACTAATTAACTTTTTAAGATTTAGTTTCTCAGCAACTTTTTCATCAATTGCGATTTGAGATAAAAAGGTTATACAGGTGTTATGCACACCACGCGGATAGGCACCAAACATTGGGCGATAATGCACGGGTTGAGGTGTCGGAATGGAAGCATTAATGTCACCCATCGGTGCCGCTGCAATCATGCCACCTTTAATAATCATGGAAGGTTTTACACCAAAAAACGCAGGCTTCCATAACACTAAATCAGCAAGTTTTCCGACCTCCACCGAACCAATTTCATGGCTTAAACCATGGGTAATTGCTGGGTTAATTGTATATTTGGCAATGTAGCGTTTAACGCGATTGTTATCATGAAACTCATTATCACCCTCTAAAGGACCACGTTGAATTTTCATTTTATGAGCAGTTTGCCAAGTACGTAAAATCACTTCACCCACACGACCCATCGCCTGAGAGTCAGAGGACATCATGGCAATTGCACCTAAGTCTTGCAAAATATCTTCAGCGGCAATAGTTTCACGGCGAATACGGCTTTCTGCAAAAGCAATATCTTCAGCAATTGCTGGGTCTAAATGGTGGCAAACCATGAGCATGTCTAAATGCTCATCAATGGTATTAATGGTGTACGGTCGGGTTGGATTAGTTGAAGACGGCAAGACATTACTTTGTCCAATTGCCTTTAAAATGTCAGGTGCATGCCCACCACCCGCACCTTCGGTATGGTACGTATGAATCGTGCGATCTTTAAATGCAGCTAGAGTTTCTTCTAAAAACCCACCTTCATTTAAAGTATCTGTATGAATCGCGACCTGAACATCGAACTCATCTGCCACACTCAAACAGTTATCAATGGCTGCTGGTGTTGAGCCCCAGTCTTCATGTAGTTTTAACCCAATTACCCCAGCTTTAATTTGCTCACGAATTGGGTCTGGCAAACTCAAATTACCTTTACCTAGCAGGCCAATATTCATAGGTAAATCATCAATCGCCTGCAACATAGTCGCAATATGCCAAGGACCTGGAGTCACTGTCGTTGCTGAAGTTCCAGCCGCTGGCCCCGTACCACCACCCACCATTGTTGTTGTACCCGACATTAGCGCGGTTTCAACTTGCTGAGGGCAAATCCAGTGAATGTGAGTATCAATACCCCCTGCCGTTAAAATTTGACCTTCACCCGCAATCACTTCTGTTGCAGCACCTAAAGGAATGGTAATGTCAGGTTGAATATCAGGATTTCCTGCTTTCCCTATTTTCCAAATTCGACCATTTTTTAAGCCAACATCAGCTTTTACAATCCCCCACCAATCTACAATCAAAGCATTGGTAATCACAGTGTCGGCAACTTCATCAGCTAAAAGTTGAGATTGCCCCATTCCATCCCGAATGACTTTGCCACCGCCAAATTTAACTTCTTCACCATAAGTCGTTAAATCTTGCTCAACCTCAATAAAAAGCTCTGTATCAGCCAAGCGAATACGATCACCAACCGTTGGACCAAACATTTCAGCATATGCACGACGTGACATTTTCATAACTTATTACTCATCTCTTTCATTATCGTTGTTATGTTTAATCCAACTTGCCCATGACTCGGCCTGCAAAACCATATACTTCTCGCTTACCCGCTAAAGCAACAAGCTCTACTTCCCGACTTTGTCCCGGTTCAAAACGTATCGCTGTGCCCGCCGCGATATTTAATCTAAAGCCTTTAGCTATTTCGCGATCAAACTGTAATGCATCATTTGCTTCATAAAAATGAAAATGAGAACCCACCTGAATAGGTCGATCGCCAATATTAGCAACTACAACTTTTAAAGTTTGCCGTCCAACATTCAGTTCAATATCAGTATCTGGAGTAATGATTTGACCAGGGATCATAAACGCTCCTTTTATACGATTGGCTGATGAACAGTGACTAATTTCGAGCCATCAGGAAAAGTTGCTTCGACCTGAACCTCAGCAATCATTTCTGGCACACCATCCATCACATCTTCACGCTTTAATAAAGTTGTTCCGTAATGCATCAAGTCGCTCACCGTCATACCGTCCCGTGCCCCTTCAAGCAAAGCAGCAGAAATAAAAGCGATAGCTTCCGGATAATTTAGCTTTAAGCCGCGAGCTTTACGGCGCTCAGCGACTAACCCTGCGGTAAAAATAAGTAATTTATCTTTTTCTGTTGGATTGAGTTCCATATCTCTTTCCTAAATAGCATCTAATTTCTTTAAGCAAAATACGTGCTCAAAAGCAGCATACTTGTTTTAATCGTTTTTTAAATACGCAATTTAACGTAACTTAGGTTCTCCAGATTCTTGGGAATTCTTCATCTAAATCAAACCAATAACGTCTTAATCTTGCTCTTATTGCCGCAAATGCATCATGGCAATGTCGGACATCATTTCCCAAGAAACGCGCACAAACTACATCATCTAATAATGTTAAAGTTACAGGTGCTTGCATACGCATCATCAATTCACGAATGAGTTCGAGCTGTTGTTCTAAATAAAATGAAGATCGATATTTCTCAGGTGCAACCGCCCAAAAGTTTCCCATTACTGCTTGATTATTCATACCTAAACACGAACTAAGCCAACGATCTTCTCCCTCAAAATACAATGTATCTGCAACCAATAACTTATGTTCTCGCCACAATTTAAACTGGTTGTAATAACTCCCTTGAATAAAGCGCTCCGCACGTGCCTGTCGCCCAAGTACCAACATATCCCAGCCAATAAAACTCGCAGCATGATCAAGATGAATATGAGTTTCGGAGTGTGCTAGAGCTCCGTCAAACAGCATCGTTTCTTGTGGAACCCACTCCAAAATAGACTGATCTCGCACATGAAGATGAATATGCTGAAAGGCTTGCTTTCCATTGGTTTTATACCATTTTCCCGCACCAGGAGTCGTTACAACCGCATGAGCTTGATCTTTGGTTTCGATTTGAAAAGTAAGATGGTCTCCTCCTGCAATTCCTGCTGGAGGATGTACAATAATGGCGTGACATACACCTGTTTTTTCAGGCCAGAGCATTTTTTGCACCCTTACAGGGCCATGATGCTTTCTATGACTCATTATGGTGCGCGAATTTTCAAAACAGAATCCGAGTTCTAATTGCGCATACCAAAATGGTGCTAAAGAGTTTTTTGAAAACGTTTGTACCTGATTCATTCTGGTTCATATGTTCAAAATAAGTGCTTAAAGTTATAAGCAAAATACGCACCAAATATAAAAATAAGCAAAATGATAAAATTAGATACAATTTTTTGATTTTAATGAGTTAAAAAACAATCAATGTCTAACATAAAACCACAGTAACTCATGGAATTATTTATACAATAGCGCCCACCGTTGCTTCCATACTTGCTCTCCATGAAACTTTTTTTCGTGTTAACGCCACTTGTCTTTTTAACTGGGTGTATTTTTGGCCAATCTAGTGAGGTCAAACGTGCAGAGAAAATTCTCCATAATTTTGAATGTAAAAATGTTGAGACAAGTCAGATTGCAACAAGCTCAATTAATTCTTACTACCAACAGTCTTTAGCGGTAAGCAAAGAAAAGGCGACTTCATATGTAGAGAGTTATAAAAATGGTGAAGAGTTATTTGACATGCCGCTCGATGAAGTTTTAAAGCAACAATATCAACTTTATAAATCGGCTTGTGATTCTTTAGGTGGGGGTTCTTCTCAACCTTAATATATAAAGGTATTCACTTAATTTTTTAGTGGATACCTTTTTTAATTTTATATCTTTCTTTTTGATTAAATTTCACTCACTTTACCTTTTGTTAAAATTAAATTACATACTTAAACTTTTATTAGGCTCTTATATTTCATAGCCTGTTTACTTGTTTTTTATTTATTTTCCGAGGTTTAGATCATCATGAAAAAAACATTATTATCAGTAGCACTCTTAAGTATCCTTCTTGCCGCTTGTAGCAAAAATGAAAATAAAGCCGACACGACAACTCAAGCATCTGCTCCAGCACAAACGACTGAAGCGGATAATAATGCTGTAGATACCGCACACACAGCTGAAAACTCACTCGATTGGGACGGCACATATAAAGGCACTCTCCCATGCGCAGACTGTGAAGGTATTAAAACTGAATTAGAACTTAAAGATGATAAAACCTACGAGCTAACCGAAACTTATCTTGGTAAAGGTGACACGAACCCATTTGAAACCCACGGTACCTTTACTTTCGACAAAGATAATACTTCAATTATTACGTTAGATGATAAAGGTCAAAACCGTAAATTCTTTATCGGTGAAAACACTGCAACCGCTTTAGATATGGAAGGTAAAAAAGTTGAAGGCTCTTTAGCTGAACACTATGTTTTGAAAAAATAATTTTTAATAATAAAAAACCCGCTCATTTGAGCGGGTTTTTTGATGAATCAATTCTTAGTGAGCTGCGAATTGGTTCATTGTGTTTTTAGCATCGTCATGTGCTTTAAGAGCGTTGTCACCAGAGAAGATTTCTTTGTGATCATCACCGATGTCAGAACCCGCCATTGCTTGGTGTTTAACACAAGCGATACCACCGCGGATTTCTTTACGTTGTACGCCAGCAACATAAGCCAACATACCTTCAGAACCGAAGTAACCTTGTGCAAGCTCATGAGTAGAAAGAGCAGCAGTGTGGTAAGTCGGAAGTGTGATCAAGTGATGGAACACACCCGCTTCACGAGAAGCATCTGCTTGGAAAGTACGGATCTTGTCATCAGCATCAGCAGCTAATTCAGTGTTGTCATATTCAGCACTCATTAATTTAGCGCGGTCATATGCAGAAACGTCTTTACCTTCAGCAACCCAACGGTCGTAAGCTTGTTGACGGAAGTTTAAAGTCCAGTTGAATGATGGGCTGTTGTTATAAACAAGCTTAGCATTTGGAACAACTTCTTTAACACGGTTAACCATGTGTGCAATTTCTTCTACGTTTGGAGTCGCAGTTTCGATCCAAAGAAGGTCAGCACCATTTTGTAAGCTAGACACACAGTCAAGTACAACACGGTCAATTTGAGTGTCAGCACGGAACTGATATAAGCCAGAAGGTAAACGCTTAGGACGGTGTAATTTACCATCACGCTTGATTAAGATTTCATCTTCTTGAGCATCAGCAATATCAATTTCTTGAGTATCTAAGTAGCTGATGTATTGAGAAGCGATGTCACCTGGCTCTTTAACCACTGGGATTTTTTGAGTCAAGTCAGCGCCTTCAGAGTCAGTACGCGCAACAATGATACCTTCTTCAAGACCCATTTCTAAGAATGCATAACGTAATGCATGGATCTTAGCGATGAAGTCTTCGTGTGGAACAGTTACTTTACCAGCTTGGTGACCACATTGTTTAGCATCAGATACTTGGTTTTCAATTTGAAGCGCACAAGCACCAGCTTCGATCATTTTCTTAGCAAGTAAGTAAGTTGCTTCTTCGTTACCGAAACCAGCATCGATGTCCGCAATAATTGGCACAACGTGAGTTTCAAAGTTGTCGATTTGAGCTGTGATTTCAGCTGCTTTAGCAGTATCACCAGCTTCTTGTGCTTTTTTAAGCGCACGGAATAAATCGTTTAATTCTTTTGCGTCAGCTTGACGTAAGAAAGTATAGATTTCTTCGATCAATGCAGGAACAGAAGTTTTTTCGTGCATAGATTGGTCAGGAAGTGGGCCAAATTCAGAACGAAGAGCAGCAACCATCCAACCAGAAAGGTAGATATAACGTTTGCTTGTAGTACCGAAATATTTTTTGTTCGCAATCATTTTTTGTTGTGCGATGAAACCATGCCAGCAACCTAATGATTGAGTGTATTTGCTTGAGTCAGCATCGTATTCAGCCATATCACGACGCATAATCGCAGCTGTATACTTAGCAATATCTAAACCAGTTTTGAAACGGTTTTGAAGTTGCATACGAGCAGCATCTTCTGGGCTAATGTCTGCCCAAGTATTGCCGAATTTTGCTTTTAATTGACGTACTGCATCAATCGCTGTTTGATATGTAGTCATGATATTGTCCTGTATTCATTTTAGGATTTCATCGATTGAAGCCTAGAGTCACGTTACTTAAATTTCTTATGACACCAGCTGCTTCCTCATGAACACAGCTTAGACTTAGCCAATCAATTAATCCAATATCCTTTGTTAATCTTCAGTATTTATTTAAAAAATATACCAATAAATCGATATTATAGATAAAACCAAAAACTTTAACACTTTGTTTATAAAAATAAAATTATCCTAAAGGAGTATAGAGTTTTATTCTAAAAACTCAATAAGTCTTATTTTTATACAATTTTTGAAGATTTTCCACTCATTTTTAAATCTAAAAGTCAATTGTAAATTAGGCTATTTTTGCCAATGTAAAAAGTCAATTGATATGCTAGAAATTGAGAAGTCACTCATAAATATATTCTATTTAAAGTTGAGACATTCAAAACTGAGCAAAGATAGTAAAAACGTGCCTTTGAAACGTCTTTCCACCCTACTTAATTCCTACAAAAAATGTCGCTTTTCTCATCATTTTTTCACACAATGATCATTAAATATGGCATAATTTGAAACAATTTCAGGGTTTTATTTTCGGTATTTTTTTTATGAATCTGGAGCGAGTAGATCTTAATCTATTAATATATCTTGATGTACTTCTTCGTGAAAAAAATGTTACGCGCGCAGCCGAACAGCTTGGGGTAACTCAGCCTGCAATGAGTAATATTTTACGTCGCTTACGTAATTTATTTAATGATCCACTTCTTATCCGTTCTTCCGAAGGGATGACCCCAACAGAACGTGCACTTGAATTACAACCTCGTATTCGAGATGCCCTTTCTGATCTCTCCATGATTTTGGAACCCCGTACCGAATTCCGCCCTTATACAAGTAATCGCGTTTTCCGCATTATGACATCTGACTATGCCGAGGCAACTTTAGTCCCTCGTCTTGTCAAAGCTCTACGCTCTGAAGCTCCAAATGTTGTACTCGACTTTCTTACACCAAGTGATGTGTCATATAGAGACATGGAACAAGGTAAAGTTGATCTTGCGATTAATAGATTTAATGAAATACCGCAAAGTTTCCACCAAGTGTTAGTTTGGCGTGATAGTTTCAGCTGTATTCTTAATGACAAACACCCTGCTGTAACCCATTTGAATCTCAAAAGTTATCTAGATGCGCAACATATCTGGGTTTCTAAAACAGGTATGGGTGTAGGCTTTGGTGTAAATCCAGATAAACAAGGCGGTTTAGGCTGGATCGATCAGGCATTAGAACGTATTGGTCAACGTCGTAAAATTTCTGTATTTACTCGTCACTACCAAATGCCAGCATTACTTGCTCAAAATGTTGACTTGATTGCCACCCTTCCAACTCGAATGGCGCGCCTACAAACTCAAAATCCAAAACTGGTTATAAAGGATCCTCCTTTTTATATTCCAGAATTTGAACTTAAAATGGCTTGGTGCCCGTTATTACATCATCACCCAGCTCATCGCTGGTTACGCCAACTTATTTTATTTGTTGCTCGTCAAATGATTGAAGAAGAAAATCGTGAATTTCTAACTAATAATTCGCAATTTTCTCATTATTAAGTAAATTTTGATTTAATTGTCGATTTTAGACATTATCTTCAAGCGCTGAGCAATCAATCTGATTACCTCAGCGCTTTTTTGTGTTAAAACATAGTCATAATAATGATGAACCTCGGGTGATTTGTGAGTCTCTTTCAAAATATCATTATCATCGTACTGCTCATCATCGCAGCAGGCTTTTTATCTTTAACTGAAATTGCATTGGCTGGTGCCAGAAAAGTAAAGTTAAAAATTTTAGCCGAAGCTGGCGAAGAACGTGCCCAACAAGTACTTGATCTACAAGAACAATCTGCCGATTTTTTTGCAGCTTCTCAAATTGGCCTAAATGCAGTTGCAATTTTAGGCGGTATTTTGGGGGAAGCTGCTTTTCGTCCCTTTTTTGTCACTTTAGTTGACCGCTTTTATGAAGGGCCTTGGACACAAACTATCGGTTTTGCCCTCTCCTTCACTTTAGTAACTTCTCTATTTATTTTATTTGCCGATCTCATGCCAAAACGCTTGGCAATGATTGCACCTGAAAAAATTGCAATTAGCGTTATTAACCCGATTCAAGTTTTTATTAAGGTGTGTAAACCCTTAGCTTGGGGAATTAATGCTATTGCGAATCTGTTATTTCGCTTATTTAAAGTCAATACAACACGCGAAGATAACATTACTTTTGATGATATCTCAGCAGTCATGGATGCAGGTGCTCAAGCCGGCGTACTTCAAAAACAAGAACACCACTTTATTGAGAACGTTTTTGAGCTAGAAGAACGCACTGTACCTTCAAGCATGACGACACGCGAAAACGTCGTTTATTTCACCTTAAACGAACATGAAGATAGTATTCGTCAAAAATTAGCAGAATATCCTTACTCAAAATTTTTAGTGTGTAATGAAAATATTGATCAGGTTATTGGTTATGTTGATGCTAAAGATTTCTTAGTACGCATTTTAAATAATCAATCACCAACTCAATTAAATGAGTCTACCATTCGTACTGTACTCATGATTCCCGACACTCTCACACTCTCTGAACTACTTGACCGTTTTCGTTCTACAAAAGAGAAATTTGCTGTCGTTATCAATGAATATGCACTTGTTGTAGGAGTGATTACGTTAAGCGATATCATGATTACAGTTATGGGTGATTGGGTTACTCCTATTGAAGAAGAACAGCAAATCATTAAACGTGATAATAACTCCTGGTTAATTGATGGCAGCACACCAATTGATGACCTAAGACATGCTCTTGAAATTGATGAAATGCCTGATGAAGAAAACTATGAGACGCTCGCAGGTTTCATGATGTACCGTTTACGCAAAATTCCACGTCCAGCAGATTTTGTGGAATTTGGTGGATATAAATTTGAAGTTGTCGATGTCGACCATTTTAAAATTGACCAACTTCTTGTAACTCGAATTTTAGAACAAACCGAAACACACTCATCAATTGATGAAAACTAATCGTTATTAATTTAAATGCCCCACAATTTAGCTGGGGTATTTTTTTAAATACTAAATAACTTTTTTAAATATATGTAATAATTATTTTAGATTCATTTATTCAATTTGCTCTTTTAATCTAAAAGTATTATTATTTTATTTAGTAAATCTATTAAAGCTTAAATACTGAAAATTAATAAAATAATCTATATCTCTTAACTGCCTATAAAGTAATTAAGTCCCATTTACATTGCAAACAAACTTAGATAACTTAGCTCAAAGTAAGCCCCTAAATGCTTCTTCTTCTCATTTCAATCATCAAAATATATATAATTAAAAAAAATGCTATATAATTTTTATTTTTATAATACCTTTATATTATTTTATAATAGCATTCATTTATTATAAAACCATTATAACCTTAATATATATGTTCAGTATTTCATCTAAATATACCCATCCAAATGAATATATATTAACCAAATAAACTAAATATATTATTTGTCTTTTTAATAAAAATTAATAAGAATAACCAAGGTCAGAGTTTTGAATAAACTTGTTCAGTAAAACTATAGGCAAAGGATTGATTGTATGCTGACATTACTTGGTGTTGGCATGATTTTGTGCTTCATGTACTTAATCATGTCCAAACGTTTAAGCCCTATTATTGCTTTAATTCTCATCCCGTTTATTTTTTCTCTCATTGCTTGGGGCCTAGGTCATTACTTTGAAAGTTTAAGTCACATTGAACTTAAAGGTCTCAGTGAGATGATGCTGGATGGCATCAAAAAATTAGCGCCAACTGGCGTAATGCTTTTATTCGCAATTTTGTATTTTGCCTTAATGATCGATGCAGGTCTTTTCGACCCACCGGTTAAATGGATTTTGAAAAAAGTTAAAGGCGATCCTTTAAAAATTACTCTAGGAACTGT
Source organism: Acinetobacter sp. 742879 (assembly GCF_000588535.1). NCBI lineage: Bacteria > Pseudomonadati > Pseudomonadota > Gammaproteobacteria > Moraxellales > Moraxellaceae > Acinetobacter > Acinetobacter sp. 742879. Next base: position 53,446 of record NZ_JFYC01000011.1, on the reverse strand, counting down.
CTTTTTAACCACTCTCGTTTCTTTAGATGGTGATGGCTCAACCACCTATATGATCTGTGTGGCTGCCATGTTGCCACTTTATCAACGTCTAGGAATGAACACACTCATCATGACTGCACTTATGCTGTTATGTAGTGGTGTAATGAACCTAACACCATGGGGTGGTCCTACTGCTCGTGCTGCAAGTGCGTTACAAGTTGATCCAAGCCATATTTTCGTACCGATGATCCTTCCAATGATCATTAGTATTGGTTGGTTATTCTTCTTGGCATATTTATATGGCCGTTATGAGCAAAAACGTTTAGGCGTGATTGAGCTTGAAAGTCATCATGGTGACAATATTACCGTGTCGAAAGACCCTGAAGCGACGCGTCCACATTTACGCAAAGTAAATATGGTACTTACTATTATTCTCATGATTGCATTAATCAAAGGCATTTTGCCAATGTCAGTGCTATTCATGCTAGCGTTCTGTATTGCAATGCTGATTAACTATCCTGATGTTGATATGCAGAAAAAGCGTATCGCAATGCATGCAGATAGTATTTTAGCTGTTGTAGGTTTAATTTTCGCAGCAGGTATTTTCACAGGTATTCTATCTGGTACAGGTATGGTTGAGGCGATGTCTAAAGAATTCGTCGCAATGATTCCTCCAAGCATGGGTCCATATCTTGCACCGATTACCGCTTTAGTCAGTATGCCTTTGACATTCTTTATGTCAAATGATGCATTCTTCTATGGCGTTTTACCAATTCTTGCTGAAGCGGCTTCACATTACGGTATTAGCCCAGAAGCTATTGCTCGTGCATCAATTGTAGGCCAGCCAGTACACTTGCTATCACCTCTTGTTCCTTCAACTTACTTGTTATGCGGTCTTGCTAAAGTTGACTTTGCAGATCATCAAAAGTTCACATTTAAGTGGGCATTTATAACATGTATGGTTTTGATGGGCACTGCATTAGTGATTGGCGTTTTCCCGCTCTTTAGTACACTTTAATTATTCCCCTAAAAATAAAAGCCCCAAACGGGGCTTTTATTTTTATTTATTTATATACTCAATCATGGCGTCTAAGAACGCATGAAAGTGCAAGCTAATATCTTCTTCTAAAATTTTATAGGCATTATCAAATTGCACCATTGGCCAACCTTCTTTCCAAAATGGGAAGATGTCATGTAAGTCATGAGTAACTATTGCATCTTCTCGAACAATCGCTTGTGAAATTTGTGCCAAAACTTGCGCTGTTTCTGCACCATCAATAGCTAAATAATCAATACCACGCGCTTTTAAAATACGAATTCGATCTTTTTTATAGCGAATTTTTTTAGCTTGAGCTGCATTTAAACCTAGTGCAAGAGTAACTGCCTCTACAAACTTTTCTTCAAAATTTGTATTCAGTGCCACTAAAGCCTGTTTATGTGCTTCCTGACGTCCTGCTTTTCCCCCGTTACGGATGATCTCATTTGCTTCCGTATCTAGCTTATCTTTTTTCATCGACTGTAAAATGTCTAAAATTTCGATATCGCTTAAAGATTCAGGAGATTGCTCAAACATAGGAGTCTCTATACATACAACTAAAGGCGTATTCTCTCATAAAAGCGATACTAAAGCAGAGTAAAATTTTAAATAGCCCATTATCTTGACTATTTTTATAGTCCTAACTTCATAGACTACACTCATAAAATCAAATAATTCTTTGGTTATAATTTTAATTATTTGCCAAATTAATTTTACCCTGATAATATTATTTTACCCAGATAAAAATATATGGCTAAAATGAATACTAAAATCACCTATACTGCCTTCACTGGAAGCACGCTTATTGCGAGTGACTCCCTCATTGAACTTGCAAAAAAACTAAAAACCCTTCCTAAAACAACAGAAAATATTCTGATTTTTAATGATCAAACAGGTCAACAAATTGATCTTGATCTTTCTGGTTCGGAACAAGAATTTCATCAACGTTATGGTGAACCGGAAGAAATTAAAAAAGTTGGACGACCTAAACTCGGAGTAATTTCTCGTGAAATCACTTTACAGAAAAAACATTGGGATTGGTTAGATCAACAAAGTGCGAGTGCATCAGCAGTAATTCGTAAGTTAATTGATAAAGAGTTAAATAACCCAAATTCTGAAGGTAATATTATGCTCGCTAAACAAGCCATCGACCGTTTTATGTCTGCCATGTTGGGCAATATGCCAAATTACGAAGAAGCAACACGTGCCTTATATCAAGGTGATCGAGATATATTTTTAAAGATGATTCAGAGCTATCCCAAAGATTTAAGAGAATATTTAACTTTAAAAACTCAAAGTATTTTCTAAACCCAATAAAAAACCCGCTTACGCGGGTTTTTTCAAAATCAATTCAGTCTATTAAAGACGAACTAATTCCACAACTTTTTCAGCTGCCTCTTCAACGGTTTCAGCAGTAACTTCTGTATCCGTACCTTCCACAGAAGTTGTGATAACCACAACACCTGTCTCACGCAATAAAGTAATTTGTTCAGCAGTTAAGTTGGCTTTTGCAATCGCAACTACACCTTGTTGGATCAATAAACTTTCTAAAACTTGAGCTTTCTCGATTAACTGTGCAGAAATCCCAATCACCGCTGGCTTTTGGCCCAAACGTGCAGCACGATCTTCAGCTGTTACAGGATTGCTATGTGCAGTCCATTCAACAGCAGCCTCAACCATACCTGCACCAACAGTTACGTTGCTTAAGCGGTCAATGAAGATGAATGAACCTGTATAACGAGAATCTTGATATTGATCAAACACAACTGGCGCATCGAACTCAACTACAACATCTGCAATTGCATTTAACTCAAGCTCTTCCACATGAGTATGTTCAAGTGTATTCACATTCACTCGATAGTGAATATTAGTGACTTTAGCAGGAACAGTCTGGGTACCAATCTTAACGTTGTATAACTTACCTTTCACGAGCGGATGTTCATTCATCCACACCACTGAAGCACGAACACTACGTGAAATTAACGGTTGCTCGCCAGCACGTACCAAAACGTTACCACGGCTAATATCAATTTCATCATTCAGAGTCAATGTAACCGCTTGACCCGCTACAGCCTGCTCAAGGTTTCCATCAAAAGTAACGATTTCTTTAACTGTTGAACGCTTACCTGATGGCAGTGCAACAATCTCATCACCAACATTGATTTCACCTAAAGCAACAGTACCCGCAAAACCACGGAAATCAAGGTTTGGACGATTTACATACTGAACAGGGAAACGGAATTCGTGTTTGTTTGATTCACGACTAATTTCCACCGACTCAAGAATGCTCATCAAGGTTTGACCCTTGTACCAAGGCGTATGAGCTGATGGATTTACAACGTTATCGCCATTTAAAGCAGAAATTGGTACAAACTGAATATTGGCAGGACGGCGCTCACCTAATTGGCTTACGAAAGCATCATATTCAATCTGAATTTCGGTAAAACGTTCAGATGAATATTCAACCAAGTCCATCTTATTGATTGCAACAACGATATTTTTAATACCAAGCAAACTTGCAATAAACGTATGGCGACGAGTTTGAGTTTGCACACCATAACGCGCATCAATCAAGATGATTGCCAAGTCCGCAGTTGACGCACCTGTTGCCATGTTACGGGTATATTGTTCATGCCCTGGGGTATCAGCAATAATAAACTTACGCTTTTCCGTCGAGAAATAGCGGTAAGCTACGTCAATGGTAATCCCTTGTTCACGTTCTGCTTGTAGTCCATCTACTAGTAATGCCAAATCTGGTGCATCACCCGTAGTTCCTACTTTTTTACTGTCACGTGTTACTGCTTGCAATTGATCTTCATAAATCAATTTTGAATCGTAAAGTAAACGCCCAATAAGCGTACTTTTACCATCATCTACGTTACCGCAAGTCAAAAAGCGTAGAAGGTCTTTTTGTTCATGTTGCTTTAAATAGGCCAAGATATCTTGGCTGATTAATTCTGATTGATGAGACATTGCTCAAACTCCACAAATTTAGAAATTGTCTTAGAAATAGCCTTCTTGCTTTTTCTTTTCCATTGAGCCCGCTTCATCATGGTCAATCATACGACCTTGACGCTCAGAACTCGTGGCTAAAAGCATCTCTTGGATAATTTCAGGTAACGTATCTGCTTCAGACTCAACTGCACCAGTTAACGGGTAACAGCCAAGCGTACGGAAACGTACAGACTTCATCTGTGGAACTTCACCCTCTTTTAAGCGCATACGTTCGTCATCAACCATGATTAACGTACCACTACGCTCTACCACTGGACGAACAGCAGAGAAATAAAGAGGAACAATTTGAATATTTTCTAAATAGATATATTGCCAGATATCCAACTCTGTCCAGTTCGATAATGGGAATACACGAATACTTTCGCCTTTGTTCACTTTACCATTGTAAAGGTTCCAAAGTTCAGGACGTTGGTTTTTAGGGTCCCAACGGTGTTTACTATCACGGAATGAATATACACGCTCTTTCGCACGTGATTTTTCTTCATCACGACGTGCACCACCAAAAGCAGCATCAAATTGATATTTATCCAAAGCCTGTTTTAAAGCTTGGGTTTTCATAATATCTGTATATTTTGAACTACCATGATCAAATGGGTTGATCCCAGCTTCACGGCCTTCTTTGTTTTGATGAACAATTAAGTCAAAACCATGAGTTTTTGCCATGTTATCGCGAAACGCGATCATGTCTTTAAACTTCCAACCCGTATCTACATGTAATAATGGGAATGGAAGTTTAGCTGGATAAAATGCTTTTAACGCAAGATGAAGCATAACAGCCGAGTCTTTACCAATTGAGTAAAGCATGACTGGGTTTTCGAATTCTGCAGCAACTTCACGGATGATATGAATGCTTTCCGCTTCAAGCTGTTTGAGATGTGTGAGTCTTGATTCAGTCATGAACACGTCCTTCTCTATCCATTTTGCCCATAAAATCTAGAAGTAGTATTAAACCACCACCTAGAAGACCATGTGGAGGAACGAGTGCCATAACAACTCCAATTTTTCGTGATAGATAATCCAACCACAAGCCTTTATATGGCTTATAGCATTAGTTATGCATTATAGTGATTTAAAACCGATTCCTTTTGCTTGTTTTTTCATATTGATATTCGATTTAATCATATACATGTAATATGCTGATTCACTTGCATAACTTCACAATCCTAGCTTGTGTAGTCAACTTAAGCAAATCATGTTCTAGTCTTTAGTTTTCTTTAAAAACCATAAAAAAGAGAAGCTTTGATGGCTTCTCTTTTCTAAAACATGATCTATTCTTAGAAACCAAACATTTTACGTTCTAATGGAATTTCAATACCAATAGACGCACCAGCATCATTACCCTCAAGATCCGAGTCACTTACCCACCCATTAATTTTTAATGGAAGATCAGGTTTGATGAAATGCGTCCAAGTTAAATCAAGGGCTTTGATTTCATCATCTTTAGGGAATGCTTTATTGATTGCTAAGTTAGATTGGTTAACTTTAACCACCATAGCGCGACCACTTAAACGGTTCATGACATCAAAGCGGATATCGCCACCCACCGAATACATTTGCCCATCACCACCCATCGCGTGACCTAATGGGAAACCATGTTGGTAATAACCATCTTTATAAATATAATGGTTATAAGAAATACCTTTTACATCACCATTGGTGCGAGTATCAGCCCATTCTGCATAAAGTTGATATGGTATATCATTGTAGCTTGACGAATAATCAACCCCAGCTAAATACATCTTTTTAGATGGGAGTAACCCAGCCTCATCTTCACCTACATATTGTCCATAAATACCAACAGGAGCATTTAAAAGAGATTGCAGATTCAAACGAGCATCAAATCCAGCAATTTGGTTAGACCTGTCTTCAGACGCATCATAAACATTATCATTACCTTTAATCGCATTCCATAAAGAATCCCAACTTTCAGAACGTCCCTCACCACCCCATTGTAAAGTTCGGGAAGCACCTAGTTCTAAATAAGGTAACGGTCTTGCAGTTACACGTAAGCCTAATAATTTAGCATCTGGTATTGCTTTATAATCATCTAATTGACCAGCAAATGCTTGGTATTGCCAAGGCCCAATCCAAGACAACCATTTTGTCTCAAAAGCATTTTGCACAGCACGTTGTGCAGTTACCCCATAAACTGGTCGACTAGCATCACCACGAATTAAGCTACCATCGTGTCCAGGTCCCCACCATGTTGGAATTTGACCTGCAACTACCCATTGATTCCAAAGTTTACCAGCGACATATGAACCTTCACCATTAACGTCTTGTCCATTATCAATTTGAGGATCTTTTTCTGCATTTACTCGGATTTTAGCATCCCAGTTTTCACCGCCAGCATTAAACTCTAATGAACCTTGATATTGAGCTTTTTGGTTATCACCGAATGCTTGAGGAATATTTTTGATATCAGTTTCAGCAAAAGCACCCACTTTAACTGTATTGTTATCTGCTTTTAATGCATTAAGTACTGAATTAATAACTTTTTGTTGAGCTGGATGCGTCACTTTTGCTTGAGAAAGTGCTCTTTGAATTTCATCACCACTTAACGGCCAAGTTGAGGTGCTAATACTGATAACACCTTGTTGATTTAACCAGTTTAAGTCAGTACGTAAGTCTTCATTATTTAGCACTAAACCTTGTGCAAAAATAGCGGATGAAGCAGTTGCCAATATTGCAATCGAAAGTGTTTTTCTTAGAAACATGCCAGCCAATTCTCAAAGTTATTTATGAGCAACACCTTAAATTTTTTATCACAACTTTGCAATTGTTAAACTGTGCAATTACATTTTTTAACGCTATCTTAAGATTAGTATAAATAGGTAAGTTTTTAGATATAAAAGGTAATAAAAAAGACAGTATAAATACTGCCTTTTTGCATTTTAGAAGATTAACCTTCTTTACGGCGCATATGCGGGAATAAAATTACATCACGAATACTTGGTGCGTCAGCAAATAACATGACTAAACGGTCAATACCAATACCTTCACCTGCTGTTGGAGGTAAACCATATTCAAGTGCTTCAACAAACTCTGCATCGTAATGCATTGCTTCATCATCACCAGCGTCTTTTTCAGCAACTTGCGCTTGGAAACGTTCAGCCTGATCAATCGGGTCATTTAACTCGCTGAAGCCATTTGCTAACTCACGACCACCGATGAAGAATTCAAAACGATCTGTAACGTGTGGATTGTCATCATTACGACGCGCCAATGGAGAAGTTTCCGCTGGGTAATCAGTAATAAATGTTGGCTGACGAAGTTTAGTCTCAACAGTTTCTTCAAATACGATCGTTTGAAGCTTACCTAAACCAAACCCAGGCTTAACCTCTTCTTTCAATTCTTCACGAATAAATTTTGCAAGAAACTCGCGATCACCTACATTTTCAGGTGTGAACTGCGGATTATTCTCTAAAATTGCATCGAACATAGAGATTTTCTTGAATGGTCCTTTGAAGCTAAATACTTCACCTTGGTAAGGAACATCAGTTGTACCTAGAATATCCAAAGCCAACTTTTCAAGCATATTTTCAGTCAATGCCATTAAGTCTTTATAATCAGCATATGCCTGATAAAACTCGATCATCGTGAATTCAGGGTTGTGACGTGTTGACACCCCTTCATTACGGAAGTTACGGTTAATTTCGAACACACGCTCAAAACCACCCACAACTAAACGCTTCAAATAAAGTTCAGGTGCAATACGTAAGAATAAAGGCATATCCAAAGCATTGTGATGTGTTTCGAATGGACGTGCAGAAGCACCACCCGGAATCACATGCATCATTGGCGTTTCAACTTCCATGAAACGTTCGTTGTTTAAGAATGCTCGGATACCTGCAACAACTTTGGCACGGATTTCAAAAGTTTTACGTGTTTCTTCATTCACAATTAAGTCAAGGTAACGTTTACGGTACTTAACTTCTGTGTCATTTAAGCCATGAAATTTATCTGGTAACGGACGAAGAGATTTTGTAAGAAGTTCAAAACCTTCTAGATGAACATATAAGTCACCTTTGCCTGAACGTCCGATATAACCTTCGGCAGCAATAATGTCACCAAGATCTAAACCTTTAATGGTTTCAAGAATATCTTTTGGTAAACCTTTACGGTCAACATATAACTGAATACGACCTGTCATGTCTTGAATCACCATGAAAGAACCACGGTTTAACATGACACGGCCAGCCACTTTTACATAGACATGCTCAGCGCTTTCAATTTGTTCTTTCGACTGATCTTTAAATTGTTCTTGTAGATCAGCTGCGTAATGTTCACGCTTAAAAGTATTTGGCCAAGGACTCTTTCCAGTTTCCTTTGCAACATCTTGGATTTGCTTTAATTTGGCATGACGCTGTGCAATTAAATCGTTTTCGGAAATAGTTGGTTCAGAAGTCGATTGAGCGTTTTGTTGCGTCATCTCTGCCTCGATTAAGTAAAAATGAAGTGGCATAGCTTAACAGATTGCAGGAGTTTTTCGAATGATTTCAATCAAAAAAAAAAAAAAAAAGACAATTTAGGGAAACGAGCCGTACTTTTTAAAGGCAAAATGACTTAGACCAATCGCTAAGATCATTTTTTAAAGCTTTTAGTAAAATATAAAAAAATCCAAATAACCTCGATATTCAAAGGCCCTTTTTGCCTTTTATTTTATCAATGAGATTGTGTCGTAAATAATGAAAATTCTATTTTTACATGGCTTGGATTCTTCTCGTGAATCGACAAAGTTCCACGCCATTTTACATCCTGAAAAATTTTGTATTGACGTTGATTATCGTAACCTAAGTTATGCGTCTGTTGAGTACTTCTATCATCAGGCTATTCAGACGATTAAACCAGATTTACTGGTTGGTCACAGCCTTGGAGGATATTGGGCCTTAAAAACTGCCGCTCAACATAAATTAGCTGTGATTGTGGCAAATCCAAGTCTTACGCCTAGTTTTCGACCTGATTATCCTCAGCTTTCCGAAGAGGAACTTACCCTCTCTAATCCTAAAATGGCTTATTTAGAATTAGGAGATGAGCAACTTGATATGTATCAGGTTCAAGAAACACTTGCCCCCTACATGAATATTGAAACCTTTGAAGGCGGACATCATCGTTTGGCCTACCCTTCTCGTATCAATGATTTGATTATGAAAATTTATAAAAAATATTTGGCTTAAATTGATGGCGATTGCCTATTTTCCTTCTGCCAATTTCTTGATTACATCAAATCCTTGAACGAAGCCACTTTTCAACATACCCATGTATTCAGGTAAGGTGGCTAATTCAACTTTTAAAGTAGTTACATTATCGTATTGGCTCAAAAAATATTTTTCTTGGGAACCACTCCAGCCTTTAACTTCTTCACTTTCTAAATCTTCCTTACCGTCCTTAATCATTCCTAAATGTTTAAAAATCAATATTTCCGGCTTTTTCAATTCTTCAATGGTGGAGACCATGCCATTGCCTTCACCATCTAGAAAATAAGTTTTACCACCGATTTGCCAATCGGTACGCATTGAAGAGTCTGGGGCAAAGAATTTTGTCCAAGCATTATATGTCTCGTTATTCCAAAGTAATTCCCATACTTTTTCTATAGGTGCCTCAATTTCTACTTCGTATACTAAATTTTCCATACTTAAGTTCCCTGATTTATTCCGTTCTTATACTGTCGAATTTTAATTTTCGCGTTTAATAATGACATCTGTTGAATCTTTATTTGTTGTTATTTAGCTTTCTTATTATATAAATCTTTTAAATGAGCAGACACTTTTTATTTCTCAATAATTTCACAAACAACATTAAGTTTAAAATTAACGTTAAGAATGTATTAGTTATTATTAGTTTATGCTCAAGTTTTGCCTAAAAAACCACTTATTTGTCCTAACCTGCCATTCATCTTTGCTTACGAATGATTAAACTCCGTTATTTACTTTACATTAAATGTAGAACTGCGTAAAAATTTGATATCCGATCAAAGGCACATTGGTTATTATTGACCGGATCGTGGTTACATTATTAATAGATGGAATAGTTTTACTGAAAGGCAGCTTTGAGCAAACTTATCAGTGCGGAGAGTCTCATGAAAAAATATCAATGTATCGTTTGTGGATGGATTTACGATGAAGCAGAAGGTTGGCCACAAGACGGCATTGCAGCTGGAACAAAATGGGAAGATATCCCTGATGACTGGACTTGCCCTGATTGCGGCGTTTCAAAAGCTGACTTCGAAATGATCGAAATCTAATGATTTAAAGCAAAAGGCCATGATTGACATGGTCTTTTTTACGAATATTACCCATTACCGTATTAATTAAACAATTCTAACTCTGGAGAGAAAAATGCATCCTATCGTCATTATCGGATCAGGCATGGCGGGGTATACCTTAGCACGTGAGTTTCGTAAACTTAGCCCAGAGCAAGAACTTGTGATGATTTGTGCGGATGATGCAGTGAATTATGCAAAACCAACATTATCAAATGCATTTGCAGGTAAAAAAGCACCTGAACAGATTGCTTTAGGTGATGCTGCTAAAATGGGTACCCAACTCAATATGCGTATTGAGCCTTTCACTTTTGTAAAAGAAATTTTAGCTGAACGTCATGAGCTTGTTCTTGAAAAAGACGGGGTAATTTCGAATCAACCCTATTCAAAACTGATTTTAGCGGTTGGTGCTAACCCAATTCGTCTTGCAATTGCAGGCGATGGTAGCGATGACATTCATGTAGTGAACTCGCTAATTGATTACCGTGCTTTCCGTGAAAATCTAGCTCAACGTAAAGACAAACGTGTTGTTATTTTAGGTGCTGGCTTAATTGGTTGTGAATTCGCCAATGACTTACTTCACAGTGAATATGACATTACTGTCATTGATTTGGCACCTCAACCATTAGGTCGCTTATTACCAGGTCATATTGCTTCTGCATTCCAGCAAAATCTCGAAGAGGCTGGTGTTAAATTTGCGTTAGGTACAACCGTTGAAAAAGTCAGCAAAATTAATAATGGCGAAGATTATGCGATTACACTCGCAAACGGCCAAACTTTGGTAGCCGACATCGTTCTTTCAGCCATTGGTTTACAGCCAAATATTTCACTTGCTAAAAGTGCAGATATTCAAACAAGCCGTGGAATTATTACTAATAGTTTACTTGAAACAAATCAAGCCGATATTTATGCAATTGGCGATTGCGCTGAAGTAAATGGCACGCTACTTCCGTATGTAATGCCAATTATGCAGCAAGCTCGTGCTCTTGCAAAAACCCTCAGCGGACAACAAACTGCCGTGCACTACCCTGCTATGCCAGTTGCAGTAAAAACTCCTGCAGCTCCACTTACAGTGTTACCAGCTCCAGTGGATGTAGAAGTGAACTGGGAAACAGAAGAGTTCGACGATGGTATGCTTGCTAAAGCAATTGACAATGATGGAACATTGCGTGGTTTCGTATTGTTAGGTGCAACAGCAGGTAAACAACGCTTAACTTTAACAAAGCTTGTTCCAGATCTTATTCCAGCCCAAGCATAAGGTTTGAATCAGGAATACTCTTTTGTGAGTATTCCTTTAAGGAATGAATAACATGAATAGTGCCTTACAGTTTAACATTTCGCCGTACACATCTTTCATGCAAGAAACCAAGGTCAACTTAGGCAATGGTATTGAGCTACATGTAGAAGTAGGTGGAAAACCGGAACATCCAACCATTTTGCTGATTATGGGTCTTGGCGCTCAAATGCTTTTCTGGCCGGATTTCTTCTGTAAATCACTCATTGATCAAGGTTTTCGTGTTATTCGTTTTGATAACCGTGATATTGGCCTTTCTTCAAAAGTACGTCATGAAGGTAAACGGTTAAATACGGTTAAATTGATGGGTCGCTTTGCGCTCGGACTAAGTAATCAAGGTGCCCCTTATACTCTGCATGATATGGCAGATGATGTATCAATGCTTATTGACCGCTTAGGCGTGACTAAAACACATGTCATTGGTGCATCAATGGGCGGGATGATCGCTCAAATTCTTGCAGCAAAATATCCTGAAAAGGTTGAGAAATTGGGGCTCATGTTTACAAGTAATAATCAGCCTTTTTTACCCCCTCCTTTTCCGAAACAGCTTTTGAGTTTAATTGGCAAACCTGAGTCACGTGACGAAGATGGTATTGTTAATCACAGTTTAAAATTATTTCAATTGATTGGTTCACCTGGTTACGTCAACCAGATTGAAGCAATGCAAACTGCACGCAAACTTTATCAACGTAGCTATTATCCTGCTGGTGTACTTCAACAGTTTTTAGCAATATTATGTACAGGCTCCTTACTTCAACTGGACCGTGAAATTAAGCAACCTGCGTTAGTCCTGCATGGCTCTCGTGATCGCTTACTTCCACCTAGTCATGGTAAGGCTGTAGCAAAAGCAATTTCCGGTGCTAAGTTTGAATTAATTGATGGAATGGGGCATGATATCCCTGCACATTTTATTCCTCAGCTTAGCGGTTTATTTGCGCATCATTTTAAATCATCATACTAGGACACTATGGCTGCATTACCCTCACTAAGACAGCTATCATATTTAGTTACGTTGTCGGAAACTTTGCATTTTACTGAAGCAGCACGCCGCTCTTTTGTCACGCAATCGACGTTATCAGGCGGCATCATGGAGCTTGAACGATTATTAGGTGGCGTTCTGGTAGAGCGTGACCGTCAGAATGTGCGTTTAACACCATTGGGTGAACAAGTTGTTGCTCGTGCCCGTGTATTACTAGCAGATGCTCAAGATTTAATGCGATTGAGCCGTGAAATGAGTGAACCGTTAACAGGTGATTTGCATTTGGGAGTTATCCCAACCATTGCACCTTTTATCCTGACACGGTTACTTGATGAAGTGCATCAGCAGTTACCTAAAATTCAGTTGCATCTGCATGAAGCTCAAAGTGAAAAAATTGTAGAGCGTCTAGAACACGGTAATCTAGACATGATTGTTCTTGCTCTACCGTTTGATACTAGAGGCCTAAAAGTCGCTGAAATCTCGAAAGAAAATTTGTACCTTGTATGTAGTAAGCAAGATACAAATGCTTTGCAAGCAAACTCACTAGATGATCTTGATTTATCGAGATTAATTTTGCTTGAAGAAGGCCACTGTTTACGTGACCACGTTTTAAGTGCATGCCCTATCGGTGAACGTAAAAACGACAACCGTTTAAAAGCAAGCTCTTTACCAACTTTAGTTGAAATGGTTTCTTCTGATTTAGGTTTTACGCTTTTACCAGAAATTGCAATTGAAAATAGTATGATTAAGTTTAATGATCAAATTACTGCAAAACCAATTGAAGATGCCCCGAGTCGCACTTTAGCGCTAGTCACTCGTAAAAGTACGCCGCTACAAAGTGAATTCGACGTGTTACTGCAAATTATGCAGAAAATCACGACAAACCTACATGAATAAAAAAAGGAGTCTTCGGACTCCTTTTTATTTTATTGAGGTGTAAGAGATGCCCACTTAAACACCCAAGCAGATTGCATATTCAAACTATTATCAGAAATAATTTTTTCTCTAATAATCTGTGCTATAGCATAGTCGTTGGCTGGATCTATCATAACTCGTACCCCTTTAGTGGTTGAGCTGGTTACGACCTTATAGCCCTTTGCTTCAAGCTGTGACTGAATCTTATTTGCTTTATTTTGATTAGAAGCTAGCGCAACTTGTACCATCCATTTTTTTTCACCATTTTCTAAAATTTCTTTAGCGATCGCAGCATCAAGTTGTTTTTTATTTTCAGAATTTTTCTTTTCTTCTACTTTTTTTGTGTGAACTTCCTCATTTTTCTTTTGCGTTAAAAACTCATCTTGCTTTTGTTTTCTTTTTTGGATGATTATTGTTTTATTCCTTACCTCACTCTTTTTAGTTTTATCACTGGAAACGGGTGCAAAATAAGGATATATCGCTTGATCATCAAACCTTTGAAATACGATGATATCCCCATAACACTTCTGATCTGCGTAGGCCGCCACTGGCATTATCCCCAAAAGTATTCTAATAAGTAAATTTCTAATAAAGCATTGCATCTTATTCATTTACCGAAGTTAAGTATATTTAATGCGGCGTATTAAAGTAGATTTCACATGATTTGTATATTTTTAAAATTCAATGTTTTATGGGGAAAATCACATATTTTAAAAACATCTTGCTGTGCTTCAAATTATTATCGTTTACCCAACAACCATTTAGAAAAACTAATTAAAATATTTTGAATTTCAGGGAATTAAAAAAGCCGACATTTTGTCGGCTTTTTTAATTCAATTTAAAACTTATTACTTAATCATTTCTAATAGCGTTCTTTGAGCATTATGCAATTTTTCACCCTCTGCTGGCTCAGCACGCACCCAAGTACCATCTGACTGTAACAACCAAGCTTGCTGGTTATCTTGCAAATAGTTCACTAGGCCTTGTTGATAAATACGTTTTTTCAATGCAGGATCTTCCACAGGGAAACATGCTTCAACACGGTTAAATAAATTACGATCCATCCAGTCTGCGCTTGAGCAGTAAATACGTGCATCACCATTATTGCTGAAGTAATAAACACGGGTATGTTCAAGGAAGCGCCCTACAATTGAACGTACACGAATATTTTCTGATAAGTTAGGCAAACCTGGACGTAAACAGCAAATAGAACGAATAATCAAATCAATCTGAACACCCGCTTGAGATGCTTCATATAATTTATTGATCAATTGAACTTCCGTTAAGGCATTCACTTTCACAATAATTTGAGCTTTACGTCCTGCCTTAGCATTGGCAATTTCTTCATCAATAAAGTTGATGAGCTGAGCATGTAAGGTAAATGGTGCATGTAATAGCTTTTTCAATTTCGCCATTTTGCCCATACCAGTCAACTCTTGGAAGATACGATGCACGTCTTCACAGAGATCTTTATCGGTCGTCATGAGACCATAATCGGTATAAATTCGAGCATTCATTGCATGGTAGTTACCAGTGCCTAAATGAACGTAACGCACAAGTTTGTTATTTTCACGGCGCACCACCATAATCATTTTGGCGTGAGTTTTATAACCAACAATACCGTAAACAACGACAGCCCCCGCTTCTTGTAAAACGTTAGCTACTTCAATATTTGATTCTTCATCAAAGCGGGCACGCAATTCAATAACTGCGGTCACTTCTTTTCCATTACGCGCTGCTTCCGCCAAAATCTGTACAATTTCAGAGTCAGCACCACTACGGTAAAGCGTCTGCTTAATTGCCAATACTTGTGGATCGCGAGCAGCTTCACGAAGTAGCTGAATCACGGGAGCGAAAGATTCAAACGGATGATGAAGCAGAATGTCTTGCTTCTGCATTGCAGAGAAAATACTCTCGGTTTTTTTAAACACTTTAGGCACAACCGGCGTATGTGAGTCATAACGCAAATGAGGGCGTTTAAAATTTGAAACCAGACGAGCTAAGTTTACAGGTCCATCAACTTTATATAATTGCTCATCGGTTAAATCAAATTCTTCTAATAAGTACTCATAAATATGCTGTGGACAATTATGAGTCACTTCTAAGCGAACCGCACGACCAAAACGTCGAGAACTTAATTCACCTTTTAAAGCTTTTGCTAAATCTTCAACATCTTCATTTAATGCCAAGTCAGCATTACGTGTAACACGGAATTGATAACATCCAGTTGCGGTCATTCCAGGGAATAAATCGGACACATGCTCGTGGATAATTGCAGATAGCATGACATGATGTTCTTTACCACCTGTTAACTCATCTGGCAGGCGGACAACGCGAGGTAATGAACGTGGGGCTGGAACCACGGCTAAATCAATTTGACGGCCAAAAGCATCTTTACCTTCTAAGGTAATAATAAAGTTTAAGCTCTTATTAACGAGACGTGGGAACGGATGCGCTGGATCTAAGCTAATTGGGGTTAATACAGGTGCAACTTGTTCTTGAAAATACTTCTTAATCCAAGCTGACTGTGCTGGCGTTAGTTCACCACGACGGAGGAAGCAAATATCTTCTTCACGTAACTTAGGTAAGATTTCTTCATTTAAAATACGATATTGACGTTCAATCGCAGCATGAGCAGTTTCAGAGATTTTTTGTAAGACTTGTCTTGGCGTCAAACCATCAGGGCTACGACTCTCATTGCCCAGAGAAAATTGCTCCATCACCCCCGCAACACGAATTTCGAAAAACTCGTCTAGATTACGAGAAAAAATGAGCAAGAAATTCATTCGCTCAAGTAATGGATGTAAAGGGTCTACCGCTTGCTCCAATACACGCAAATGGAAGTCAAGAATAGACAATTCACGATTTATATAACGGTCATTATAACTATATTCTGTTGGGGTCGTTGGTGTAATCGCTGTATTCATGTCTAACTCAATTCTCTATCCAGCCAAAATCTCTATAAAACAGTATGCTGCAAAAATATGACAATTTGGTAAAAACTAAAAAATTTACACATCTTTAAAACATCATTATTCAGGAATCTGGGTGCTATTCATATAACGTAGAATAACGCGTTTTCTATATTGTAGTTTACGATCGTTGCGGTGATCTTGATAATATTTCGGATCAGGCAATAATGCGGCCAAAAAAGCAGCTTGTTCGCGCGTTAAGCTTCTCGCACTTTTACCATAATAATATTGCGCGGCTGCTTCTACACCATATCGATTCTTGCCAAATTCAACAGAGTTCATATATACCTCAAGAATTCGGCGTTTTGACCACATCCGCTCCATCATCCAAGTTGCGATAGTTTCTTGGCCTTTTCGAATAAACGAACGCTTATTGTATAAAAACAAGTTCTTTGCCAGTTGTTGAGACACAGTAGAACCACCCGCAACAACCTCTCCTTCTTCATTATTCCGCTCTAGAGCAAAACGAATGCCATCCCAGTCAAAACCATGGTGATGAATAAATTTTGCATCTTCCCCAGCTAAAATCGCATGCTTGAAATTGTCGCTAATATCATCATAGTCAAGCCATTCATGAATGATCGGCTCTGAAGTATCTGACCAATAATCAATTCGCATAAACATGGTGGTATCAACTTCATGTGTACGCCACCAAACCAAACTTGAGAAAATCCAAAGTTGAATAAGGAGAATTGCCCCAATAAAAATTAACAACACGCGAACAATAAAAGCTTTCATGTTCGTCCTGATCTCCTGTATTCAACTTTTTTCATGTTAAGCTGTTAAGCATGTTCATATATAACAAAAGCATAGCATGACTCAATATCAGCCTCCGCACATTAATCGTAAACTCAATGTACAAACTTGGTGGCTGACCACCTTATTGATCTTGATTAATGTAGGTTTGTTTGTCTGGCAAATTGCAACTGGTGTCGATATTAGCGGCCCAGCCATGAAAGATGCTATTCATTGGGGTGCTGATTTTACACCACTTACTTTTTCTGGGCAGCCTGAACGCTTATTTACCAGCATGTTTTTTCATTTTGGTCTTGTGCACCTCATGCTTAACATGTGGGCCCTCTATATTTTCGGTAATGTTGCAGAGTCTCTATTTGGTCGCTTCTATTTTATAGGCATGTATTTACTCGCAGGTTTATTCGGTAGCCTTCTCAGTAGCTATATGACTATTCAAAATGGGCATGAATTACTGCAAAATTTTGATCAGAGCTTACTTCCACATGTCAGTGCAGGTGCTTCGGGTGCCGTGATGGGATTAGGTGCTGCGTTAACAGTACTTTCTCTATTTCCCCCGCTGCCGCATCAAGCCTACATACTCGATAAAAAAGCTTTATTAATGGTTATGGCCATCAACCTTATTTTTGGTTTTGTCGCAACTGGTATTAATAATGCCGCGCATATTGGCGGCATGATTATTGGAGCATTTCTTGCACTGATGTGGTACTTAAGCTATGTCAGCAAGTTAAAAACTATACTTAAAATTTTAGGTTTATTAGGTGCAGTAATCATTACTGGTGGTTTTTATATGTACTGTGTACAAATCAACTCACCGTTACTTCCGCTATGGCATGAAATCATCATCCAGAACCCTGACATTATTCCTTAAACTACAATTGGTTTAATTCTCTTAAACTTTGTAAAGGTGGTAAATTACAGAGATAGCCTAGTCGATAACGACCAATCAAAGCACAAACCAGCATCATGCCAAAAGGTAAAATCAGCCAGATTTCAATATGCCATTGTATTGCCATATTCATTTTATAACTTGCGATCGCACTAATCACTTCTGCAAAACAGCAGGCAACTATGCCTGCTAACAGACCTAAAAACCCAATCTCAAAACTGAGCATTTGCTTCATTTTATTTTTAGATAAACCAAATGAACGTAACAAAGCAACTTCACGGCGTCGCTCATCCATTAATAAATTTAGACAAGCAATTAAAACGAGTATTCCAGAAAAACCAACTAATGCCGCTAGAACAGTTACTATTTTGACCAAAACATTCATTAAGCGCTTTACTTCATCTAATATTCGATCAACATCAATAAATACTGTATTTGAGAACTGCTGAATAATAGTGATCATTTTTGGTTGATCTTGCTTAGGTACATAGAAACTACCTAAATAGCTTCCAGCATTTTCGTCTAACGTTTTAGGTGAAAAAATAAAGAAAAAGTTAGGGCTAAAGCTTTCCCACTCGACACTCCGAAAATTCACAACTTTGGCCTGTAAGTTGCCTTCGGGCAAACTAAAAGTAAGCTTATCTCCAATTTGGATTCCCAAACTTTCGGCAGTTTTACTTTCGACTGAAACTTGCCCTACGCCATTAAACTGGGCTTGACCATTTGTAATGACATTGTCATTTGGTAGTAGATTTGATTGAGTCAAATTCAGTTCACGGCGCAAAGAATTATTTTGCTTTATAGCCTCTTCTGAAAAAGGCATATCATTCTTAGCTAACAATCGGCCACGAATATTTGGATAGAGCGGCGTGCTTTGCCAGCCATTCTGCTTTAATTGTTGCTCAAATGCTTTTAAATCAAATGGAGGTAATCCATAAACAAATTGATTCGGTGTCCCTTCTGGAAGTTGTTGCTGCCAACGCTCTAATAAATCTGTTCTTAATACACTGAGTACCGTAATGAGGCTTAAGCCTAAAGCCAATGCGGTAATTTGTAAGGCGCTTTGTGATGGCGAACGAATATAAAAAGACAATCGATTTTTCAGCTTTTTTAAGCTACGAAGCAATAGCCAAACAACGGTATACAGCAAAATACAAAGAACAATAATTGCCGCTAAAACCAGAATACTGAGCATTAAGTTTTCACTCAACACCAAACTAAAAACAACTAGGCTAGTGATTCCTGCAAAAAACATAAAAAATAAAGATTTGCGAGATTTGGCTTGCTCCCGAATAACACGAATTGGAGGTGTATTTAAAAGCTCCCAAATGCTTGGCAAAATAAAACCAAGCAGCACAATCACGCTGGTAAAAATCGCAATTGGTAAAGGCCCGATTAAAAGAGGTACAACCGAAAAACTTAACTCTAATTGAGGGATCAATTGCAGCATAAGTTGCAGCAGACCAAACCCCATGATTAAACCCAATAGGCTTCCCAGCACAATTGAAATCGCACTGACAATACAAAGCAATCCAATATATGCCCACAAGATTTGGAACTTACCGGCGCCTAAGCATCTAATAAGTGCAATATGATCTTGGTTTTGTTGAACATATCTTTGACTCGTTAAAGCGATGGCAATACCACACAATAAAATCGTTAAAATATTGGCCAATTGCAAAAAGGTATCTAAATTTTCAAGCGGACGTAATAATCTACTGTTCGATTCACTTGCATCACGTAAACGCAAGCCAGCCGCTTCATCTACATCTTTAGAAGGTTGATGCTGTTGCTTAAATTGCTTTGAAAATGACTGAACCTGTTCAGGGCTCCCTGCCATTAATAAACGATAGTCAATTCTGCTCCCTGTCTGAATCGCATGAGTCTTAGCAATATCGGCTTGATGAATAATAACGGTTGGCGAAAAGCCCGAAAAACCGAGCTCCTGATTTGAATCACGCACAATCACGCCACTAAAACGGAAGGTACCATCAGCAATAGAAACAGTATCTCCTAGCTTTACTTTAAGTAAATCGGCTGCTCTTTGACTTAGCCAAACTTCACCAGATTGAATCGCTTTAGCACTTGGTTCAATTTCCAACTGTCCTCTGAGTGGAAATAAAGGCTCAATTGCCTTTACATTCACCATCACAAACTGATCTTGGGTATGTGCCATCGAGCTAAATATAGTGACATTAGTTTGCTTTAAACCAAGCTGCTCAGCTTTCTTTTTCCACTGCTGTTCGATAGGCTCGTTATTCGACAGAACTAAATCAGCACCCAGCATTTGTGAAGCTTGCAGACTGACTGCATTTTTAACTTGGTCATTACTAAATTTCAGGGCTGTCGTTGCACTGATCGCAAGCGATAGAGCAATAATGAGTAGATATAATCCACCCGTACGAAAACTCTGTAGCAAAATTGGTTTGAGAAGATTACGCATAGTTTAACCACCCTGTACTGTCTTTAGTCGGCCATCATCTAACTCAACATGACGCTGACATAGGGATGCTAAATTACGATCATGGGTGACTAAAATCAGAGTCGTACCTAACTCTCGATTTAAATCAAAGAGTAAGCTTTCAATTTCTTGTGCTGTCTGACCATCTAGGTTTCCAGTCGGTTCATCCGCAAAAATAATTTGTGGTTCTGCAATAAGAGCTCGTGCAATGGCTACACGCTGCTGCTCGCCACCAGATAAGACTTTAGGCGTTTGTTCAACTTGACGACTCAGCCCTACTCGATGCAACCAATCTAAAGCTTTTTTCTCAGCTGTTTTATAATCAAAGTCTTTACGTAATCGTAAAGGTAACATCACATTTTCAAGCGCACTCAACTGAGGTAGAAGTTGAAAAGACTGAAATACAAAACCAATATGCTGCATTCTTATTTGGGCACGTTGTTCCTCTGTTAACTGATGAACAGCTTGACCACACAACCAGACTTCTCCTTCAGACGGTTGATCTAAAGTCGCCAAAATTCCTAGTAAGGTTGATTTACCTGAGCCGGAACGTCCCGTAATTGCTACCTGTTCCCCTTCAAAAATCTCTAAATCAATATCTTTTAAAATCGTAAACTGATTTTGGTTAATCTGAATAGTTTGTGTAACTTGATGGGCAGCAATGATGGGTTGTGGCATGATGTGAAAAGTCCTATGTATTCAGAATCAGGGTCGAAGTACAAATGTCTAAATCTTTTTTGATTGGTTCTAAAAGCATCATGCTCATCTCATTAAGTATGCTGCCTATGCTTGTATCGGCGAAAACTATTTTAATTTTAGGAGATAGTATTAGTGCCGGTTACGGAATTGATCCCAAACAAGGTTGGGTACAATTACTGCAAAAACGCTTAGACCAACAGTATCCCAAACAACACAAAGTGGTCAATGCAAGTGTTAGTGGAGAAACAACAAGCGGCGCTTTAGCCCGATTACCTAAGTTATTACAGACCTATAAGCCGAATGTGGTCGTGATTGAATTAGGTGGAAATGACGGCTTGCGTGGGCAACCACCTCAAATGATTCAAAAAAATCTGGATCAGCTCATTCAATTAAGCCAGAAACAAAAAGCCAAAGTTATTCTTTTTGGCATGAAGATTCCGCCAAATTATGGGGCTGCGTATAGCAAAGCTTTTGAAAATAATTATAAAGTTGTAAGTCAAAAATATCAGGTGAAACTACTACCGTTTTTTCTAGATGGTGTTGCTGGTCAAAAACAGCTTATGCAAAATGATTTAATTCATCCCAATACTCAAGCGCAGTCAAAATTACTTAATTTAGCTTACCCATATATAAAAGGTGCCCTATAGGCACCTTTTATCTTTAAGTATTCTTTTTAATATGATCAGAAATCAAAAAAAGTAACTTCACCAGTTTCTAGTGAATATTCTGCACCGACAACAATTAATTCACCTTTTGCAATCAGGCTCTCTAACACCGCTGAACCATGGCGTAATTGATTTACAGAAGCAAAAACGTTTGAACGTACCGCATGACATGAAAGTTTTTTCAAATCATTTTTTAAGTCAGTCTGCATTAAAATTTCAACTGATGGACGAACGCGGTTCACAATCGACATTAGGTTAGATGATGGCGGGGGATCAGGATTCATTAACGTATCAATTGTTGCTTGAATCGCACCACAATGGCTGTGTCCTAATACGACTACAACCGGACAGTCATAACGCTCTGCTGCGAACTCAACACTACCGACTTGTGAAGGTGCAACCACATTACCAGCAACACGGATTACGAATAAGTCACCAAGACCTTGGTCAAATACCATCTCTGCTGGAACACGAGAATCTGAGCAGCCAAGTACAATTGCAAACGGATTTTGATCCTTTGCCATTTCAGCGCGTTCTTGATGAGATAAGGTTTTTGCAAGGGAAGTATTTCCATTTACAAATCGTTGATTACCGGCTTTCAGACGATCTAAAACTTCTTGCGCAGTAGGCATTTTATATTTCCATTGTTTTTTCAAGGTTGGAAATCATTTTAATGTGTCAAAATTTGAATGTCACTGACAAAAAATAAATCCTTTTCTATGAAAAAATTTAAAAATACTTAACCTGCTTTAATGTAGAGTTCACTGCATATCCGCTACTGTTTAGTGAAAAAATAGACATACTTTGGTTCTCGGATTGACTATAATTTTCTTCATTCCAAACATTTGGCAAATGACTCATTGGCAAAGTTTTTCAATAATTTTTCAAACTCGCTCAAGCTTCAAGGATGAAATCTATGACAAGGCTGTCCACATCAATTAAGGCCTCTATGAAAAAAACTGCTACCGCACTGACTTTGGCTTGTAGCGTATTGTCAGTGATGAGTATTTCTCAAACACAGGCAGCCGATAATATTGATGTGACATTCCAGAATGTGTTACAGCAAGAACGTAGCTGGGCAGGTCTACAAAGTAAAAGCTTAAAAGTCGGTGATGTGACTTGGTCATATAGCGAAGGCGGCTCTACAACAAAACCGACTTTACTCCTTATTCATGGCCTAGCGGGTAGCCGTGATAACTGGAACCGAGTGGCTCGTTATCTCACCACAAATTACCATGTCATTATTCCTGATTTACCGGGTAGTGGTGAAACTATCGTTTCCCAAGACTTCGATTATTCAGTACCAAATCTTGCTGAAAAATTACGTCGCTTTGTTGAGGCTGCAAATTTAAAAGGTCCAATTCATATTGCTGGGCACTCACTTGGTGGCTCTATTGCCCTGCTCTATGCTGGACAATATCCATTTGAAACGAAAAGTCTATTCTTGGTGGATAGCGGTGGTATTTTTCGCTCAGCCAATACAATTTATTTAAAAGATCCTGCTTACCTCAAACAACTTTTAGTGTCTAAAAAAGGTGACTTTAATTATTTATTAAAACAAACCATGTTTAATCCTCCGTTTATTCCTAAAGAGTTTCTTCAAGCTCAAGAAAAGTTGATGATTGATCAGGCACTTCAAACACAAAAACTGGTTGATCAATTGATTGCACTTAATAAAGTCTATACACCAGACTCCTTTGCGGTACTTACCAAAACGATCGATGCACCGACACTCATTCTATGGGGCAAACAAGATAAGATTATTAATGTCGAAGTAGCAAGTGAACTAAAACGACTTTTAAAGAATGCTCAGCCTCCAGTTATTTTAGAAAATGTAGGTCATATGCCAATATTGGAAGCTGAACAGTTGGTTATGCAACAATATCTACCGTTTTTACTTAAAGTAGAAACAAATCAGTCGTCAAAAACGACCACACCTTAATAAAACTTCGGACTTGTGAGACCTTATGTCTACCCAACCACTTATTGAAAAACTTATTGAAGCTCATCTAGATTTTTTAGATGAGCAATTTGCTCAGACTCAGGTGATCCAGCAAGAGTTTGAGCAATTTTATCATTGGTTGGGGGGTCGGCAATTACAACATCTGTGGACTTTTGAACAAATTCAACAGCTCATTCAAAAGCAGATTTTAGATACGCCTGCTTCTGATTTCCTGATTGAACAAATTGCTGAGCATATTCGCTTTGCATTGATTCATCCTGCAAATGAAACCGCAACTGTTGAAGATGTTATTCCTGTTTTAACGATTGACCGAATTGCACAATACGTTGCAAGTAAAGAAGAGCACCGTAAAAAACTGATTAAAACGATTGTGAATAATCCTGCTTTTTCGGCCCTGCTCACGCAACTGATTCAGCAAACAATGCATGATTATTTAGATGAATCAATGTCAAAGCGTGTACCAGGTGTAGGTCGTTTTATGAAAATGGGGAAATCTGTTTTAGAAACAGTAACCGATTCAAATCTGGACGATACGATTAATCATTATTTGCAAAAGAATATTTTAAAACTCAGCCAAATGAGTGAGCGTGTTTTAAACCAACATTTTGACAATGATAAGCTCTACCATTTTCAGGCAAATGTTTGGCATAAAGTTAAAACTATGCCACTTTCTGTTTTTAAAAATTATGTAGAAACTCAAGACTTATCAAAAACGGTTGGTTTAGGGCATGAAATCTGGGACCACATTCGCCAAACTGATTATTTAAAACAACAAGTACATGATGGTATCTATACTTGGTATGTACGTAATCAAGAGCGTAGTTTTGATTTATTGCTCCGTGACCTCAATATTGATGAAAGCTTAGTGCAACATGAGCTGACCACGTTACTTGTGCCTGTATTACAGCAGTTAATTACAACAGGACATTTAAAACGCCGTGCCCGTGTTTACCTAGAAAAATTTTATTATTCTGAAAAAACATTAGATATTTTAAATAACAAAGGCGCTTAGAGCGCCTTTGTTATTTAACCACTTAGAATTTATAAATGATTCCTAAATTATAACGACGCCCATCTAAAACATAACTATAAGTTGCTACGTCAATATCTTTATCAAATAAGTTGTAAATACCAGCCGCAACTTGGATTTTGTCAGTTGGTTTATAGTTCATACCAACATCAACTAGTCCATAAGCAGGCTTCCCTTCAGCCATTGAGGTACGACTTAAATATTCAGAAGTTTTGCTACGAAAATTCAAACGGCTCCACATATTGACTAAGTCATTAACTTGCCAATCTAAAGTGGTATTAAACATATGTTCCGGCATTTCGTTTAAAGGTTGCCCTTTAAATTGACCACTTTTTTGCTCTGTATCTGTATAGGTATAATTAGCATTCAACTTTAAGTCAGGTGAAATGAGCCAACCAAACGTCGCTTCAATCCCTCTCATAGTCGCCTTATCTACATTTGTTCGTTGACTGACAAAATCAAATTTTGTACCTAACCAATCACAATTATAAGTACCTGCATCTCCTGAACAGGTTCTAACTTCTGTAATTTTATCTTTAAATTCACTATTAAAGATCGTTAAACCAGCATTCAAGTTATCTAAATTATCCCAAGAGAATGAGAGCTCATAGTTTGTACTTTTTTCAGGTTTTAAATCCGGATTACCAACAATTACACCTGCCGAACGTCCTCCACCCGTAGCTTGCCCCCATTCTGCTACAGTCGCTCTTAATGCAGGTGTTTTATAGCCTGTTGATACACCGCCTTTAATAATCCAGTTATCATTCAAGGTCCATACCCCGTATAGTTTAGGACTGAAATGATCTCCAAATTTTTCGTCCTGATCCATCCGTAATGACATTGTTAAAGTAAAGGGATCAATAATATTCCATGCATCTTCTGCAAATAATGCCCAGCTATAACGATCTAAATTAGAAACAGGTTGTGAGCCACCCACTTTTAATTGGTTACCTAAATCATCTAATTCTTCTTTTAGATAACTTCCGCCCACGCTAAGCGCATGATTTGCGAGTGTGATCTGGTTAAGCGTGTTAAATGTAGTATTTACAGCTTCCATATTTCTAGACGGGTTCTTATTTTCTTCGCGTTGAATATAAGAATGAGTCTTTACAGGACCAATGTCACCACGGTGCGTTAAACTATATTCTGTACGGTAATAGTCTGTTAATGAATCTACTGGTGGATTGCGACCAGTTTGAATAGGTGAAACTGTTTTACCTATTGTGGCATTACGATTTTGGATAGAACGCTGGTATTCAAGCTCGATGGTATGTTGGTCATTAGGAGTTAAGCTTAAAGTAGCCCCTCCCGCCCGAATTTTTTGTTTGTTATAACCACCAATAATTTCATCTTCATCTCTTTGTGAAAATGTGCCATTGGCTTTTAAACCAAGTAAATTCTTAATTAAAGGTCCCGACACATAAGTATTGGCTTGGTAAAGATTTCCAGATTTATTATTTTCTTGAATTGTTGTATCTAACTTAACAGAACTGTTCCAAACATCTGCAACTTTTTTAGTAATGATATTAATCACACCACCCATCGCATCCGAACCATATAGACCCGACATTGGACCACGAATAACTTCAATACGTTCGATACTTTCGATTCCCGGTAACCAACCTTGCTCAATACCTGAATTATCACTATTTGGTCGCACAGAACGTGTATTCACTTTCTTACCATCAACCATAATAACGGTATATGCACTTCCCATCCCACGAATACTGATATCAGATGAGCTTCCACCACCTGTAACAACTACACCAGGAACATCTTTAAGTGCATCAGTTACATCACGATATACTTTTTTATTAATTTCTTCTTGAGTTAAAACCGAAATCGAAGCTGCTGCTTTTTTTATATTTTGTTCAAAACCACTTGCTGTCACGACAATTTTTTCAAGTTGAGCAACCTCGCTTTCTTTTTCATTTTTTATGGAAGAATCAACTAAAATATTTTCACTTTCAGCGGCATAAGCCGCAGGAAACATTACTGTAAGTACCGAAATTGATAATACAGATTGGAAAATACTCTTCGTCATACCCTACTCCAACATATTAAATTATGAATAAATATTAAGTTTTATTTAAACAAATGTAACAAATTTAAATAAAAAAATAAATAATATTGATAATTATTTTCAATTGTAAGGCTATAAAAAAGCCTCATTGCGAGGCTTTTTTATTTCACTTTTCAAATAATTTAATTATTTGAAGTAAGCACCTTCAGCTTGTGTGTGGTCTGTTTGGTCAACCACTCGTTGAAGCTCAGGAATGTTCTCTCTTAAAGTAGTTTCTACACCTTGTTTCAAGGTAACATCAATTGCAGAACAACCTTGGCAACCACCACCAAATTTCAATACAGCAGTTAAACCGTGTTCTGGATCATCTTGTACTTCTACCAAGCTACAATTTCCGCCATGCCCTGCAAGACCTGGGTTAATTTCTGCCTGAAGAATGTAAGTAATACGTTCTTCAATCGAAGCATCTGGACCAACACGTGGAACTTTAGAATTTGGAGCACGGAAAGTGAGCTGACCACCAAAACGGTCTTTGTTGTAATCGATTACGGCATCTAAAAGATAAGGAATAGATGGCGCATCAATATACGCAGGAAAATCAGGATAGTCCTGTTTATAATCTGTTGGGATCACTTCTTCTGGCGCACTATATGCCATACAGCATTCCGCACGTGGCGTACCCGGATGCTCAACAAAAATTCGAACGCCAATTCCCGGAGTATTTTGCTTCGTTAGTAAATCGTGCAAATACTCTTGTGCAGATGGTGTAATCAAAAGGTTTGGAATTTCTTCTGCAACAGCAGTGTTGGTGTTCTCAGTCGACATAACAATATTCCTCAAGCTGATGCCTTTATATTAACCGAAGATGAGGTGGATTTAAAAAAAATCAACTAAATTTGTCGGATTTATACACAACAGGGTTTCAACTTAAGTTTTTAATGGCATTATTGAGCTCAGTATTGATCATTTTTTAAATATTTCTTATGTTGCATTTGCCGTTTAACCATACAGTCACTCTTATTATTATTACGGTCATTATCTCTTTACTTGCTTTTAGCAACCAAAACGTAATGAACCGATTGATTTTTTGGCCACCTGCAATGCAACGTGGACAAATTGATCGATTCATTACTCATGGCTTTATCCATGCCGACGGAACACATTTACTGTTCAACATGATTACCCTGTTTTTCTTTGGCAGTATTATTGAAAGTTTTTACCGTCAATATTTCTATGACATGGGTTTTGTGTTGTTCTACTTAGGTGGCTTAATCTTTGCGATTTTACCAAGCTATTTACAACATAAAAATGATGCGAATTGGGCCAGCCTAGGTGCTTCAGGTGCTGTTTCAGCGGTTTTATTTGCTTATATTCTGTTTCAGCCATGGAAGCTGATTTTTGTATTCTTCATTCCTGTACCCGCTATTATTTTTGCTATTTTATATGTGGCGTACAGTATTTGGGCTGGTAAACGTGGTAATAGTCATATTAACCATAGTGCTCATTTATGGGGTGCAGCTTACGGAATCATCGTAACCATTTTACTTGAACCAAAAGTTATTCCGCATTTCTTAGACCAACTAACTCGCCTTCCTTTCTAAACAAAATAAATCAAAGAAAGGTCCCTTGTGGGCTTTTCTTTTTTTCTCATTAATTTATCACTATAAATTCTCAGTCTTTTTTCTGATTATCTTTGATCTTTTCTTTGTTTTGATTGCAAAAACCATCTGATTAAACTCGTGCCAATTCTTTTAATAATTCAGATGATACAATGACGTACAAAGCAATTTTATCTAGCCTTTCCATTGCTTTATTTAGCTTATCTTTAGCTGGATGTAATGACAACGATAATCAAGAAAATGTAGCAACCACACCTAAACAACCGAATATGTTATTTATTATGGCTGATGACTTAGGCTATTCAGATTTAGGGGCTTTCGGTGGTGAAATTCATACACCTAATATTGATAGTTTGGCTCAAGAAGGCCGCCTTTTAACGGATTATCATACTGCCCCGACTTGTTCTCCAACACGCTCTCAACTCATTTCTGGTACTGATCACCATTTAGCAGGTATTGGGGCAATGGCTGAACTCACACCAGAACATTTGAAAGGACAACCAGGCTACGAGGGATATTTAAATGAACGCTCTCTATCTATCGCACAAGTACTTAAAGATAATGGTTACCGCACGTACATCAGCGGTAAATGGCATTTAGGGCTAACTCCAGAAACAAATGCACATGCAAAAGGTTTTGATCATTCATTTACTTTATTACAAGGTTTAGATCACCACTTTAAGCAAGCGCCAAGTGCGTTTAAACGAAATTCAACTTATACAGAAGATGGTCAGGTTATTCCTGTTTCGGCTTTGCCTGATGACTTTTTCTCGACAAATTATTTTACCGATAAATTACTGAGCTACTTAGACTCAGGCAAAAATAGTGGCAAACCGTTCTTTGCTTATGCTGCCTATACGGCGCCTCACTGGCCAATTCAAGCACCTGCTGAATACCGTGAAAAATATCGCGGAGTTTATGATGTCGGTTACGATGCTATTCGTAACGCACGTATTGCTAAGCAAAAACAGCTTGGAATTATCCCTGCAAACTTTGAGGCAGCAGAACCAATTGCAACTCAAAATGCCCCACAAAAATATGGAAAATGGGATGAGTTAACAACCGAACAAAAGGCATTAGAAGCCCGTAAAATGGAAATCTATGCAGGCATGGTAGAAAACCTCGATGCTAACGTTGGCCGCATTATTCAATACCTTAAACAAAATAATCTTTATGACAATACTTTAATTTTCTTTGTTTCAGACAATGGTGCAGAAGGTTTTGTACGTGGCGGATATGGCAGTGAATCTGGTTTTGATAACTCTGTAGCAAACGTAGGTACACCTAGTTCGTACCACTATATCGGGCCACGTTGGGCCGAAGTCAGTGCCGCACCTTTCCACTTATGGAAAGATACAGCGGGCGAAGGCGCAACGACTGCCCCTGCTATTGTGAAATTACCAAATCAGAAAAAAGCGGAAGAGACAAATCATAGCTTTGCATCTGTACTCGATGTTTTCCCTACCTTACTAGAATATGCTCATATTCCAGTACCACAAGGTCAATATAATGGCCGGGCCATTAATACGCCATCTGGAATTTCATGGAAACCTTTGCTTGAAAACAAAACCGATACTATTCGCCCTGCAAATTTTAGCTTTGCCGATGAGTTACATGGCAGCAAATATGCAAAACAAGGTGAATGGAAAATCGCACTTCAAGGGCGGCCTGAATTAGGCACAGGGACTTGGGAGCTATACAACATTAAATTAGATCGCGGTGAAAGACAAAACGTTGCTCAGCTTTATCCTGCAAAAGTTCAAGAACTCTTATCGGTCTATCAAAAATATACTGAAAAAAATGGTGTGCAGGGATATAACGCCAAATGAAATTGAAGCCATTTTTAGTTACCACAATCAGCCTGTCTATTATGACGGGCTGTAGCGAATCTTCAAAATTTTCTGAATCTAGGCCTTCGACGCAACAGCAAACATCTTTAGCTGATTTAGGGTCTATTGAAAAGTGTCAAAACTATAGTGGTCTGCCTCAGGGTTGGCTCAAACAGCCTACAGCAGGAATGGTTTTAATTGCCGATGGAGATTTTAACTTTGGTTCTGAAAAGGCCTATCCCGATGAACTTAATTTTGGAAAAAAGCAGCGCGAAGTCAAAGGATTTTGGATTGACCAAACTGAAGTTACGGTCGCTCAGTTTGCAAGTTTTGTAAAAGCAACTGGCTATATTACCGATGCCGAAAAACAAAAACAGGCTGCTGTTTTCTCACCAGACCCTCATCACTCACAGCAATGGTGGCAGCTAAAATCAGGGTATACATGGAAAACGCCAAACGGCGGTACTGGAGCTATAGCAAATCCTAAGGAGCCTGTAAGGTATGTAAGTAAAAATGATGCTGAACATTATGCAGTGTGGCTAGGACATGATTTACCAACAGAACTAGAATGGGAATATGCAGCTAAAGCTAATTCAAAAACTGATACCCCTTTACATCAGGCCCCTACTGATGAACATCAACATCCGCAAGCCAATTACTGGCAAGGCGAATTCCCTTTTCAAAACCTAAATCAAGATCACTTTAAAGGTGTTGCACCCGTTGGATGTTTTGCGGCAAATAAATTCAAACTATTTGATATGATTGGAAATGTATGGGAATGGACATCTTCTCCTTATCAAGGTGCTCATGACCAGCATATGGGAAATTATTCTGATTTACGTCAACAAGAAATCACCAGCACTCAATATGTAATTAAAGGTGGATCTTTTCTTTGTGCACAAAATTATTGTTCACGTTATCGTAGCAGTAGCCGTTATCCACAAGATTTTGATTTAGCTGCAACACATGTTGGATTTCGGACTATTTTACGGTCTCCTTAATTTCTTCTTAATTCGACTGATTAAAGATATTTTTTAACCAAAATTAGGTCGAAAAATAATCAAAATATTTTTATAGTACAAATGAGAATGATAAAAAAGTGAGAACAAGATGAAAACTTTACTTCTTTGTGCCGCAGCAATTTTCACAATGTCACTATCAGCCTGTGCGGTCCATACACCTGAAGGTAGTATTGTGATTGACCCTGATTCACCATATTACGGACATCCAGGAGGCTTTTGCCCACCAGGACAAGCTAAAAAAGGACGTTGTTAGAAATACCCTCTTTTAAAGTAATTTTGAAGTTACTCTAAAGAAATAGACTTCAAGCAAGTGATGAATTGAATACTAAATGGAGGGTTCCAGCCCAAAAATAGATGGGATGAAACTAGAAAATTATGGTGTAAAAAAATCACCATATCCCCAAGATTTTTAAAAGACAATCTTACGTTGTCTTCTATCTAGTTTCACCCCAATTCTTTCTTATTCCGTTTGACTTTTCTTACCGCTTAAGAAAAAAGTCTAGTTTTTAATCATTTCTGTATCTCTATTATTGATACATTTTGAACATTTTACCTTCAGGTTAATACTGATGTATTTGCTTAATACAAAATAAACATTTATGTAACGTAAGTCTATAAAAATGTTCTAAAAATGTGAAAAAAATTAAGGTCAAAATGAGATGAATTTATCATAATAACTTTCTCTTTCACGTTTCATCACATAAATAATCAATATTATTTTGTCAGTTATTGCCACTCGTTTCCTTTCATTGGCATAGATAATGTATACACATGTATATTAACCCAGTCGTATAAACGAGATATTTTATGTCCAGCACAAGTCAAGT
This sequence comes from Acinetobacter sp. 742879, assembly GCF_000588535.1. Taxonomy (NCBI): domain Bacteria; kingdom Pseudomonadati; phylum Pseudomonadota; class Gammaproteobacteria; order Moraxellales; family Moraxellaceae; genus Acinetobacter; species Acinetobacter sp. 742879. The sequence continues at coordinate 21,214 of NZ_JFYC01000011.1, read as the reverse complement.
CGAAGGTCTACAATTTCCGGTACACGCCTCAACAAAAAAACAAAGTACATCTCTTACAGGCCAAGAGATTTTGTCAGAGGCCTTATCTATTGTAGATAATAAAACCGCACAACAAGTGTTGAATGAAAAAAACTGGCGAAAAAACTATCCTTTATATTTTAAAGCTCTTGTTAAACAAGGGATTTCTAATATCAGCAACCCAATTACTATTGCGAAGCAAGGGTTGCATAAAGCTCACCATATTTTTGATTATTATCGTGATGGTAAACACTACCTTTTAAAAGATGCCGTTCATATTGCTTCATCTACTCCTCTTTATACAGTAAAACTTAAAGGTGAAAGTGAGGCAGCACCAGAGTGGTATGTTCCTTATAAAGGACAAAAGCTGAGTGGACAAAGCTTACTGGACCAAATTCAACGCTGGGAAGAAGCTGGTATTATTGAGCCAAGTCATGCAAAAGCACTTCGTGAAGCTATTACTCATCCTGAATGGTTCGATTTGTCTGACCGTACGATGGTGCTGTTTGGTGCAGCCTCAGAAGCAGGACCACTGCCTTGGTTAGCCAAATGGAAAGCAAATATTGTTGCTGTAGATTTACCAAACTCACGAGTCTGGGGCAAAATCTTAAATACGATTCAACAAGGGAATGCAACACTCATTGCACCATGTGTTGAAGCCGTTGATTCCTCAGCAAAAGCTTCTGAGTTAAAAGATAAGCTGGGTGCAAATTTACTGACTCAATTACCAGAAATAGCGCAGTGGCTGGTGCAGTTTCCACAAAAGTTAGATTTGGCAGCAATCGCCTATTTAGATGGTGAAAAGCATGTCCGCGTTTCCATGGCAATGGATAGCATCATGCAATTTGTGAGCGAGCATAAGCCTGATACAAGCCTTATGTTTATGTGTACTCCAACCGATGTTTATGCAGTACCAAAAGAAGTTGCAGAGGCTGCTCAAGAGAAATTTAAATCCCGCAGAAAAATGCAAAAGTTGGCAGTAAAAGGTGTTTCTGCTCTTTCGCTCAATCGTTTTTTTCAAGCGCCATATCAAGACTTGGTTACATGTGAAAATGGAAAAACTTATGGTATTGCCGACTGCTTAGTGGTTGAACAAGGTCCAAACTATGCTTTGGCAAAGCGTATTCAACAATGGCGTGCTATTTTGGCCCGCCATCAAGGACAACGTGTCAGCATTAATATTGCACCATCGACAACCACTCATTCAGTGACTAAAAATCCATTATTGAAAGCAGCTTTTAATGGCGCAGAACTTTTCGATGTAGAAGCATTTAGCCCTGAAACCACCAATGCCATTATGGCGGCACTCTGGATTCATGACTTAAGAAATGAGTCTTCTGTCGCGAATCCTGAAACTGTCTTAGACCATCCGCTTGAACTTATGATGGAAGGTGCCAATCATGGTGGTCTATGGCGTGTCGCTTATTTAGCACGAACTGCCCTGCCTTTCGCTGCAATTTATGGTTTTGCTACCGAAAAACTCCCTTTTAGAAAATCATCTAAAAAATAATTTGATTAAAGCCCAATCCTAGAATTGGGCTTTTTTCTAATGTGTCTTTATTTATATTGAAAGTGTGATAGATATTTTTGCATTTCATCAGGAGGCACCATGCCGCCCCCAGTAGCCCATATTACATGATTTGCCTGTTGCAACTGCTCAGCTGTAAACTGGTGTAAAGCCAAGTAATCAGGACTCGTCTGAACATAATACGGCCCCATCATGCCTGCTACTGCAGAAGGCTCAAGCTGAATATTCTCAGTTTGATTTAAAAGCGCTATGAGCTCGTATAAACGTTCATCATGAATGGTGTAATAGCCATCAATTAACTGTTGCATAGCACGCCCGACAAAACCTGAAGCACGCCCTACCGCAAGCCCGTCTGCCGCAGTAACGTTATCAATGCCAATGTCATTAACTGAAATCTGATCATGCAAACCTGTGTGGACACCAAGTAACATGCACGGCGAATGTGTGGGTTCTGCAAAGATACAATGTACATGCTCACCAAAAGCCAGTTTTAGTCCAAAACTCACCCCACCAGGCCCACCACCGACGCCACAAGGCAAATAAACAAATAATGGGTGTTCAGCATCGACTTTAATGCGTTTTTGCTCAAATTGCTGTTTTAGGCGTATTCCTGCAACGGCATAACCTAAAAATAATGTTGTTGAGTTTTCATCATCAATGAAAAAGCAGTGTGGATCTTGCTCTGCGGCTTTTCGTCCTTCTTCAACAGCTACGCCGTAATCACTGGCATATTCTACAACGTTAACGCCGAGTGAACGTAGTTTGTCTTTTTTCCACTGTCTAGCATCAGCCGACATATGAACAGTAACTCTAAAGCCGAGTTTGGCGCTCATAATACCAATAGAAAGCCCAAGATTGCCCGTAGAACCTACTGCAATTTGATACTTAGAAAAGAATGCTCTAAATGAATCTTGCTCTAATTTACTATAATCATCTTCTGGTTTGAGTAACCCTGCCTGCATGGCAAGTTTTTCAGCATGTGTGAGCACTTCATAAATGCCACCACGTGCTTTGATTGAGCCTGAAATAGGTAGATGGCTATCCTTTTTCAGCCAGAATGTTCCATTAAGCTGTACTTGTTTTGCTGAAGAAAGTGCTTGTTGCATATGAGCAATTTCAACAATATCTGATTCAATTTTTCCATGTTGTGCTTGAGTTTCAGGAAATACTTTTGCCAAATAAGGTGCGAAACGCGCTAGTCTTGCTTCTGCTTCACTTACGTCCTTAGCGGTTAGTCCAACTTTTTCTAAAGCTTCTTTTAAAGGATATCTATGAGGTGTAAACCAAAATGTTTCTTGATAGGCTTGAAGTGTTTCAATAAGTGGAAATTTTTGTTTTAGCTGATGTATTTGAACCGCATTCATAATATATCCTGATATAAAATTTTAAGCCCAACCTATAAAGCTGTTTGATGACCTATAACAACTTATTAATTTATAGATGAATGTACATGAAAAATAGTCTCAACTTAAAAAACTAAACAAATAAAAAAGCCACTGTGAACAGTGGCTTTAATTTTTTAAATGCTTTTATACAAACTGTAAGAATAACCAGTACAAACCACCTGACAAGCAGATTGTTGCAGGAAGAGTAAATACCCATGCAGAGAGTATTGTCTTCACGGTATTAAAGTTTAAACCTGATTTATTCGCGACCATCGTACCCGCAACAGCACTGTTTAAAACGTGTGTTGTTGAAACTGGCATACCTAAACCATCAGCAGCTGCAATTGTACTCATTGCAACAAGCTCAGCAGACATCCCTTGACCATAAGTCATGTGGTGCTTACCAATACGCTCACCTACAGTCACAACAATACGTTTCCAACCCACCATTGTGCCTAGACCAAGTGCTAAAGCAACAGCCACTTTTACCCAAGTCGGAATGTATTGTAAGAATGAATCTAAGCTACTACGGTATTCTTTCACAAGCTTTTTCTGTGAGTCATCCATTTTTGGTAAAGCATCTGCTTTATCCAAACGCTTAAACGTCGTGGTGCTTAAATACATGTCATTACGAATTTCGCTAATTGCAGCTTCAGGAATATCTTTTAAGTTGCTATAGCTAGAAACTCGCTCACCCAAGTGATCAGTCATACTTGCCAATGCAGGCACAACTTCCGGAGTTTGCTGTTTAGTTTGAATATATTTAGTCAGAATAACACGTGCTTTTTCATCGGTTAATTCTGGCTGATTTTGATTCAAAAATACGGCAGTTTGAGAAGAAAGCTGATGGAATGATTGAACTTGCTGAGTATCAAGATTTTTATTTAATGAATAAGCCAACGGCACCAGACCAACCAAAATCAGCATGATGAGTCCCATACCCTTTTGACCGTCATTAGAACCATGTGCAAAACTCACACCTGTACAGGTAAAGATCAAGATTGCACGAATGATTGCTGGTGGTGGTTTATTCCCTTCAGGTGGCTGGAATAATTCTAATTGGCGTTTAAAAATAGTTTTAACCAATAAGAATACAATCGCTGCAAAAGCGAAACCAATTAAAGGTGAAAATAATAATGCCTTACCGACTTTAATCACCTGATCCATATCAACACCACTGGTCGTCACGCCAGTCGATGCACTCAATAGATGGTTCATAATGCCCACGCCCAAGATTGAACCAATCAAGGTATGTGAGCTAGATGCAGGAATACCTAAGAACCAAGTACCCAAGTTCCAGAGAATCGCAGCAATAAGAAGCGCAAAAACCATTGCGAAACCTGCACCGCTACCCATATTCATGATCAATTCAACAGGTAACAATGCAATAATGCCGTAAGCGACTGCGCCGCTTGCAACCATTACCCCAAGGAAATTACAAAAACCAGCCCACATGACTGCAACCGGTGCTGGTAAAGCATTGGTGTAAATCACTGTTGCCACTGCATTTGCAGTATCGTGGAAGCCATTTACAAACTCAAAGCCTAAAGCAATCAAGAGTGCAGTTGATAAAAGAATAACTGAATAAAGACTCAAAGGTGGTACATGTGCTAAATCAGCACTCACCTGAAATCCAATATAAATAAGTGTTGCAACAATAATCGTCAGAAACACCGGCATAAAAAATTTAGGTGTCGGGACATGTACATTCGTCGATTTGACTTGCAGGTTTGCCGCAAGTTTTGAATCCGAAACAGGGGGTAGATTAGAATTCATGCAGACGGTAAGAGGATAAAAAAATCCTCTGTATTCTTAAATTAAATTATGACAATTATATGACAAAGCGGCGCCTGATGAAGTCAATTTTTCACATTTTGACCTCATTTGATGCACCTTTCCCCTATGATTTTTATTTTTTTATTTAAATACAATAATTTACATAAATTCCCACCCATCTATTTTATGACTATTTTTGAAGCAAAAATATCTAAAAAATTACCTAAATGTCTACTTTTTAAACACTACAACTGTCATAAAACCGAATATTGGAGATGAAATATTTCAATATCATGATCATTTTATGAATATTTGATGAAAAAACAGCCTTCATTTGTCATAAAAGCCGTTTTTTAATGAATCTATTACAGTGAATGATGGGTCGTTATAGGTCATCAATTGCGCAACTATTCTGTTACAATAGCGCCGCATTTTTAAATTCATATAAAAGATCGGGGTTTTCTATGTCTACGCTTGCCACCCTAAAAGCGCTTCTTGCTAAACGCATTCTGATTATTGATGGTGCAATGGGAACTATGATCCAGCGCCATAAATTGGAAGAAGCCGACTACCGTGGTGAGCGTTTTGCCGATTGGGCACATGACTTAAAAGGTAACAATGACCTTTTGGTTCTGACCCAGCCTCAAATCATTCAAGGTATTCATGAAGCTTATCTTGATGCTGGTGCAGATATTATTGAAACCAACAGCTTCAACGGCACGCGTGTTTCTATGTCTGATTACCACATGGAAGATCTTGTTCCAGAGATTAACCGTGAAGCAGCACGTTTAGCCAAAGCAGCTTGTGAAAAGTATTCGACTCCAGATAAACCGCGTTTTGTAGCAGGTGTGCTTGGACCAACATCGCGTACTTGTTCCATTTCACCGAATGTAAATGACCCTGCCTTTCGTAACATCACCTTTGATGAGCTAAAAGAAAACTATATTGAAGCGACTCATGCGCTGATCGAAGGCGGTGCAGATATCATTTTGATTGAAACCGTATTTGACACATTAAACTGTAAAGCTGCGATTTTTGCGGTTAAAGAAGTCTTTAAAGAAATTGGTCGTGAATTACCAATCATGATTTCAGGGACCATTACCGATGCATCGGGTCGTACCTTAACAGGTCAAACTGCCGAAGCGTTCTGGAATTCTGTACGTCATGGCGACTTGCTATCGATTGGCTTTAACTGTGCGCTTGGTGCAGATGCCATGCGTCCTCATGTAAAAACCATTTCCGATGTAGCAGATACGTTTGTTTCAGCGCACCCAAATGCGGGCTTACCAAATGCTTTTGGTGAATATGATGAAACGCCAGAACAAACGGCAGCATTCTTAAAAGAGTTTGCAGAAAGCGGCTTAATTAATATTACTGGTGGTTGCTGTGGTACAACACCTGACCATATCCGCGCGATTGCCAATGCGGTAAAAGATATTGCGCCTCGTCAAGTTCCTGAAACTGTACCTGCATGTCGTTTGAGTGGTTTAGAACCATTTAATATTTATGATGACTCACTTTTCGTGAACGTGGGTGAACGTACTAACGTTACAGGTTCGAAAAAATTCTTACGCTTAATTCGTGAAGAAAACTTTGCCGAAGCTTTAGAAGTGGCACAGCAGCAAGTTGAAGCTGGCGCTCAGATTATCGACATTAACATGGATGAAGGGATGCTCGATTCGCAAAATGCGATGGTGCATTTCTTAAATCTTGTGGCTTCTGAACCAGATATTTCACGTGTGCCAATCATGATTGACTCATCAAAATGGGAAATCATTGAAGCTGGCTTAAAATGCGTACAAGGTAAACCCGTCGTTAACTCGATTTCTTTAAAAGAAGGTTATGACGAGTTTGTAGAAAAAGCTCGCCTGTGCCGTCAATATGGTGCTGCGATTATTGTCATGGCATTTGATGAAAAAGGTCAGGCCGACACTGCTGAACGTAAACGTGAAATCTGTAAACGTTCTTATGATGTTTTGGTTAATGATGTCGGCTTCCCTGCTGAAGATATTATTTTTGACCCAAACGTATTTGCAGTAGCAACAGGTATTGAAGAACACAACAATTATGGCGTCGATTTCATTGAGGCCACAGGTTGGATTAAACAAAACTTACCGCACGCCATGATTTCTGGTGGTGTATCAAACGTTTCATTCTCGTTCCGCGGTAACGAGCCTGTTCGTGAAGCCATTCACTCTGTGTTCTTGTACCATGCCATCAAGCAAGGCATGACCATGGGGATTGTTAATGCTGGTCAAATGGCAATTTATGATGATATTCCAGCCGAGCTAAAAGAAGCTGTGGAAGACGTTATCTTAAACCAAAACCAAGGTGAGTCTGGTCAAGCTGCGACTGAGAAACTGCTTGAAGTAGCTGAAAAATCCCGCGGACAAGGCGGTGCTGCCAAAGAAGCCGAGAACCTTGAATGGCGTAATGAATCTGTAGAAAAACGTCTTGAATATGCTTTAGTTAAAGGTATTACCACTTACATTGATGAAGATACCGAAGAAGCTCGCCTCAAAGCTAAACGTCCTTTAGATGTAATCGAAGGCGCTTTGATGGACGGTATGAACGTGGTTGGTGACTTGTTCGGTTCGGGCAAAATGTTCTTACCGCAAGTTGTAAAATCTGCACGTGTTATGAAGCAAGCTGTGGCTTGGCTCAACCCGGACATTGAAGCTGAAAAAACAGGTAGCCAATCTAAAGGTAAAGTCTTGATGGCAACTGTTAAAGGCGACGTACACGATATTGGTAAGAATATTGTAGGTGTTGTACTCGGCTGTAATGGTTATGACATTGTTGACCTTGGCGTGATGGTACCTTGCGAGAAAATCTTGCAAACTGCAATTGATGAAAAATGTGACATCATCGGTTTGTCAGGTCTGATTACTCCATCTTTAGATGAGATGGTATTTGTTGCGAAAGAAATGCAACGCAAAGGCTTTAACATTCCTTTATTAATTGGTGGTGCGACTACTTCTAAAGCCCATACAGCAGTAAAAATTGATCCTCAGTACCAAAACGATGCCGTGATTTATGTGGCTGATGCTTCACGTGCTGTGGGTGTTGCAACCACCCTGCTTTCGAAAGAAATGCGTGGAAACTTTATTGCAGAGCACCGTGCTGAATATGCCAAGATTCGCGAGCGCTTAGCCAACAAACAGCCAAAAGCTGCAAAATTGACTTATGCTGAGTCAGTTGAAAACGGTTTTAAAATTGACGAAAGCTATGTACCACCGAAACCAAATCTTTTGGGAACACAAGTCCTCACCAACTACCCGCTTGCAACCCTTGTAGAGTATTTTGACTGGACACCATTCTTCATTTCTTGGAGCTTGGCAGGTAAATTCCCGAAAATTTTAGAAGATGAAGTGGTTGGTGAAGCTGCAACAGATTTGTACAACCAAGCTCAAGCGATGTTGAAAGATATTATCGATAACAACCGTTTTGATGCTCGTGCCGTATTCGGTATGTTCCCTGCACAGCGCACTGACGCAGACACAGTGAGCGTATTTGATGAAGCGGGTCAAAATGTTACGCATACTTTTGAGCACTTACGCCAGCAATCTGACAAAGTGACAGGTAAACCAAACTTGTCTTTGGCAGATTACATTCGTAATGACCGTGAACAACAGGACTACTTAGGCGGATTCACTGTATCGATTTTTGGTGCAGAAGAACTGGCCAATGAGTACAAAGCCAAAGGTGATGACTACTCTGCAATTTTAGTACAGTCATTGGCTGACCGTTTTGCTGAAGCCTTTGCAGAACACTTGCATGAACGCATTCGTAAAGAGTTCTGGGGCTATAAAGCGGATGAGCAGCTTAGCAATGAAGAACTGATTAAAGAGAAATATGTCGGTATTCGCCCTGCACCGGGTTACCCTGCTTGCCCAGAGCACTCTGAAAAAGCGGTGTTGTTCGACTGGTTAGGTTCTACCGACAAAATCGGTACTAAACTGACTGAACACTTTGCAATGATGCCACCATCTTCAGTAAGTGGTTTCTACTATTCGCATCCTCAAAGCGAATACTTTAACGTGGGCAAGATCTCTCAAGACCAACTTGAAGATTATGCAAAACGTAAAGGCTGGACACTGGATGAAGCTAAACGTTGGTTAGCTCCGAATTTAGATGATTCGATTGCTTAAGTTTTTAAATCATCTTGATTAAAAATAGGGCGTGAAGGAAATTCCATCACGCCCTTTTCAATTTGAAAGTTTAATCTTTCTACTTCAAATGTGCCTTGATCTTCTCTTTCACTGCTTCAGTTGAAATACCATAGCGATCATGCAAAGTGGGCAATGCCCCTGCATCTAAAAATGCATCTGGCAAACCAATCATGTCAAAACGAGGATGTTGCCCATTTTTTAAAAGTAGTGAGCCAACAGCCTCCCCTAAACCACCAACCACTGAATGATTTTCAGCAGTTAAAACAGGACGGCCACCTTTTGTGACTTCATCCAAAATAGTTTGTTCATCTAAAGGCTTAATGGTCGGTACATGCAACACTGAAACATCAATGCCCTCTTTTTCAAGTTCTTCGGCTGCCTCAAGCGCACGCATGGTCAATAAACCAGTCGAGATAATGAGCAAGTCTTTACCGGGTTTAATCACCTGTGCCTTACCCAATTTAAACTGGTAGTTGTATTTATCGAGCACTAACGGAACCTGACCGCGTAATAAACGCATATATACCGGGCCATTATGCGCGGCAATCTGAGGAATCGCCTGTTCAATTTCCAAGGCATCACATGGATCGATAACCATCAAGTTCGGCATAGCACGGAAAATTGCAATATCATCCGTTGCCTGATGACTTGGGCCGTAGCCTGTGGTTAATCCCGGAAGAGCTGCTACAATTTTGACATTCAGGTTATCTTCCGCAATTGCCATACAAATAAAATCGTAGGCACGGCGTGATGCAAATACGGCATAAGTTGTTGCAAAAGGAACAAACCCTTCACGAGCAAGTCCTGCTGCTGCACTCATCAAAAGTTGTTCTGCCATACCCATTTGGAAAAACTTGTCTGGGTTTTCTTTAGCAAAAATATGTAGATCAGTGTATTTAGATAAATCTGCTGATAAACCTACGATATCGTCACGCTCTTTTGCCAAGGCATTCAGTGCATGTCCAAATGGTGCTGGTTTGGTCGGTTGGCCCTCGGCAGCAATAGAAGCAATCATTGCCGAAGTGGTTAGTTTTTTCTTAGGAGGATTAGCTAACTGGCTCATGGTGTAGTCCTTACTGTCCGTAGTGGGTCAAAATATTTAAAGCGTCGTCCCATTCATGTTCATCAACACGAATGAAGTGCGTTTTTTCACGGCTTTCCAAGAACGACACGCCTTTACCCATTTTGGTGTCACAAATAATGACGCGTGGGCATTTTCCCTCATGGTTTCGCGCTTGTTCGAATGCTTCAAGCAAAGCTTCCATGTTGTTGCCATCCACACGTTGGGTGTACCAACCAAATGACTGCCAACGATCAACAATTGGCTCAAATGCTAAAATTTCACTGGAGTGCCCATCTGCCTGCTGATTATTCACATCAATAATGGCAATTAAGTTATCTAGTTTCCAATGCGAAGCAGACATCACGGCTTCCCATGTTGAGCCCTCATTTAGCTCTCCATCAGAAAGTAAGTTATATACAAAAGCATCTGACTTTTTCTGTTTTAGCCCTAAACATGCGCCGACTGCAATTCCAAGGCCATGCCCCAATGAACCACCTGTAATTTCCATCCCTGGTGTGTAAGAAGCCATGCCCGACATTGGTAACCGACTGTCATCGGCTCCGTAGGTTTCAAGTTCTTCAAGCGGAATAATTTTTGCTTCGATTAAGGCTGCATAGAGTGCAATTGCATAGTGTCCAATAGAAAGATAAAAACGGTCACGGCCTTCCCATTCGGGGTTTTCTGGCTGATATTTCATCGCATGAAAATAAGATACTGCCAGTAGATCTGCAGCCCCCAAAGCTTGTCCAACATAACCTTGACCTTGTACTTGCCCCATGCGTAAAGCATGTTGGCGAATGTGGTAGGCACGTTGTTGCAACTCGGCAAATTGGCCTGCTTTATCAACATTTAACATTGTCATTTACTATTCCTTATTAACGATTGACCAGTTTTGCCGGAACACGCAGAACCAAACTGGCACCGAAAATTAATACTGCTGTGATTAAGAACATGCCGATTGCATTTGAACCTGTGTTGGTAGTGACCCAACCGATTAAATAAGGTGAGCAAAATCCTGCAAGATTGGCGAAGCTATTCACTGCTGCAATACCTGCCGCTGCGGAAACACCACCCAAAAAGTTGGTCGGTAACATCCAGAATAAAGAGGATGCCGTCAGCACACCTGAGGCTGCGATGCAAAGGCAAATTAAAGAGAGCGTTAGATTTGAAGCGAATAAAGTTGCAAATGTAAGTGCTAAAGCGCCTGCACACATCGGGATAATTAAGTGCCAGCGGCGCTCTTGAAAATGGTCCCCGCTACGTCCTGCCAAAATCATGACCACAATGGCACACATATAAGGCAGACTGGTGAGCAAACCGATATGCCAGTTATCACTAATGCCCGAGTTACGAATGAGAGTTGGTAGCCAAAATGTAATGGCGTATTGCCCCATCACGACACAAAAGTAAATACCTGCCAGTAGCCACAAGCGTTTATCTGCGATGAACTCTTTGACGCTAGCATGACCTTCTTTGTGCTGATTATCTTGAGCAAGCTCTTGCTTCACCAAGTTTTTTTCGTCTTGGGTTAACCAGTTGGCGTCTTGAACAGAGTCTTTTAAAACAGCAAGTACAAGTAAGCCGACAATCACTGTGGGAATAGCTTCGATAACAAACATCCACTGCCAGCCAAACCAACCATGTACACCGCTCATTCGGTCCATGATTAAGCCTGAAAGTGGTCCACCAATCATTCCTGAAATTGGAATCGCGATAAACCAAAGTACGGTCATGCGCGCACGGCGGTAAGATGGGAACCAGTAAGTGAGATAGAGCAACAAACCCGGAGCTAGCCCAGCTTCAGCAACACCAAGCAAAAAACGTAAAGTGTAAAATTGCCATTCGGTTTGAACAAAAGCAAAACAACCTGACAAAATGCCCCATGTAATCATGATTCGGGCAATCCAACGTCTTGCGCCTACCTTGTGAAGTACAATGTTACTTGGTACTTCACAGAGGAAATAACCAATAAAGAAAATCCCTGCGCCTAGACCATATACAGCTTCACTAAACTGTAAATCGCTCATCATTTGGAGCTTGGCAAAACCCACGTTTACTCGATCTAAATAGGCACAAAAATAACAAAGCATTAAAAATGGCATGAGCCGAAATGCAATTTTTCGATAGGCAGATTTACGAACCGCCGTATCTACTTCAGATGAAAATACTGTATCCATCATGCGAATCCCTTTACATTTGGCCACAGTATCCTCTTGTGACCATCATTCTATTTTTAGTTTTGAAATAGTGAGCGATTAATGAATCAGCATGCCACCATTTACATCGAGTGTGACACCAGTTAAGTAAGCTGACAGATCACTTGCCAAAAATAATGCTGCATTTGCAACATCTTGCGCTTTACCTAAGCGGCCGAGAGGAATACCTGCCAAAATGTCATGACGACGGTCATCATTCATTAAACCGCCAGTAATATCAGTCTGGATTAGACCTGGAGTAAGAGAATTTACACGAATCTGGTCACCACCAAACTCACGAGCCATCGCTTTTGCCAGACCTAACACGCCTGCTTTAGCAGCACTATAGTGTGGCCCGCCAAAAATACCACCGCCGCGTTGTGCTGAAACTGAAGATAGGCACACAATGCTTCCACCACCATTTGCTTTCATAGATGGAATAACAGCTTGCGACATAATCAGTGTTCCACGCAGGCTGACATCTAAAATACGGTCATAGTCATTGCGTTGAATATCAAGTGTTTTAACTGGCTGAGTAATACCCGCATTATTAATTAAAATATCAATCTTGCCATAGTGCTGTAGCGCTTGTTCAACAGCTACTTTGACCTGTTCTTCGTTCGCAACGTTTGCAGCAAGGCCTAAATGTCCTTCACCAAGTGCCTTTGCAGCGTTTTGGCTTTGAGCAAGATCTAAATCAACAATAATGACTTTAGCACCCTGTTGTGCAAAGATTTCTGCGGTTGCTCGCCCAATTCCACGTTCTGATGCTGCACCCGTAATTAATGCCACTTTTCCTTGTAGTAACATGTTCAATCCTCTTTTACGCTTTATTTCCTGAGTTCTGACTTAGAATCTCTTTTTTCACAAAGCCCAGCAATCAGCTCAAATTCAACAAGACATGAAAAAAATTCATGCCTGTGCTATTTTCAAATAAGTTTTAGGGATAAAAATGGATCATTTCATGGATAGTAGTGAAAACAATTTCAACCACATGCCCTCAATTAAAACCTTACAGGCTTTTGAACAAACCGCCCGTTTCGGCAATGTTGCGAAGGCAGCCGAGCATTTGAATCTCACGCCTTCAGCAGTGAGTCACCAAATTGCTAAGCTTGAAGAAATGATTGGGCAGAGTTTATTTATTCGTGGTGCGCGTGGTGTGACACTTACCCCTTCTGGTGAACGCTATTTTCAAGATGTCACCACCATTTTGCATAACCTGATGTTAGCGACTGAAAAAGCTGCCGATAAAAGCCCTAAAGACAGTTTATATATTCATTCATCCCCAAGTTTTGGTTTGCTTTGGTTGCTCCCTCGCCTCGAGTCATTTAAAGAAAAGTTCCCAATGATTCAGGTTAACTTGTCATGTTCCTATGAAAATTTGCACTTTACTCGCGACAAGATCGACATTGATATTCGTCATGGTTTGCCCAACTGGACAGGGGTAGAAATCAGAACGATTCGTAATGAAAAGCTTGAAGTGCTTGCGTCCCCTAAGCTGCTGGAACGTAGTCCGGTTTATAAACCTCAAGATTTATTAAAGAAAGAACTGATTTTATCGCGCTCGACCTTAGTCACTTGGCCACAATGGTTTGCCCATCAGGGTCTAACTATTCCTGAGTTTCCCTACACTTTGAGTTTTGACCGCTCTTATATGTCACTTGAGGCGGCCACACACGGGCTAGGTTTTGTTTTAGAAAGTAATTTGCTTACCCAAAATTATTTAGAATCTGGGAAATTAGTTAGAGTTTTTGCAGATGAACTATCGATTCCTATCTCGGCTCATCATTTGGTGTATCCACGAACCCACCAATTTATTCCTAAAATTGAGCTGTTTTTAAACTGGATTCATGATGAGTTGGCGGATTGAGAAAGTAATTGTTAAATGATTTGAATTTGCTCAACTCTTAAGTGATGCATCATCTCTCGAACAAATACAAAATAGGTAAAAATATAAAGCTGATCTGGAGACACTTGGTTTGTGTAATAGCCCAAACGCTCAATAAAACTATTAAAACCATGCTCAAGCTCAATACGGCTGATTTGCTTTTTAGCACTAAAAAATAACTGACTGAGGTGGGTCATAGCAGCATCAGATGTAACAGCTACACCACTTATATTCAGATTTCTGAGGGGCCTTGACTCGATGATTTCTTCAATAAAATAAATCATCTTTTCGATAGCGAGTTCATTAACAACCCCATGGCCGATACTTTTTGAACCAACAAAACCTAAGCCCTGCTCAAGGTGAAGGTGTTGGCTATCTAAATCAAACGAGAGACTATTTAGACTAAACGAAAATTTTAAAACCGAGTCGGGATGAATCATAAAAATAGCTTACCGTTGAGTTTTACTCATAAGATTAATTTCTTTATAACCTTAAATTGTGCAAGTTTGTTCAATATTTAGAGTTAATGGCACTAAGCATCATTAACACTATCTATAATAAAAACCTCTTTAAAAAGATGAAATATCAATCTTATATTCATCCAATCCTACGATTAAAAAATAGAGTATAAACATGAAAAAATTAGTAATTTTAGGTATTACGATTTATAGCTTTGCACAACTTACCAATGCAGCCACATTAAATGTAAAACCATATGGTACGACTCAAGACGGTCAAAAAGTTGATTTATACACCATGAGCAATAACAAAGGAGTCTCGGTATCTTTTATTAGCTTCGGTGGCGTAATTACACAGATTTTGACTCCCGATGCCCAAGGTAAACAAAATAATATTGTTTTGGGCTTTGATGATCTAAAAGGTTATGAAGTCACTGATACCAAGGAAGGCATTCATTTTGGCGGATTAATTGGTCGTTATGCGAACCGTATTGGCAATGCTAAATTTAACTTAGATGGAAAAACGTATAACCTTGAAAAAAATAATGGGCCGAATTCATTACATAGCGGTAATCCCGGTTTTGATAAACGTGTTTGGCAAGTTAAGCCCCTCGTTTCTAAAGGTGAAACCGTTAAAGCTTCTCTTAAGTTAACCAGTCCAAATGGTGATCAAGGTTTTCCCGGAAAATTAGATGTAGAAGTGATCTACAGTCTTTCAGATCAAAATGAATTCCAGATCGAATATAAAGCCAAAACTGATCAACCGACAGTCGTCAATCTCACCAACCACAGTTATTTCAACTTATCAGGCGCTGGCAATAACCCTTATGGCATACTAGATCATGTGGTACAACTCAATGCAGACCGTATATTGGTAACCGATCAAAACTCTTTACCCACAGGTGAAATAGCTTCGGTTGCAGGTACACCTTTTGATTTTCGAACGCCTAAAGCAATCGTAAAAGATATCCGAGCAAATAATCAGCAATTGGCTTATGGATATGGCTATGACCAAACTTGGGTAATTAATCAAAAGTCTCAAGGTAAACTCAATCTTGCAGCTAGTGTGGTTGATCCAAAATCTAAACGGACCATGCAAGTCTTAACGACTGAACCAAGCGTTCAAATGTATACAGCCAATCATTTATTGGGAAATGTGGCTGGTGCAAATGGTGTGCTCTATCGACAAGCAGACGCACTAGCATTAGAAACACAGCATTTTCCAGATAGCCCAAATCAACCGGCTTTCCCATCCACTCGTTTGAACCCAAATCAAACTTATAACAGTGTCACCGTATTTAAGTTTGGTGTTCAAAAATAGTCTTTTCAATGAGGCTATGTTCATATTAAAAAGACTCTCAGCTAAGTATGGCTGAGAGTCTTTTCATTTATTTTACTTTTGTGTTGGGTAAAAATGCGGTTGCAAAACCAAGTAATGGCAACAATGAACATAAACCAAATACCCATTCAATGCCGTTAATATCCGCTAAATGCCCTAACCCAGCTGCGGCAATACCACTGACCCCAAACATAAGACCAAACATTAAACCTGCAATCATACCCACACGGCCCGGAACAGCTTCTTGTGCGTAAACCACCATTGCTGCAAAAGCCGATGACAACACTAAACCTGCAATAATTGAGAAAACCGTTGTCCAAAATAGGTTTGCAAACGGCATCATTAATGCAAACGGCGCCATACCAACAAATGAAACCCAGATAACCGCTTTACGGCCAATTTTGTCACCAATTGGGCCACCTGCAAATGTACCTAAAGCAACGGCTGCCAAGAAGGCAAACAAATGCAATTGAGCTGTTTGAATACTGATATGGAACTTTTGAATTAAGTAAAAGGTAAAGTAGTTACTAATGCTAGCAATGTAGGTAAATTTGGCAAACATCAACACACTAATTGTGCTCAAAGCAATAATTAGCTTACGGCCATGCAATTTAGTATGTGCTTGGGTAGCACGTGCAGCTACCTGACTTTTAGCATGACTCACAGTCCAACGGCTTACACCAAATAAAACCCAAATCGCCAAAAGTGCAAATATCACCAAACCCGCAACTGCATGCTGTCCAAATGGGACAATGAGTAAAGCTGCTAACAATGGGCCAATGGCTGTACCTGTGTTTCCGCCTACTTGGAAAGTCGACTGAGCCGTACCAAAGCGCCCGCCCGATGCCATTCGCGCCACCCGTGAAGCCTCTGGATGAAAGGTTGCAGACCCAACCCCAATAAGCGCAGATGCACACAACAACACAGCAAAACTTGGTGAAAATGCTAACAAGATAATGCCGCAGAATGTGACGACCATTCCGAGTGGGAGAAGATACGGTTTTGGATGTTTATCGGTATAAAGTCCAATCCAAGGCTGTAGCAGTGAACCTGTAATTTGATATACAAACGAGATTAGGCCAACCTCCGCAAAACTCAGCGAAAAGTTTGCTTTTAGCATTGGATAGATGGCTGGTAGCACCGCCTGAATTAAATCATTCAGTAAATGTGCGACTGCCACGGCGCCTACAATTTTAATAATCATTCCTTGAGGCTGATCATTTGCAACGGTATTGGCAATACCATCTTTCAATTGTATTGAAGACGTCATACCTGAAAAACTCCAATATTTTTAAATGAGATGCTTATTGTAAATTGTCGCTTATAAAGTTATCTTCCAATAATCATCGTATAAGTGACAATTTTTAGGATAGTTTATGTCCGATTCTCTTATTCAGTCTGATTTGTCTGAACTTGTGATTGGGCTATCTTCTGAGCATTCTTACCGAGAAATCACGCCTACCCATACGCATACACGTGCGCAGTTTTTATATGCCTCTACTGGAACTATTCAGGTTTTTACGCCTAATCATGTGTGGATTGTGCCGCCCATGTGCGCGTTATGGATTCCAGCACATGTAGAGCACAGCGTGATTTCACTGAGTCACGTGAAGTTAAATACGGCATTGGTTGAAGTAAATGCAGCAACTCTAATGGGACAACATTGCTTTATTATTCGGGTAAGCAATCTGTTGCATGAACTCTTAATTCGTTTAAATGAAATTGAACGAGAAGACACTCCAAATACAGCAACCTCTCAAGAGCTTTCCCGTTCTTTACAAATTTTGATTTTTGAAGAAATACATCGGGCCAATTTGTTGCCCATCCAGATTCCGTGGCCGAAAGACAAAAGACTCTTAAAAATTTGCCAAGAGTTATTACATACGCCTGACCATTCAAAAGATTTAACAGATTGGGCTGATGATATTGGTACGAGTTCTAGAACCCTAATGCGTATGTTCCAAAAAGAAACTGGACTGTCATATCGGGCATGGTTACAACAAATGCATATTGCACTTGCCTTGAGTAAAATCGCGAATGGTGAATCTATTGCTCAAATTTCAGAGTCACTGGGGTATACAAACCCCAGCGCGTTCAGTGCAATGTTTAAGCGACATCTAGGAAAAACACCTCAGCAGTTTAGAAGTGCCGCGATGTCGCTATAAGTCTTTTTTTTTGCAGGTAGGTCATGCTTTTCGAGCAAATCATCGAAATCATGATAAACATGCAGTTCTCGATCTTTACCAGTTCTGGCATGGTCTAAGCGCTGTTCAGGATCAACTAAAACAAGGGTATGACCATCATCAATCAGACGATCTACGCCTTCTAAAAACATACGTTTACCCACATCGTGGATAAGTGAAATCTGGGTTAAATCAATAACGATTGTGCTTTGATCAGTTGTCTCGTCTTGTAAAATACGCAACAACATTTCAGCTTCGGTAAATTTCAATACACCCCGAAGCACATATACACTTAATGATGCATCTTTTCCTGTACGGTAATGACTTTGTACAATGGTCTGTGCAGAAGGTGTACCTTCCATGAGATGTAATCCCATGTCACGAGATAATCGTTCTAAAATATCGATACCTCGAACACTATGACCATGCTCATCTAGTCGAGGTGAAAAAGCAGCAATACTGACCTGCCCCGGTAGCACACCCAAGATACCGCCTGCTACACCACTTTTAGCAGGAATACCTACAGTTGAAAGCCAGTCACCCGCTGCATCGTACATACCACAGCTCATCATGACACTGAGGACTTGTCTAACTACAGATCGATTTAATAGGCGCTTTCCAGTTCTAGGATCCCCCCCGCCATTAGCAAGTACACTGCCCATACGTACCAAGTCTTTAACTGTAACCATGATCGCACATTGACGAATGTAACCATTCACAATATCGACAGGGTCAGTTTCCAAAATCCCCACCGTGCGCAACATATAACCGATCGAAAGATTACGGTAGGCTGTTTTGACTTCCGAATCATAAACAGACTCATCAAAACTTAATTCACGACCAGCAAGCTCGCTCATAAAACGGCGTAGAATTTCTGCGCTATGTAAACCATGCTTGACCTGAATCAAGGAATGTACAGTAATTGCGCCAGAGTTGATCATCGGGTTTTTCGGACGACCATCTTTACCCAATGAAATTTCATTGAAGGCTTCACCAGAAGGCTCTACCCCTACTTTCGCAAGTACTGCATCAATACCAAGCTGTTGTAAAACATAGGCATATACAAAAGGTTTAGAAATTGATTGTATGGTGAATTCAACATCATCATCGCCGACCGAATAAATTTCACCATCTACCGTAGACATTGCTAAAGCTAATCGATTTGGGTTTGCATTTGCCAACTCAGGAATATAATCGGCGAGATGACCGCTGTTATCGATGTCACAGGCTTCTATAACATTTGCCAAATAATCTGGGAGAGGGGGTTGCATGGTCAGTAACCTTAAATGAGGAGATTTACAACATCGCGCAAAATTTCAGCACAACCTGCTGATAATATTAAAATTATATCTTTTGTAATGATTTAAATATCACGCTATAAGTATTGTAATTCCGATGACTTATCCTTTTCAAGCTCATTATAGGTTTTTCAAAACTTTAAACTGAAGATTAGCTTATTCTTTCTACAAACAAGATCCCATTTAAATGATCGACCTCGTGTTGAACAATACGAGCAGGAAAACCATGAAAAACTGTCTCAACCATTTCACCCTGTAGTGTTAAATATTTAACCTTCACCATTTCTGCACGTTCAACTTGTCCACGCTCATCCGGCACACTTAAACAGCCTTCTTCACCTAAACAAACTTCTTTTGAGAACTCTAAAATCTCAGGATTCACCATGACCACTGCTTCCATTTCGGGTGCGTCTGGATAACGCAGGTTTGGTCGAGACGCCACAATAATGACACGTTTAGAGATATAAACTTGCGGTGCAGCAATCCCTACTCCATTACGTTCGAGCATTGTCGCATGCATAGCGTCAGCAAGCTGATAAAGCCAATTACTGTTTAACTCATTTGCCGAGACGGGAGCCGCAATTAGTTTTAAAATATCTTCGCCACGCTTCGCGACAGGTAGAACTACACTCATCCTTTGAATCTCTCATTAAACTGGCTATGACAAGTTTTATTGTGTCGCTGAACGACTCAAAAGAAAAGTCATTCCTACATCTGTTTTTGTTTTATCTAAAGCGTTTTTTGTTTGAAAGCTTTTTGTTCTGAGTAAGTCCAATCGGCATTGCCCTATAGAACAAATTTCCTCCATTTACTTTTACTTCACTTTTCCATTAATATCCAAACTTCAATTACAACAATTAAGTAAAAAATGGATCAGGAATTAACTTTGCAGGATGCGAACTATCTTAATAAAGAAGATAAACGAACCCTCGCCCTTTCTTCATTGGGTGGAGCTTTAGAGTTTTATGATTTTGTGATTTATGTATTTTACGCCAAAATCATTTCCGACCTCTTTTTCCCCAGCACACTTAGTCCGTTTTGGGCCATGCTTAATACTTACGGTATTTTTGCGGCAGGGTACTTTTTTAGGCCCTTAGGCGGGGGCGTCATGGCCCATTTTGGTGACTTGGTCGGGCGTAAAAAACTATTTTCGCTTTCTATTTTACTGATGGCACTGCCTACCTTGTTTATCGGGATTTTGCCAACTTTTGAAAATATTGGGTATTTGGCACCGCTACTTTTATTACTCATGCGTGTAGTACAAGGTATTGCAATTGGGGGGGAAATTCCAGCCGCATGGACCTTTGTGTCTGAACATGTACCTGAAAGAAAAATCGGACTGGCAAATGGGTTACTCACCGCTGGGCTGTCTTTAGGAATTTTACTAGGCGCGCTCATGTCTTTATGGATTTCACTGAATTTTAGTGAAGGACAAATCCATGACTGGGCATGGCGTATTCCTTTCATTGCAGGTGGTATTTTTGGTTTGGTTGCACTTTATTTACGAACTTATTTAAAAGAAACGCCTGTGTTTAAAGCCATGCAGGCTCGTAAAGAAATCTCAAAAGAAATGCCCGTAAAACAAGTCTTAAAAACGCATAAAACAGCCGTTGCGATTGGTATGTTATTTACGTGGTTTTTAACGGGCTGCGTGGTGGTGGTGATTTTAGCCATGCCAAATTTATTAACTGGTACGTTTGGCTTTGAGCGCGCACAGACTTTTGAAATGCAAAGTGCAGCTATTGTCATGCAAATGGTCGGCTGTATTTTAGCAGGCTATTTTGCTGACCGTTTTGGCTGTGGCAAAGTCATGATGGTCGGTGCTCTTGCTGTGGCACTTACAGCGGCAGTTTTTTATAACAGTTTGGGGCACGCGGCACATTCAACCATTTTTGGTTTATATATGTTGTT